>CAIPBM010000041.1 GCA_903863295.1 uncultured Verrucomicrobiota bacterium | reverse complement strand
TCTATGACCGTCGCCGCCAGACGAACGAATACCGCCGAGATTCGACGGTCATAGACCGCCGCTACAGGGGGGCAGTCAAAATGATTTCGCGCCATCGAATTGAAGCTGGACGGTGGCGACCCCGTTTTTGACGTGGACCGTCTGCTCGACGACATCGGCAAAGCGGGGGTGCCAGGCGTCGATCTTGTAATCACCATCGGCTAACTGGCCGCTTTGCTGGAGGGTGAAGGTGCCGTCCTTGCCGGTCACGCCAAAGCAGGGGTTGGGGAGAACCCGCACCCAGCATTGCATCCAGTTGTGGACGTCACACTGGAGGGTAAAGATACCGACTTGGTCGAGTTGCTTTTCATCGGCCTGCCCCTGGTAGGTCTGGCCGAAATTGAAGACATCGGCGCCGGGCGGCTTGCCGGGGCCGTCACTGACCTTGGCCCGGATATTGTGGATCGTCGGATCGCCGTTGATGATCTTGAAGGGCACACCAGCCTGCACCGCGATGACGTGGGGGATGTAGCGGCAGCCAAGTTGGCGGAGTTCTGTTTCGGGCGGAGGTGTTGGCTTTGTGGTGCCGACCGGAGCAAACTTTGGATCGACCAGCCAGACGATGACATCCCCCAGTTCGCCCTTGGGGCCAACTTTCCAGTTTTCCGTCTTGCGGATGGGACTTTCGCCGCAACCATTGGCCTTGGCAAAGAACGATTCGTCCTGGCTCTTCGGCTGGCCTTGAAGCGTCACCGTTCCCGTGACATCGGCGTGGCTCAGAGTCATGAAACTCAATCCAAAAACGAGCCCGACAATAACGTTCGCGACGGTTCCGAGAAATCGAGGAGGAAAATGAATCATGTGATTATGAGGCCATGTGGGCTGCCCGCCCTTCCCCCATAATACCCTATTTTTGATCCGCCGGGTCAGGCCCGTGAGGAGCGATCTTCAGAAGATCGGCTTCGCAGTAGGGACCCGATTGCGAGGCAAACTTGGCGCGGGCCGCGGTGACCTCCGCCGCCGTAACCTCGCTGGCTTTGTTGCCCCAGGACGAGCGGATGTAAGTCAGGATATCGGCCATCTTTTCGTCCGTGAAGGTGCTCGACCACTCGGGCATGACATTCGTGCTATAGACGACACCCTTGTCGGTGAGCGGTCCCGCGATGCCATGAAGGAGAATGGCTGTAAGCCTTTCCTTGCTGCCCAGCACCCAGTCGGAACCGACGAGCGAGGGGTAGGCGCCGGGCTGGCCTTCGCCACTCCGCTGGTGACAGTTGGCGCAGTTGCCGTTGTAAAGTTTCATCCCGACCTGGGCCGGAGTCTCGGCGGCGGCAGGACCGGCGCTGACTGCGGCAACCGTGGGACCGCCGGGGCCCTGATCCATCAGGCCCATGCCGAAGGTGCTGAAACCGGTGAAGGAGCTGCCCGCCATAAAGAGGGCCACGCCGCAAACGAGATAGATCCAAAGCGGAAGTGAAGGATGATCCACGGTCTCCGTGGGCACATCAGGCGTCTCCACGAAATCGGGCGCATAAGGCTGGATCGCCTCCTGCGGATGGGGGTGGGGCTCGGGTTGAAGCTCGGGGTTATGTTGACTCATGGCTTAACTCTTGGAGGGGGGGACGTAGGGAACACCGCTTTCATCTGGCACCAGATGATAGCCCTTATTAAGCGAGAGAAGATAGGCGACCAGCGATTTGCCCTCAGCCGTCGGGACGATCTCCCATCCGGCAGGAGGTGCATCAGCCGCAGCCAGAACCAGGGCATCCTCGTAAGGCGCGCCGGTGACGCGGCGGGTGGTGAAGAGGTACCGGTAGGCCGGCATGCTGCTGTGGGCATTCAGGATGTAGGGATCGTAGAGATAGCGGTAGAGTTCCGCTGCCGTCTGGAAGCGATGGGCGAGATTGGACAGATCCGCTCCGCTCCGGTTATGGCCGAGGAAGGTCTGGTGCTGCCAGATGTAATCGCGCGGATAGGTGCGGCGGGTAATCTCCTTCTTGGGGTCGGAATCATCGGTCGCCGTGCCCCAACCGCGGATGATATCGGCCCCGGACGTCGAGGCGCGTACCTGCTGGGTATGGCAATAGGCACAGCCGTTCGCGGCGTATACCAGTTCGCCCTGATGCGCGGCACCGGCGATGTCCCACGGAATAATGTCGGTGCTGCCTTCTTCCTGGATGGGAGGAAGATGGCCCACGGTCAGCCAGGGAAAGACGACCAACCCGAACCACGCAAAGAGGAACGAGGCCAGGATCAGGAAAAAGAAGGTCCGGAATTGGGGGATGCTCATACGGAGACCTCCTCGGAATTTTTGGCGGGCGCTTCTTCCACGTAAGGCTCAAACAGGATTTCCGAAGCGAGCCGGCTCCGGCGAACCTGCTGACGGAGCCAATCAAGAAGCATCCAGCCGAGGTGAAGCGCGAAGATACCGTTCCCGATGGAGATCAGGCTGAGACAGAGAGTTGTGCCGATGTAGAACGAAACGGCCACTTCATCTGCCGTGACAATCGTGACGCGGGGATCAGGGTTTTCCAGGGTGAATCCCTGCATGATTCCCCCAAAGCCCAGCATCGCGAGCACGAGGAGAATGCCATAGACGCTGGCATAATAATGGATGCGGATGAGGAGCGCGGAGCGCCAGCCGAAATCGAGCAGACGGGGAACGATATAGTACATCGCGCCGAAGGCGGTGAAACTGAAGAAGCCGTAGACCCAGAGGAAGGTATTGCACTCGCGGAACATGGTGAAACGGAGCACCTGGTTGATGCTGCGGATGGAGAGGAGTTGCTCCGAGGCACCCGCGACCACGAAGATGACCGCAGCCAGCGTGAGGAAGGGGAAGACCACGCCGCCGTGATGGCCTTGCCGGTTCTCGCCATCAATCGCGGTGCCGACGAGGTTGAGTCCGATAAGCGTGACCGGGATGAAAATAAGTCCGCTGAGAATCAGGCCAACCGTGACCGTGTCGGCCGGGAAAGGTCCACCGACGAGATCGTGCACCGCAGTCCAGGGTGCGAGGACGATCCACGACCAGAAAGCGGCCTTGGCCTTGGAGGAGTACTCGATGTTGATGCCCGACATCTTGGGGATGAGATAATAAAGGACGCCAAGCGCGAGCGGAGCGAGCCACAGCGTATAGATACCGTGGACATACCAGCTACCGATCAATTCCTGAACCACCCCGGAGCCGGGAAGCGAGAACGACCATGAAGCACTCGCGTTCGGATCCAAGGCGGACGAAGGCGCCTGCAAGCGTGTGCCGAGCAGCGTGCTCCCCGCTGCATAGAGCCAGGGGAAGGCAAAGAGCGCGACCAGCACCCAGGACTGGGCCAGATGATCGTGTCCCGGCTTGCGGCCCAGGAAGGTCAACACCGCAGAAATCGCCATGAGCACATAGGCCAGCCAAAGAATCCAAGAGGCGTATTCCGGAAATTCCAGCAATTCGACGCTGCTGCTCCCGCCAAGGAAGATACCGGTAAGGCCAACGGCCACACCCACGTTCCAGAAGACGATACCGGTCACCAAGACGCCGGGGGCACGCACCAGGGAGCGGCAGGTCCGGGCTAGCAACCAGATGGCCAGTCCCATACCCGCCGTGCTGGCCCAGCCATAGACAAGGGAATCCAGCGCGGCAGGCCAGACGTGGCCGTAGGTGAAGAAACTGCAATAATCCGAGAGGTCGACGAAGAGTCCCAGCCCGGGTACCGAATCTTGCGGATGAGTCAGGGAAGAGGCGTAAACGAGCAGGAACGTCCCCACCACCATCCAATGCACGGCGGTCAGGAAGCAGATCAGCACGGGCCAGCGCACCGAGGCGTCAATCGCGGCCAACTCGGGGTTGGTCGAGACGAAGCCTTTGTCGGCGATGCCAGGAGATGGTAAGGTGGCCATGTGGGTTACTTTTTGGGTTTCTGAGTCTTTTCCGGAACTTTGGGAGCGACCGGGGCCGCGTTGGTTCCGGTTGCGGTGGGCTTGACCGGGGCGGCATTGGTCGCGGGCGCGGGGGCAGGAGCCGCCGGGGCGGGGGCCACAATCGGCACTTCACACATCTCGACGTTTTCCGTCTTCAAGGTTTCGACTTCCTTGGCCATCGCTTCATCGATGGGGATATGAATGATTCCCTTGCCTTGGTCGATCCAGCCCGCAGGCGCGTAGAGCACTTTATTTTCGTCGGCCTGAACCTGCGCGAGCGTGGCTTTGCGGGCCTCGGCCCGTTGTTCGTCGTAATCAGGGTAATCCCGGGTCATGCGGGAGGAATAGCCGGCGATGACCGCAAAGATTGTGAAGGCGGCCAGCGTCCCGATGAGCCAGGAGAACTTGATCGGAGATGAGGATGCGGTTACGTCAGACATGGTCAGTTCGAGATGGTAAGGCATTCGACCATCCGCGGGTCACGGTTCGGGAAGAGGGAGGCGGTGGCGGCCAGGCGGATGTAGAAGTAGCCGAGGATCGAAGTAATGGTGATGAACGAGACGAAGTCCTGCCAGCTCGGGAGGACGCTGTTGTGGGCGAACGGCGCGATGAACCAGTAGAGCTCGACCCATTGCATGAAGAGAATCCATCCGGCGATGAAGGTCAGCGCCTTGAGGCTCTTCTTCGTGTCCTGCGCGAGGAGATAGATCACCGGGAACATGAACTTGCCCACGACAATCAGGTAGGAAAGGAAGTACCAGTGGCCGCGATTGTGGTTGTTGTAGAAAACGGTCTCTTCCGGGATGTTCGCGTACCAGATGAGCAGGTATTGGCCGAAGGCGAAGTAGGCCCAGAGGATGGTGAAACCGAAGAGCAGTTTGCCCATCATGTAGAAATGCTCCGAGTTCAGCGCACCGAGGAATCCGCCCGCGCGGAGAATCGCCACGAGGACAATCCCCGCCGCCATGCCAGACTGGACGCACATGCCGAAGTTGTAGGCACCGAAGAGGCTCGACGACCAGCGCCAGTCGAGCCCCATGAGCCAATCGAAGGCCATGAAGGTTTCCAGCACGCCGAAGATGACCAGCGCGAGGTAGCTGTGATCGTGCATGCGTCGGCTCAAAATCGGATTCCCATCCTGGTCTTGTTTGACCGAGCAGGTGCGGTAGTAAAGTCCCGCGATGATGAAGTATCCGAAGTAGATGATGAGGCGAACAAAGAAGAATGGGCCGTTGAGGTAGCCTGAACGCAACGCAAGTTCCGCCTGATCCGCCGAGGGACTCATCCAACGCCAGAGGATTTCATTGACGCCGGGAAGGAGCAGCGGCACGAAGAGGAGCAGGAGCAACCAGAAGAGACCGATGACATTTTCCCACGTGCGCCGCGCCAGTACCGTCCAGTTGGAGTCGCAGGCATAATGGAGCACGACCCAGAAGAAGGAACCGAGTGCAATGAGGAGGTAGAAATAGAACGAGGTGAACCACGAATAGGCAAACTGCGTCCGATCGGTCACCGCCCCAATAATGGAGAGGATGACGCCCAGGATGGAGAGCCCGGCAAAGATATTGGTCAGCGCGAACTGGCGCGGCTTGAGGTATTCGGGCGCCGGAAGCTTGACGGTATGGGGAGGATGGCCGCTCATTTGGAAATCTCCGTGGCTTCGGTGGACGCAAGCTGCTTGCCGGGCTGGCCCTGGACGTTCGATGCCGATCCGGCCGGCTTCTTGCCCGCGTCCTGAATCTTCTGCTGTTCCTCGGGCGAAGCATCTTCAAGCTTTGCGTTCTGGCTGCGCTGCAAGGCGCGGATATACATGACAATGCGCCAGCGGTCATCAATGGTGATGTTGTAACCGTAACCGAGCATCTGGCCCTTGCCGTTGCCGATGGTGTTGAAAATCTCACCGTCGCTCATGGTGCGATACATCTCCTGATGATAGTTCGCCACGCCGTTCAGGCCGTATTTGGAAGTGATCCCCTTCCCGTCGCCTGAGGCACCGTGACAAACGGCGCAACTGATCGTGTACCGTTCGCGACCACGTTCCATGTTCGCGGCATCAATCTGCAAGGGCCGCTCCCCGTTGATGGAATCGTGCACCGGAATACCGGTACCCCAATGGTTCCCATCAAACTTGCCCGTGGCCCAGTAATCGCCGACGGGAGGCATTTCCTCGGCGACAGTTCCGGGAACCGGTTCGCGGGCCGAGTTTCCATTGGCAAAGAACTCACTCGGGACCTGATCCTTGACCTTGTCCTGGTAGTTCATGTCCGGGAAAATCTCGAACGGGGGCGAGGTGAAATGATGACCGCGACCACGGGCCATCGCGACAACAACGACAATGACCAGGGCGATGGAGAGGAAAGCGTAGCTCAGTTTCATTCTTCTTCTCCAATGAGCGTGAGATTGGTGCCGCCGATTTCCTTCAGGAGATCAATCGAGGTCTTTTCATTAAAGCGGGCATCGTTGGCCTCGATGACAATGAAGAACTTGTCGTGCGTGGCGCGCAGGAAAAGGTCCCATTCCCAGAGCGGATGATGGAGCCGGGGCAGGCCGCAGAGGACGGTCATGCCGACGATGCTCATGATGGCGGAGAGAATAATCATGAGCAGGTCAAGGATCGGCACGAAAGCCTGGAGACTGAAGTAGGGCTTGCCCTGCGTGTCGATCGGATAGACATAGACCGAGGTAATCGTGATGAGCAGAAAGCCACCCACCAGACCGCTGAGACCGCCGACAAACGTAAACAGGCCCACGAGGGACTTGGGTTGCTTCATGACCTTGTCCAAGCCATGGATGTAGTAGGGCGAATAACAGTCCCAGCCCTGAATGCCACGCGCGGTCACCTTTTCGGCGGCGGCGTAGAGTTCCTTGGGGCCAGCGAATTCTGCAGCCACGGCGTAGAGCTTTTTCGGCGAGGGTCCGGCGCCGACGGGGACAACCAGGGGATTACTCATGGGCAACTCCGGGTTGGGCTTCTTCGACAACGGGTGGTTCATGGGGATCGGCTTCCGGCAAGGCGGCGCGAACTTCGGAGATCGCGATCACCGGCAGGTAACGGATGAAAAGGAGATAAAGGAGGAAGAACACGCCGAAGGTGCCGAGGAACGTGAAGATGTCGACGTAGGTGGGATAGAACATGCCCCAAGAGGAAGGCAGGAAGTCGCGATGGATCGAGCAGACGATAATGATGAATCGCTCATACCACATGCCGAAGCTGGGGAAGACAACGATGAGCATGGCCAGCCAGGGGGAACGACGGACTTTTTTGCTCCAGAAGAGCTGGGGCACAACGCAGTTAAAGAGCATCATCAATACCCAGGTTTCCTCGTAAGGGCCATGCATGCGGTTCTGGAAGAAGTGATAGCGCTCAATCGGGTTGCCCCCATAATAGGCGATGAAAAATTCCATCCCGTAGATGTAGGTGATAAGCAAGGCCATGAGCAGGACGAAGCGGCAGCACAGATCGACATGGCGCAGGGTGATGATGTCGTCGAGCTTGTAGAGTTGGCGGATCGGAACGAGCAGGATGACCAGCATGCAAAAGCCGCCGTAGATCGCGCCGACACCGAAGTAAGGAATGAAGATCGTGCCGTGCCAGCCGGGAATGACCGAGGTGGAGAAGTCGCTCGAAACCACGGTACACGTCGTGATAACGAGCAGCGTCGCGATACCGGCGAGCATCAGGTAGCAGAATTCGTAGTTGGCCCACTGCCGCGCACTGCCACGCCAGCCCATGCAGATGAGCGCGTAGAAATACTTGAGAATCTTGTTCTTGGCCCGGTCGCGCATGGTGGCGGCATCGGGGATAAGGCCGACATACCAGAACATGATCGAAACCGAGAGGTAGGTGGAGACGGCGAAGACGTCCCAGAGAAGCGGACTGCGGAAGTTCGGCCAGATGGCGTTGCCATTCGGGATGGGCGCGAGATACCAGGCGAACCAGACGCGACCGACGTGCACCGCCGGATAGATACCCGCGCACATGACGGCAAAGATGGTCATCGCTTCCGCCGCACGGTTGATGCCGGTGGCCCAGCGTTGGCGGGTCAGGTAAAGAATGGCCGCGATCATGGTTCCGGCGTGACCGATACCGATCCAGAACACGAAATTAGTAATGTCCCACGCCCAGTTGGCGGAGTTGTTCTCGCCCCAGACACCGACGCCCGTGGTGATGAGATAAAGGAGTCCAAGTCCGGTGAAAGAAGCAAAGAGACCGGCGACCGCCACCGCGATGTACCACCAGAGCGGCGCGGGGTTCTCGACGACGGAGGCGATACGGTCCCCGACCCAGACGGCGTCGTAACCGTTGTTGACGTAGGGCTCGCGGATCATCTCGAGCCGGGCCTGCTCGCGTTCGGCTTCCTCATGCTTGTCGAGGAGGTCGTAACGCGCGGGCGCCAGCTTGGTGGATGGAGTGAAGTAGGACATGGCAGTTCCGTGATCGCGTTTAGACGGTCAACTTCTCCCGGTTAAGCTTATGAGCCGAGGCATGGTCCGTGCCAGCCGGCTTCTCTTCGCCCTTTTTTTCCGGGGCTTCAAAAATGCTGGTGTTGCCGATGTATTGGGCACCGGGCATGGCCAGGTTCGGGTTGCGGACGCGGCCCAGGTAAGTCGTGCGCGGGGCCGTGCCAAGGTAAGCGAGCACGCCGTAATTGCGCTCGTCTTTCTTGGCGGCGGTGACCTTGCTGTTCTCGTCGTTCATGTTGCCGAAGATGATCGCTTCCGCCGGGCAGACCTGCTGGCAGGCGACCTTGAACGAGTCGGTCGGAATCGAAATATCGCCGGAACCTTCGTCGTTGTTGTTCGAGCGGCGGAGCTGGCCGATCTTGGCCTCCTCGATCCGCTGGACGCAGTAGGTGCACTTTTCCATGACACCACGGATGCGGACGGTGACGTTCGGGTTCTTCTGGAGGGCGATTGAATCGGGCGAGCCTTTGTAAGTAAGCGGCCCGTTCTTACCCGCCAACGGCCCGAGATAGAGTTCGCCGACCGACTGCTTGCCGATGAGCGGCATGGTGATGTCGACGGTCTGGATCGGGCGGTCGTTGTAGTTGAAGAAGTTAAAGCGGCGCGTCTTGTAGGGGCAATTGTTGGCGCAATACCGGGTGCCGATGCACCGGTTGTAGGCCATGACATTGAGCCCTTCCTCATTGTGGACGGTGGCATTGACCGGACAGACCGGTTCGCACGGAGCGTTCTCACACTGCTGGCAAGCCATCGGCTGGATCAGCATCTGCGGATCGTCGAGGTAAGCGGGATCGGCCTTGGTATTGAGCTCCTGCGGGGGATTGTCGCTGGCGAAATAACGGTCGTTGCGGATCCAGTGCATCTCGCGGCCACGCAGGACCTGATATTTGCCGACGATGGGAATGTTGTTCTCGGCCTGGCAGGCGACCATGCAGGCGCCACATCCGACACACGAATTGAGGTCGATGACCATGCCCCACGCGGGACGGTCGGGCTGGTTGGTCGGCGAGTAAAGAGGCGGCGGCGTGTAGACGGGCTGATACTTCTGGTAATCAACCATCTTGCCGTCCTCGACATGCTGGAGACCCTTGACGACTCCGCCCGTGGCGTTGAGCTGGAGAACATCCTTGTCGATGCCGATTTCCTGCACCCAGGTCGGGTCGGAATGATTCTTGTCGAGCGAAGCCTCGCGGACGATGCCACGGCCTTCCATCGAGTTATGTTCCTGCGTGACAGCCAGCGGATAAGTCTTGTCGAGCTTCTTGATCGTGACTCCGGTAACAAACCCGGGCGTGGTCGTGGTGCGAAGCTGGTAGGCATTGAAACCTGCCTTGTCGGCAACTCGCAAGGAAGGAGTGACGCTCTCACGAGCGGCTTTGGTCAAGGCTGGCGCGGTGCGACCGTAACCGAGCGCCAGAGTCAGGGTCTGGTCGTGTTGGCCGGGGGCGACGATGATGGGTAGTTCCATCTTGCGCCCATCGGGCGTGGTGATCTCAACCATCGGGTAGGCCGACATCGGATCAACCGCGGCGAAGGCGTCGGTCGTGCGGGGATTGAAATCGGTATCGAGCGTGTCTGCCGAATTATTGTTCGGCGGGACAATGTTGATGCCAAGCGTTGAGGCCGTCCGGGGACTGACGTAAAGCGCATTGTCCCAAGTCAGCTTGGTGATCGGATCGGGCAACTCCTGAAGCCAGCCGTTGTTGGCGTAGCGGCCATCATCCACGCTGGCGAGAATGAAGTTGAGTTCGTATTCGCCGGGCTGGAGCGGCTTGACTTGCTGGTCGGCGGCTTTTTGCAGGCCCATGGTCGAGCCCATGCCCATCATGCCATTGAGACCACCCTCGATCGGGAAGCTGAGCTGGCCAGCGTAGTAGCCATCGTGGACAAACTTGTGCCACGCATCGTCAAAGGGCTTGCCCGAGGAAGCGGCAATACCCGTGAGCGAGGCAAAGGTTTCCTGGATGTACTCCGCACCCTTGGCCTTGGGCCAACCGGCCAGAGCGGCAAGGAGTTCGATCTCCGAAATGCCATCGTACAGCGGGAGGATCAGAGGCTGCTGGGAAAGATAGGTGGAACGGTAATCGAGCGCGTCTCCCCACGATTCGAGGAAATGAGCGGCGGGGATATGCGTGGTGCAGGTCGCGCTGGTTTCATCGACATGGAGACCGAGGCGGATGACCTGCTCCACCTGGGTCAGCACGCCATCAAAGCCGAGATCAGCAGGCGCGTTGAACGCAGGATTGCCACCGAGGACGAGGAGGGTCTTGACCGTTCCCTGGCTGATTTGCTCGGAAAGCTCGCTCAGCCCGGCCTCGATCAGGCGGGGGACAAACTGCGGGAAAACGGTCACGCCCTTGTTGCCGAGCGTTTCATTGATCTGTGCGACCAAGGCGTGCACCTGAGGAGGCTGCTGGCTGCCGCAAATGACGAGGGAGCGGCCCTTGGCGTTGCTCAAATCCTTGACCATTTCGGTCACCCAGGTATCGATGGCTGGATCGGAGAATGCGGCGAATCCACCGGAGGAACCCGCCCCCAGCTTCTGGGCAATCAGCGTGGTCACGCCGAGAATGCTGCTGGAAGGGAGGCGCAGCCGATGATCGGCCATGCCGCCGGTGAGCGAGAAGCGGCCCTCAACGCAATAGAGGCGCGCCATCGTTTCCTGCGTCTTGCCGAGGCGGCGGCGTCCTGCGGCGAACCCGGCGATGGTCTGGGCATTGCCTTCGGAGGCACCGAGGAAATCGGCATCCAGGGAAAGAATGACGTCGGCCTTTTCCAGATCGTGATAAAGCGCCTGACTGGCACCCCACGGCTCGTACTCGGCCCACTGGAGCTTGGGGAACTGCTTCTTCAGCTCAACCCGTAACCGTTCGCGGGTCGGGGAAGTACTTGGCTCAGCCAAAATGGCCAACCCGTCGCCACCGTTCTTCAGGTAATCTCGGCGCAAGATGGCGAATTCCTCCCAGAAATCATCCCAAGTTCCCTCTTCGTAATCCTTGCCCCGTTCGAGCGCCTTGAGGACCGACTTGGAACGGTCCGGATCGTAGAGATCAAGCACGGCCGCCTGGCCAAAGATATCGGTCGAGCCGTTGTAGCCGGGGACATTCGGATTGCCTTCCAGCTTGGTCGGACGACCGTTGTAGCTGGTGGCGATAAGCGGAAAAGCTCCGCCACGGCGCGGCATCGAGGTCGCGTAATGAAGCGCATTGCCCGGAATCTGCCATTCGACCCCCTTACTATAAGGGACGATATGCAATTCGGGACGGCGGCAGCCGGTCAGGCTCAATCCCGCCAGCGCGAGCGAAGCGCCCATGAACTGCATGAATCCACGGCGGGTGACCTCGTTGCCATCAAGCTCAGCCGCTCCCTGGGGAAACTCACGTTCAAGCTTGGCACGAAACTCCGGCGTGGCCGCGTATTCCTCGAGGCTGCGCCAGTATTTCTTGCCCGTGGTCGGGGCGGGAGGATGGTTAAAAATGCGTTTCATCGGTGACACCCCGCGCAATCTTTCGGCGGATTAATTTTCCAATCGTGAACAAGTTTCCTGCCAATTTCACCCTGTTTTCCGGGTGGCGCGGTCCAATCGAGATTGTAAATAGGCGATTGCTCACCCGGCTTGTCCGCCGCGATGGGGCGGACATAGTTTTCCGGGTTGCGATGGCACTGGAGACACCAGCCCATGCTCTGCGATTCATGCTGCCAGACGACGGTCATTTCGTTGACCTTACCATGACAGCTCACGCAGCTTACCCCGCGATTCACGTGGGCGGAGTGATTGAAGTAAGCGTAATCGGGCACATTATGAATCTTGACCCAGGCCACCGGCTGGCCCGTGGCCCAACTATCGCGGATCGGCTTCAGCTTCGGGTTATTCGCCTGAATCTGCCGGTGACAGTTCATACACGTCTGGGTGGCCGGAAAATTGGAATGACCGCTGACTTCGACGTAGCTGTGGCAGTAACGGCAATCGAGGCCCAGTTGGCCGACATGGATATCATGCTGAAAAGCGACCGGCTGCACCGGCTGATACCCGACGCGCGAGTATTTGGGCGTGAAGTAGTACCAGACGGCAATGACCGCCAACAGACCAACAATCGACAAGACGAAGGACGCCTTGATGACGATAACGTTGGTTGCTTTGGGGAAAATATTGGCCATGAATAAAGTCTGGTTCAGCTTGCAGGGCAATTAGCTACCACGTTTCATGCCGAAAATTAAATGATATGGACGACTCATTGGTAAAACCCGTCTTGTGGTACCAAACACCCTCGGCATGAGCAACCGGAATTATCTTTTTTTCTGAATGTTTTTTTTCTCACCCTCTGTGAAGAACTTATGATGCCCCGGTTTACCTCGAAAAAAGTCTTCGCCGGATCAAACCGCCGGACCCAGTGACAACATCATGACCACATCATTGGCTTCCAGCCGGTAGGTGGTCGGCGGCTGCTGGATCAGCGATCCGTCCGCTTTTTTGACCGCGAGAACGAGGGTTCGTGTCTCGATGCCCCGAAGCAATTGCTGGATTGTCTTGCGGTCATCGACTCCGTTCGGGACGACCAGGTGCTCCACGATATCGACTCCGATCTCCTTCAAGTCGTTACGCAGATGCCGCCCGGTGTCCTTGAGGATGCTGTCGAGGGAAGGATGGGTGATGCTGTTGGCAATCTGCATCCCGCCGACAAAAGCGGGCAGAATGATCTCGTTCGCCCCGGCCTGACGCAGTTTTTTCTCCGTGGCGGGATCTTCCGCGCGGGCAATGATCCGCAAGTCGGGCCGCATGTTCCGCGCGGTCAGGGTGATGAAGACGTTGACCATGTCGTTGGGCAACACCGTGGCAAGCACGACGGCGCGTTCGATATGGGCCTCCATCAGCGTCGCCTCGTCTCCCGCATCCCCGACCAGCGCCTGATACCCGTGGCTATGAGCCAGGGCGACCCGTTCCGCGTTATTATCGACGATGAGGAAAGGGAATTTCTTCGCGACGAGTTCACGCGCCAGCGTCTGGCCGATACGTCCATAGCCACAAATAATGGCGTGGTCGTTGATGATTTCGATGTCCCGCGATTTTCGATGTTCTTCCATAGCTTTTCCTATCTCACCTTCGGTGATGAATTGAACCAATGAACCGACAAAATAGACCTTGCTCGCATCCCCGGCGATGATGATCAGGATGGTAATGAGCCGCAATGTCGGCGTCGACACCGGCTCAACCTCCTCGTATCCCACCGAAAAGACGGTGATAACGACCATGTAGATGGCATCCGAAAGATGCCAGCCCTCCATCCGGTAGGCCGTGATCCCCGCGATGATGACGCTGAGAAACATCAGCGCTCCGACATAGAGGCCGAACATCGATTTCTGGAGAAAAAGGCTTTTGGGAGGCTGGGCCACGGGACGCCCTTCACGCATGCGCCATGCCATGTTTCAGGTGCATGAAGCACACTCTTTTTAAAAGGCTGTCATCCTGAGCGAAGGCGAGCCGGGAGATTAGCTATTATCTTGAGATTAACTCGAGCCGCAGTCGAAGAACCTACCCCTCACCCGAAGAAGACCGCACGATGCCTCACCCCGTTTTCATCGAGGATGGCCGCCTCCAGCTCTTTGAAGCGGCGGTATATCTGCCTCTTACTTACCAATCTTTTTTCGCCTCTCCGGGATACGAAGGTCAACAGCCCAGGTCCTTCGACTGCGGCTCGTGAAGCTTCTGGGAGAAAAGATATTTTCCGACTCGCCTCCGCTCAGGATGACAAATGGTGAAATCGGGGCTTTCGCAGAGCTCTCTTGTATGAACGGCCTTAGAAAGAGGGCCGGGGTACGCCCGAGCCCGTATCGCATCCAAACCAATTACCCGTGATTCACACTCTCCGGCCGTTTCCGGTTCCGGACACTGAGAAACCCCGGCAGAATCTGGTTGGAGCGGATGACCGAATTGGCCCGCTTCAGGCGACGGCTCAGGATCGTGTTGATCCCCAGGACGGCAGCACAACCGGCATGCGGATAATCGAGCAAAAACTGCTGGAGATGCTCCACGTCGATATACCAGAGCTCGCCCGGGCCGGAGCTCGTTACCGTGGCCGAGGCCAGACCGGGCTGAAAAACGGCTACCTCACCCAGGCAGTCCCCTGCCCCCACCGCATCCAGATGAACCTCATGCCCGGAAGACTTCGTACCGACGTTAAATGAGCCGGCCAGAACGATGTAGACCTTGGTATTGGGTTCCCCTTCCCGGATAATCACTTGTCCCGGCGTGGTGGGCAGGTGACTCCCATAGGTCACAAAAAGATCGCGGGCCTCATCATCCATGAAGGCGAGAATACCGGTACGGGGCAAGTTTACTTGAGCCATGGAAAATGATCGCTAATAACTTATCTTTAGGGTAGTGCTCAAACGGCGAGTTAAGCAATTTAATTTCAGCAACATCTCCAATAAAATCCCTGTCATGGAAGATTCCCCAGAATTGGTCAACCCCAATAGCGATGCGATTCCGCCGGGTTGGGAAGAGTTACCCCCGCCGCTCCCCCCCCTCGGCATCCTGGCCGGATTAAGTGATCGCTCCTTGAATAATCTCGCCTCCTTTGGCCGCTACGACCAGGTCAAGCCGGGCGTGATGCTGATCAAGGAAGGGGATCCCCAGGATCGTTTTTACGTTGTCGTCTCTGGCAAGCTCGCCATCAGCGCCCTGGCCAGTGGCAAGGAAGTTCCGCTCAGTACCGCGGAGGCGGGCGAATGTCTGGGTGAAGTCAGCCTCCTGGAACCGGGCACCGCTTCGGCCAGCGTCCGGGTCGTCGAAAAATCAGTTCTCTGGAGCATGAACCTAGACGACCTGCGCGCCTACCTTGCCGAGCACGCGGGCGGTGGTGGGGCTCTCCTCATGGGCATGGCCTCCTGCCTCAGCCAGCGCCTGCGCCAGGCCAACCAGCTTATCGCCCAACATCGCATGGCTCCCGTCGAGACGCTCCCTCAAGGTCGCGAGCGGGCCATTACCGCCGAAAATACTCCGGTCCAGATCGGCTTCTTTGACCGGCTCAAGAAATCGATGGGCGGCGGGGAAAAGAAGGTCAAGATTTCGACTGAGATCAAGCTGTAGCGCCTGGCCATACTGTGTTCTCGTCATCCTGAGCTTGTCGAAGGATCAGCCCCAGATGATTCGGTTAATCTCAGATAATTTCTAATAACAATGGAAGCTGATCCTTCGACAAGCTCAGGATGACCGATTTAAGGAGCATAATGATTGTCTACTCAGAGAGCTTCTCCATCTCTATCCCTAATCGTTTTCCCAAGATTTAGGAGTTGCGCTTCGCTTGGTGAGGATTACACTCCGCCCTCTTACCTCTAAAACATCAATTAACACAATCGTCACCCATGGATTTCTTACTCTCTAACGGTATCTATATCGGTCTGGCCCTCGGCGTCCTTGCTATTATTACTGCGGTTATCCTGGCCGTTAAAGTCCGGGCTGCCGATACCGGAACCGACCTCATGCGGGAGATCGCCTCGGCGATCGAAGAGGGCGCGAAGGCTTACCTCGGTCGCCAGATCAAGACGATCAGCGGCATTGCCGTCCTTCTTTTCCTCCTGATCCTGATCTCGAAGGGTATCATCAACGGCTGGGCGGCAGGTGGAGCAACGGCCATCGGTTTTGTCATCGGGGCGACCTGCTCCATGCTCGCGGGCTTCATCGGCATGCGCGTGGCGGTTCTGGCCAACGTCCGCACGGCCCAGGCGGCGACCATCGGCGCACAACCTGCCCTACGCATCGCCTTCAATGGCGGCGCGGTGACCGGTCTGCTGGTGGTTGGCCTGGCGCTCCTGAGCGTGGGCGGTTTTTACCTCGGCGCCACGGCGTTCTTTGGCACCGATCACAAACAGGCGCTCGACGCCCTCGTCGGCTTGGCGCTCGGAGCGAGTCTCATCTCGGTCTTCGCCCGTCTCGGCGGCGGTATCTATACCAAGGCGGCGGACGTCGGCGCGGATCTGGTCGGCAAGATCGAACAGGGGCTTGATGAGGACGATCCACGCAATCCGGCGACCATCGCCGATAACGTGGGCGACAATGTGGGCGATTGCGCGGGCATGGCCGCTGACGTTTTTGAGACCTATGCCGTCAGTCTCATCGGCAGCGTGCTTGTCGCGGCGCTTCCCGCCACGGCCGATAATCCGGCTTACCTCGTGTTCCCCTTCCTGCTCAGCGGCCTGGCCGTCATTGGCTCGGTGCTTGGCATTATCTTTATCAATTTCGGCACCCTCAAGCCCTCGAGCGCTTTGCTCGTCGGCGTGGCCCTCAGTGCGATCATCTCGGGCCTCCTCTTCCTGCCCTTGACCTACACGATGTTCCCAACCGAGTGGATTTCCATCTACGTGCCAACGCTGGTTGGTCTGGCCATGACTTTCATCACGGTCATGATCACGAACTACTACACGGCGACGGAATACGCGCCGGTGCGCAAGATTGCCAAGGCCTCCGAAACCGGTCACGCGACGAACATCATTGCCGGATTGGCCGTCGGTCTGCATGCGACGTTGCTCCCGGTGTTCTTCATCGGGTTGTCGATCCTGACTTCCTACTACTTCCACCAGCTCTATGGCGTGGCCATCGCCGTCGTCAGCATGTTGAGCCTCTCGGGCATCATCATCTCGCTCGATGCCTTCGGCCCGATCACCGATAACGCAGGTGGCCTGGCCGTCATGTCGAAGCTGCCCAAGGAAGTCCGCAAGATCACCGACGAGCTCGACGCCATCGGCAACACGATGAAGGCCGTGACCAAGGGTTACGCCATCGCCTCCGCCGGTCTCGCCGCGCTGGTGCTGTTCCGCTCCTACGTGGGCGAACTCCAGGCGCACCTCGAAGCCGCCGCCACGCTCAAGGGTCTTTCCCTTCCCAGCCCGACCACCTTCGGCCTTGATGAACCGATCATCCTGATTGGTCTCTTCATCGGCGGTGTGCTGCCATTCCTCTTCGTCGCCTACACCATGGACGCGGTCGGCAAGGCGGCGGGTGCGGTGGTGCTCGAAGTACGCCGTCAGCTCAAGGCCAAGCCCGGCATCCTGACCGGCACCGACAAGCCCGAGTACGGCACTTGCGTCGATATCGTGACCAAGGCGGCCCTTGCTGAGATGATCTTCCCGGCGTTGCTCCCCGTCATCGCGGTGCTGCTCGTGGCTGGGTTCCTCGGCGCGAAGGCGCTGGGCGCGGTGCTCGTCGGCACGATTGTCACGGGTCTCTTTGTCGGCATCTCGCTCACTTCCTCCGGCGGTGCGTGGGACAACGCGAAGAAGTTCATCGAGGAAGGCAACTACGGCGGCAAGGGCTCCGTGGCGCATGCCGCCGCCGTCACGGGCGACACCGTCGGCGATCCCTACAAGGACACCTCCGGTCCCGCAATCAATCCGATGATCAAGGTCGTCAATATCGTCGCGATCCTGATCATTCCATTGTTCTTTTAAGACTGATTTTGATCGGAATTAACGGAATTTTCGAAGAACGGGATTTACGAAATTCGTATAAAGGGGAGCCATGAAAGTGGCTCCCCTTTTTCGTGTCCCTGAACTGCCTTCTTACCCAATGCAGTTCTCCGTGCAAAACCTGCCTCCCCAATCCTGTTAATCGTGTTAATCCTGTCCAAAACGCCTTCCACCAAAAAATTCCGTTAATTCCGTACCCCAATTCCGTTAATTCCGTCTAAAAAAATCCTGCCATGGACATCATCAATCGCGCCCAAACCATCCCCTTCACCACCAAAGACGGCTCCGAAATCCGCGAGCTCCTCGCCTACCGCAACTCCAGCATCCGCAACCAGAGCCTCGCGGAGGCCACCATCGCCGTCGGAACCGCCACGCAGGAGCATTATCATCCGAAGTCCGAGGAGATTTACTACATCCTCAGCGGCACCGGTCGCATGAAACTCAACGGCGAACTCCGCGAAGTCGGCCCTCTCGACGCCATCGCCATTCCGCCCGGTGCCCACCACAAGATCTGGAACATCGGCGACATTCCCCTCGTCCTCCTCTGCTGCTGCGCGCCCGGTTACGAGAATGACGATACGGTGATGTTGGAATAACACCTTTTCTGGACACAATCGTTCTCACACGGAGTTCACGGAGAATGAATCACGCTCTTTTTCGTCACTCCGTGGTCTCCGTGCCTCCGTGTGAAATCTTCATCATCGCTACATTAATAGAAAAGATTCTAAAACTCCATCGACCTTGTATGCTTTGGGCGCTTTGACTGCACAACGTACCCTCTTCCATACCGTCGATGAACCCCTCCCCCTCGACGGCGGCCAGTCCCTTGCGCGATATACAGTGGCCTACCAGACTTGGGGGCAGCTCAATGCCGACCGGTCCAACGCGATCCTCATTTTCCACGCCCTGAGCGGCGATTCCCATGTCGCCGGAGTCCACGAGGATGGTCGCACCGGTTGGTGGGACTTCATGGTCGGGCCCGGCCTCGCCTTCGATACCAACCGCTACTTCATTATCTGCGCCAACGTCCTCGGCGGCTGCAAAGGCTCGACCGGGCCTCTTTCCTTAAATCCTGCCACGGGCCGACCTTACGGCACCGATTTCCCCGTCCTCACCATCCACGACATGGTGCGCGCGCAACGTCCCCTCCTCCGCCTTCTCGGCATCGAAAAGCTCCACGCCGTGAAAGGCGCCAGCATGGGCGGCATGCTCGCGCTCGCCTTCGCCCAGCTCTACCCGGAAATGACCGACCGCGTCATCGTCATGGCTTCCGCCCACGCGAACCACGCCCAAGCCATCGCCTGGAACGAAATCGGGCGTCGCGCGATCATGAACGATCCCCTCTGGCGCGGCGGCCATTATTACGACTCCGCCCTCGGCCCGCCCAAGCACGGCCTTGGGGTCGCGCGCATGATCGGCCACGTCACCTACATCAGCGAGGGCGCGATGGATCGCAAATTTGGCCGTTCGCTCCAAAGTGCCGACAAGGAAAGCTTCACCTTCGGCATCGACTACTCCGTCGAAAGCTATCTCGCCTACCAGGGCAGCATCTTTCACCAACGCTTCGACGCAAATTCTTACCTCTACATCACGCGCGCCATCGATTACTTCGACTTCGGCGCCAGGACAGGCGGCAATCTCACGAGCGCCTTTGCCCTCACCAACGCGCGCTATGCCTTCTTCTCTTACAGCGCCGATTGGCTCTATTCCCCCGAACGCATCAAGACCATGGCCCACGCCGCGCAAGCCGCAGGACGGAAGCCATCCATCACCGGATTGAAGCCCCGCTCGGCCATGATGCGTTCCTCGTCCTCAAGGAGCCGCAAACGGAATTGATCCGAAATTTCCTCGCTTAAAAATTCTGTCATCCTGAGCTTGTCGAAGGATCAGCTTCCAGTGAATGTCCGAAATTAACTGAGAATTTCAAAATCACCGGAGGGCTGATCCTTCGACAAGCTCAGGATGACGGATTGTTTTGCAAATTCCTACTTCCTCCCCTTCCGCCACAGGTAAATCCGGCGTCCGACCCACGCTGCGAGCCCGATCACGAAGACCCACGGGGCCAAGAAAGCGACGATCACCCCGATGATCCGCACACTGGCAAAGAGCGCCCCGGCTCCTTGCCCAAACGTCTGCCGCAAGGTCGCCCAGAGACCGCTGTCATCCGGCACGATCTCTCCCTGATTGTGCAGCCGCAGGCTGATCTCCGCCGGGGCGGTCTCATCCGTGCGGGCCTGGTCGGGACGATCCTCGCGACGCACGGTCAGCGATTCCACGCGCCCCAGTTTCTTCAGCGTCTCAACAAAAGCCGGGTACTTCGCCATCGGCAGCCGGAAGGTCATCTGCGCCATCTCCGTCCCGTCCGGCTGCAGTTCGAAGCTCGACGCCTTCACCTGCACACCCGCGTCCGCCGCATCTTTCTTCAGCTGCTGCGCCTTGTCGTTCACCCCCGTGGTTAGCACAGCCATCTCCGTCTGCTGCAGCGGCACTTCCTCATCGGTCAGGGAAAGCGACACGATCACCGGAGCATCATCGCCATTCGCCCCCGGCCCGGAATCGTCGTTACGCTGGATGCTGAGCGAGGCGGTGCGCCCCAGTCCCTTCAGAGATTCAATCAGCGCGGAATAATCCTTACCCGGCACGCGCAGACTCAGTTGCGCCGTCGATTGCCCCTGCGCCGTCTTGTTCAGTGAAGAACTCAGAATCCCCACACCCGCGTTCGCCAACGCCGCTGCCTTGGCCTGCTCGAAGGCCGTGTCCACGGTGGAAGTCACCACCGTCAGCGCGACCTGCTTGCGGGTCTCGTCATCGGAGCGGATCGAAAGATGCACCTGCACCTTGTCCTTTTCCGTCAGCGTCTGGTCGGCGGGATCGTTGCTCTCACCGCCGTCC
>CAIPBM010000040.1 GCA_903863295.1 uncultured Verrucomicrobiota bacterium | reverse complement strand
CTCGCATCGGAAGGCTGCTTCAAATCGAGGGAGAGCTGCTTATAGGCTTTGCCCATGCGCTTCATGGAGAGCTCAAGCGGAGTATCGGCTCTTATAGGGGACAAAGTTGCTGCGCTGAAGAGACATAAAACAGTAACTGCAATGATTCTGATCATAACTTCATAAGATGAAGCGAGAACCCTAAAAGACAAGCTGCCATCCCCTGAAAAATGTCGGGGAAGGGATTTTTTTATTGGAAAAGGCATTGACGCTTCCCATGTAAATAGGCAGCCTCGCAAAATTAAAAGTATAACTATAGACAATATGGGAGATAAAGATCTGATGAAAGTTTAATGAAAGTCATAAAACCGTAACAATTACCTTCCAGCATTTAGCATTTCAGAAATGCCACGCAGATTCGAGGTAGTTCAGCATTGCGTGGCATTGCAAAAAGCAGTAACAACCATCTCACCAACCAGGAAAACAGAATGAAGAAAATTACAAAGCGTATGATGGCGCTCTCCGGAGTGCTTGCTCTCGGCCTCGTGGCCGCACGGGCCCAATCCGATAGTGCCCTGCTCGATGCCTTGGTCAAAAAAGGTGTTTTGAGCGGCAAGGAAGCGGAAGAAATCCGCGTCGACGAGGAGAAGAATGCTCCCGTGACCCCCGCCAGCAAAATCGCGGTGGGCAACTACATCAAGCAAATCCAGTTTTACGGAGATGGCCGTCTGCGTTACGAAAATATCGGCCAGAATTTTGCCTATCAGAATTCCAACACCGTTGTTGATCGCGAGCGCTATCGCCTGCGCTTCGGTTTGGTCTACACCTACTCTGATCAGCTTTCGGCGGGCTTTGAACTCCGTTCCGGTACGGCGGATGACACGGCCAACCAGAGCTTCGGTGGCATGTTTAATACCGCCAGCATCAATGTCGGTAAGATTTACCTGCAATACAAGCCTACTGACTGGTTGACCCTCATCGGCGGTAAATTCACCAATCCGCTCTATACCACCACGGACATGACCTGGTCCAACGACCTGACTCCGGAAGGTGGCGCGGAAACTTTAAGCTTCACCCTGCCGCTGGACGGTGGCTCACCCTCCACCTCGGTCAATGGCAAGGGTGGTTCCTCCGGGGGCGACAGCTCGCTCACGGTTGGCTTGACGGCAGCCCAGTATATCTACGTCAACAGCAACGAATCCAACAACAGCGCACCGTTCAGCACCAATAACAACGACGTGCTGATCATCGCCAATCAGATTCCAATCACCTGGAAGATCAACAAGGATCTTACACTCAAGGTTGTTCCGGGTTTCACCTTCTATACGGGGGGCGGCAATACCAATTATGACGGTGGGGTACCGGTCAATTACAACAACACGGGCACACCGCCGCAGCCCTATTATGTTTACGGCACGAACAACAGCTCAAACGATCCTGTATTTGTCAGCCCCAACGAGGCAAATGACCTCAACATCATCTCGGCTCCCGGCGAATTTGACTACAAGATTGGGAAGCTCGCAGCCCGTACCTACTGGGATTTCGATTGGAACGTGACGGCCGGCCAGCGTGTGCGTGATGTTTATCTCGGACCCGGCGGAGCCATTGCGGCTTCGGGTGGTCAGCCAGCCTCAGGTTATGGTTTTCTTCCGACCGCTCCGGGTGCGACTCGCGCGAATGTGACCAACAACAACCAGTCCTTGACGGACGGTGTCGCCTGGGCCATTGGCGAGCAGATCGGTCAAAACAAGAAGAAGGGTGACTGGTCCCTCTCGGCTGAATTTCGCCAAATCGGGCTTGGTTCGGTTGATCCGAACATCAATGGCACCGATTTCGCCAATTCCTACCTTAACCAGCAAGGTATCAAGCTCCAAGGTATCTATAACTTCACCGATTACCTGACGGGTACCGTCACCTTCTACGATACGTGGAATTACAAGGGTAACCTCTATCAGGCCTTGGGCGGCGGTTCTAATGCCATCGGAGGCGGGGCCAAGCCCGTTGCCGGCACGACCCAGTACCTCGTCTCTCAAACCTCCACCCAGCGCGTGCAGGTCGATATCGGCTGGAAGTTCTAAGCAAATCGGCTGAATCTTCAGGTCTGACTAACGGCGGTGGGACTTTGGTCTCACCGCCGTTTGACTTTATTTGTGCAGTCTATAGGGGCGGTCTATGACCGTCGAATAGGTAGAGATCCTTCGACAAGCTCAGGATGACGGATTTTAAAGAATCGCTGACGCGATAGAAGGCACGACGGTCATAGACCGCCGCTACAGGCTGAGCCTCCTACTTAGCGACAAACCCGTATTTCTCAAAAGTCTTCAAAGCCTCAGGCGATTCGAGATAGGCCAGAAACTTGCCTGCCCCTTCCGCGTGCCTGGAAGCCGCCACCAAGGCGGCCGGATAGGCAATCGCAGGTCCTTCAGCCACGGGTACCTCATAGGCGACCTTGACCTTCGTCGAGTGGAGCGCATCCGTCTTGTAGACGATCCCAGCCTCCACATTCCCCGTCTCCACCGCCGCCAAGGCCGCCCGTACGCTCACCGAGGGGATGACCCTGGCCGAAACCTTGTCCCAGATGCCGATTTTCTCCAGGTACTCCTTCGCATAAATCCCGGCCGGGACGCTCCGCGTCTCGCCCAGTGCAATCTTCGCATACTTGGGATCGACCAGATCCGCAGCGGAGGCCAGCGTCAACGCGCTATCCTCCGGCACCACGATGACCAGGCTATTGGAGAGAATATCCTTCCGGCTCTCGTTCACAATGAGCCCCTGCTTTTCCAAGTCATTCATCTTGGCCTCATCGGCGGAAAAGAAAATATCGGCGGGTGCTCCGGCCTTGATCTGCATCGCCAACGTGTTGGAGGCCTCGAAATTGAAGACAACCTTGTCGCCACTCGCTTTCTCGTAGGGGGCCGCTATCTCCTTCAGCGCGTCCGTGAGGCTGGCCGCGGCAAAAACCACCACCTCATCCGCCCGAAGTTGAATCAATGCCATCGTAACCACGATGATGCCGCAAAAACGGATGGTTTTCCAGAAACGGTTGAAAGCCATGAGTCTAACCTAGCGAAAATGGGGTAAGATTTCACCGCCAAACCGCTGCCCGTCCCGCTTACCTCTCATAAATTAGATTCCCCCGCCACGGAACGTCCCTTAAACTCCCCTTCAGCCCCGCCATGAAAGTCTCCCTCGCCCAATTTTTTATCATGGATGTGACGGTTTTTCTTGCGGTCATCCTCATTGCGTGGTTGTTTTTTCTACGGACTCGCCGCCGTTCGCAATTGGACGCGCGGCGAATTTTCATTTGTGGGTCTTGTCAGAACGCCTTTCCTGAACGCGTCCCGTACCAACGGCCGCGTTGTCCGCAGTGTGGGGCGATCTATGAGGACAAGATCGTGAAGGAGTAAACGGACATGGGAATGTGGATCGGACGTAATCGCAAAGCTCGGGTAACCTACGGTTTCGATGAAATCGCGCTGGTACCTGGAGATGTCACCATCAACCCGAATGAGGTCAACACCTCGTTCGAAATACCCCGCCCCAACGGCGGCGAACCCCTCAAGCTGAAAATCCCCATCATCGCCAGCGCGATGGACGGCGTGACTAACGTCCGTTTCTGTATCGAGATGGCGAAGCTCGGCGGACTCGGCGTGGTCAACCTGGAAGGCGTGCAGACCCGCTATGACGACCCGGAGGATGTCCTCGCCCAGATCGCCAAGGCCGACAAGAACACGGTCACGGAGCTGATCCAGAAGCTCTACCTGCCCCCCATCAAGGAAGAACTCATCGCCAGGCGCGTGCAGGAACTCCGCAAGGGCGGCGGCATCGTTGCCGTCTCCTCCATCCCGCAGAAGGCCGAGCGCTTCGCCGCCATCGCGCAGGAAGCCGGCGCGGATGTTTTCGTGGTTCAATCCACCGTCTCGACCGTCCGCCACATCTCCAGCGAATACAAATCGCTCGACCTCGCCGGGTTCACCAAGGCCAGCAAGATTCCCATCATCATCGGCAACGCCGTCACCTATGACGTTGTCTTGGAATTGATGGAAAACGGCGTCTCCGGTGTCCTCATCGGGGTTGGCCCCGGCGCAGCCTGCACCTCCCGAGGCGTCCTCGGACTCGGAGTACCGCAGGTCACGGCCACCGTCGATTGCGCGGCAGCCCGCGATGCCCACTTCAAGAAGACCGGCAAATATATCCCCATCATCACCGACGGCGGCATGTCCAAGGGCGGCGACGTCTGCAAGGCCCTCGCCTGCGGCTCCGATGCCGTCATGGTCGGCTCTGCCTTTGCCCGCTCGGAAGAAGCGCCCGGCGGCGGCAATCACTGGGGCATGGCCACGCCGCACGCGAATCTCCCGCGCGGCACCCGCGTTCACGTGGGCGTCACCGGTTCGCTCAAGCAGATCCTCTTCGGCCCCGCCACGGTGGACGACGGCTCCCAGAATCTTGTCGGTGCCATCGCGACTTGCATGGGCAACGTCGGCGCCAGCACGATCAAGGAATTCCAGGAAACCGAGATCATCATCGCCCCCTCGATCAAGACGGAAGGCAAACTCTTCCAGACCGTTCAAGGCGTCGGCATGGGCACGCGGTAAGTAAGGTGGCCGTCGCACTTCGTGCGATGGTTCTCTTCCCTGTAGCGGCGGTCTATGACCGTCGCTGTCTATCATGCTGAGAAGAATATGATCTTCCGATCCGAAGAACAAAAGCGTGACCAGATTCAATCATGGAATCGTCCGGATCGATCTTTCTTTGCTGCGGGTGCCTGCCACATTCTTGCCGCGGCGTTTCTGGAGGCTTATTCCCACTCAGGCTTTCAAGCCTTTCAGATCGTGCCCAAACCCGGATTTCGAGGCACGCATGTCTTCGTCTCTAACGGTAATAGAATATTCGATTACCACGGCTTTTCGGAGCATGACCGCTACATAATCCATTACTTTGCTAAAATCCGGCGTTTTTTCCCGCCGTGGGATGGCGATGTGATTCGGCTGGACTGTTCGCCAACGGACTTTTTCTTCTGTCAAAAATACAACCATCGGCTACCGGAACAATATCTTCACGATCCGAGACCAAGAGCCCAAGCCTACCTTACCCGGTTTTCTTCTCCTTAGCCTTTTTCAGGCTGAACCTATTTTGGGGAATGCAGTGTGCACGCAATTCTATTAATCGATTCGTTTGGAGCCTCCACGCTTTCAGCAATCCTGAAAGGATTGCCATCACTCAGCCCAGGGTAGGCACGGTAGCGCCTACCCTTGGGTTAGATCCCCACGGTTTCCAACCCTGAAAGGGTTGAATCAATCCCAGACATAGCGCTCATCAAACGGAATCTCGTACCGTTGCAAAAACTGCCGGAACTCATCCTGAAACGAAACCTGCCGATGATGGTCTTCCTGCCAGGCTATATAGGTTCGAACCGCTTCGATTTGGGAATACCCAATGGAGAAAATGCCATAACCGCTTTGCCAGGCGAAATCCTTCAACTCAACCCCCTTTGTCTTGAGCCAGAGGGAGGAGCCTCGCTTCACTTCTTTGATCATGTTTGCCGGTTCGCACGTGCGAGACAAACTGCAGAGAAGATGAACGTGGTCTTCCACGCCGCCCGTGATAATGGGCTGGCAATCGAGTTCAAGGAGAATACCGCCGATATACCGGTGCAGTTCTTCCCGTAAGTTTGGATCGCGCAAATATGGGTAACGACTTTGGGTTGAGAAAATCGCGTGTGCGATAATTTTTGCGAGTGACTGAGCCATGATTTGGTTATCGGTACGACTATCGGGTGATTCAACCCTTTCAGGGTTGGCTTCACGTTGAGTTGACCCAGGGTAGGCGCTACCGCGCCAACCCTGGGCTGAGTGGTTGCCCTCCTTACAGGAGGGCTTACCAGCCAATGAATAAGTACGTGCGAGCAGACGGTGAAACATGAGTGGTAGGGGAATGGTTTCGGTGCCCTTTCCTCAATAGGGTTCTGAAATCAACGAGTATCCGGTGATCGTCGTAGGCTACCGCATAGGACAAAGCTCCCCCGATCCTGTTAACCCGCCAAAAAATCCTTTACCTTCGATTTGGTGAATTCCGTTTTGAAATTCCGTTAATCCCGTCAAAGTTAACCCGCCCGTGTTATCCGGCAAATTGGTTTTTTACCTGCCTACCGAACGCCGCTCACGCCCTGCAGCAAGATTTGCCAAAACCATTTTTCCGATTGCCGATCCCGCGCGAACTTGACAGTAATGTCTCATGCCCGCACGCCGCGTGACGATGAACGACATTGCCCTGCGGGCAAAGGTCTCCAAAAACACCGTCTCCCTCGCCCTGCGACATGACCCCCAGATTCCCGAGAAAACGCAGCGGCGCCTCCAGCAACTGGCCCGCGTCATGGGTTATCAAAAAAATCCCACGGTGGCCCATCTCATGGCCCAATTGCGCCGGAACCAGGCACCTGCTTTTCAGGCCTCCCTGGCGCTGCTGAACGCGAACCTCGATCCGGCGGCCCTGACTAGGCACCCCACGGTACCGGTTTACGTGCGAGGCTGCCGGAGGCGCGCCGCAGAACTGGGCTATAGTTTCGATGAGTTCTGGCTTCACGATAAGACACTCGATGCACCGCGGCTCCAGCGCATTCTGCGGACGCGGAATATCCGCGGCTTGCTTGTCGTCGGGCTCATGATAGAAAACCGCTTGCCCGCGCGTTTCCTTCCCATCTGGAAACAATTTCCCACCGTGGTAACAGGTGCCCGCACGCAGGATCCCGCGCTTTCGTTTTCCTGCTCGGACCAGCACGTCCTCGCCCTGAAGGCGTTTGAGCAGGCGCTCCGTCTCGGCTACCAACGACCTGCCTTGGTGCTTGATCACGTGATTGATCGACTAGTGGATGGCCGCTTTACCTCGGGCATACATATCGCGCAAAAGCTTTTGCCCAAGTCCCGGCAGACGCGACCGTTCTACATGGTCACAGAAGCACGGGATAAACCGGAGCTCTTCCGCCGATGGTTTGCACAGGAAAAGCCGGATGTCATCCTGACTCTATATAACGTGGTCCGCGATTGGATTGAGGGCATGAAACTGCGCGTGCCTGACGACGTCGGCCTGATTCAACTGGAATGGCGTGAAGACCATCCCGAATGGGCCGGAATGAACCAGCACAATGACGTGGTGGGTGAAGCTGCGGTGGAGATGGTCATCAATATGATCCACAATCATGCGCCCGGCCTCCCTGATTTTCCCCGCGCCACTTTTATCGGCAGCACCTGGGTCGACGGCCAAACCGTCCGGCGTGCCGCCTTGGAAGCGACGGCTAAAACCGCATAAGCTAACGTGACCCGGCTATCTAAAATGACTCGTGGCTTTACTGGTCGAGCTTGGAAGGCAAGATCGGGTTCATGGCTTCCATAGAACGCCGCGCTATTTATTCGATGGGGCTGCGACGGATAATCGCGTCTCCCTTGGTTTATTCGCTGCTTGGTCTTTGGATTCTGCTTGTCGTCATGGAGACTGTTCGTCCTTGTTTCTTCCTGCATGACGATAACGCCACCTGGTTTATTGGCGCTTACGTTCACGATTTCCGCGTGCTGACCGAAACGGGCCGGTTGGCGGAGATCAATTATTTCCAACATGCGGGCGAGCCTTTCCTGGAACAAGGCCAGACCGCCGTGCTTTACCCGCCGGTCTATCTCGGCGTCGCCTTGGCGAAATGGGTGACGGGTGATGGGAGATGGTCGATTGAATGGGTCGCAGCGGTGCACCTCACCATCGGATTGCTGGGCTTCTATTTCTGGGCGCGGCAGAATGGCGTGACGCGATGGATGGCGGCCTTGGGTGGATTGGCCTGGGTACTCAATCCCTTTGTGCTCATTGTCTCCGCAGGCTGGATCATGGTTTCGTTTGTCGCCGCTTGGCTGCCCTGGCTGTTTGGAGCGCTAGATCGCTTGTGGCAGCGTCCTTCCCCGGTTTCTGCGCTTTTGCTGGGGCTGATCGCGGCACTGCTTTTTCTACAAGGTTACGTGCAGTGGACCGTCTATGCCTTCTGTTTTCTGGGAGTCTACATGCTCCTCGTTTTCCTTTTACAGGCAAAGGCCCGTCGGCTTGCGGTGATTTATTATCTGACGATTTCAACGCTTTTTTTTCTGGTCCTCATTTTACCGCTGCTTTTGCCGATGTGGCACGCCACGGAGGATTCCGTGGATCGGGCACAACCGTTTTCGGCCGGGACGATTCTTTTCTTCAGTCTGGAGGCCCGCGGCATTTTCTTAGCACAGTTGCTGAGCTTCACGTGCTGTGCATTTGGCGCCTCGACCGCGATCCTTTTTTCCCCCGCGCTCATCTTGTCGCCGCTAATTCTTTTCCTGCTTTTTTGGGAACGGCCAGAAACACGGCGGCGGCTTTTTCCGCTGCTGCTCCTTGCGCTGCTCGCGATCGTTTTTTCGACGACGTGGTATGAATACCTGACGGCGGTGCCCTTACTGAACCGGTTGCGTTGGCCGTTCAAAATCTTTGTTTTTGCCCACTTTTTCCTGATCGCAGCGTTGGTCGTGGGATTGTCGGCGTGGGCAACTGCCCGCGCCAAGACGTGGTGGAAACCGCGTTGGTTGGCCCTCACCTGCCTCGTTCTAGTGGTTGGAGCAGAACTGGGTGTTGCACTTTCCCGGCATGATCATGACCTGCTCTCGCCCTGGCTCCTTCCCGCCGGACCGAGCCCTCTGTTGCCCGGCATGGATCTGACGAAGGGGCGTGAAGTATCTTTTGGAAACGAGATATCCGAATCCATGAACTCGACTTATCTGACCCACCTCTACGCCACTTATTTTGGCTTTCCCAGTCTGGGTGGTTACAACCCGCTTGTTGGTCAGGAACTGAACAGTTACGCGCTTTATCTCGATTATCCCAATTTTTGCACAGGAAAACTCACCCCTGATTTCCAAAAAAATTTCGAGGCCCGGGCGGTGCGCTATTGGTTTGTCGATCCCCATTCGCCCCAGTACGCACAAGCGATGAGCCTGCCTGGACTTCAGGTGCTGGAGGCGTCCCCGCAACGTGTCGTCTTCGAAGATACGCAGGCCTCTCCGGTGGTTTATGCGGCGTCCTCCCCGACGGTTCCTTGTGCAATGACTTATTCAGGAAACTCCATGCTGGTTCATCTGGATCATGTACATTCGCCGGTGGAAGTAGCCGTAGGCCCCCTGGATGGGTGGTGGTACCGCGTGGATCGCGGCCCCTGGTACAAACCGGTTTATGAAGACGAGCACCTGAAGGTTAATGTCCAGCCTACGGACCAACTTCTGGAAATTTCCTATTTTGATCCACGTTTTTGGCTAGGCCTTCGCCTGTCGGGCTGTCTTCTCCTTTTTCTGGTAGCCTTATTGGTTGGGGAGCATTTCTATGGAAAACGGAAGACGTCTTGATCGGAGTTGCCTGCTCCCTTTTGCATGGTTGAGAGCTCTCTATTCCACAAAAATTTTTCCAGCGCGTCGCCGCGCGAACCTGCCCG
>CAIPBM010000039.1 GCA_903863295.1 uncultured Verrucomicrobiota bacterium | reverse complement strand
GCTGCTCAGCAACATGAACAGCGTCACCGTGACGAAGAATGTCGACCAAGATTCCATCATGATCATGGAGCAGGCCTCACCGGCTTTATCGGTCAAGCCCGGCTGGTTGAAAATCATCCTGGCGGGGCTTGGCGGGGGGCTTCTGGTGGGGCTGGGAATTCTCTTTTGTATTGATCAACTTGACGACCGGATTGGATCCTTCCTTGAGCTGCAAAGCCAGTTTCCCGAAACCATTCTCGGCCAAATCCCGAGCGAGAAATTTGCCGGGGAATTTTCCCTCTTACATCACAATGACGACCGGTTTGCCTTGTTGGAGTCTTTTCGCAGTTTGCGCTCCTCCCTGATTTTCTTCCCGACTGAGGGTGGTCGTCCCAAGACGCTCATCGTAACCAGTGCGCTGCCCAATGAAGGTAAGACGACCATTTCGGCCAATCTGGCCATTACGATGGCTTTCTCGGGAGCCAAGACTTTGGTAATCGATGCTGATATGCGCCGTGGCAAGCTGAGTCATCTTTTTGGCGTAACAGAGGGTAACGGCCTTTCCAGCGTGCTCATGGGCGTCATCCCGTGGAAGGAAGCCATTCATCAAACCACGGTCGATAACCTTTCGTTGATTTCCTGTGGGCCGCCTTTAAAGCATCCCGCCGAGCACTTGCTCGGTCAGGTGGCGGATCAGTTCTTAAAGGAGATCTACGAGGAATTCGATTACGTGATTTTCGACAGTCCTCCGGTTACCTTGATCGACGATACCCTGAGCCTTGCTCCCAAAGTGGATGGCACGATGGTTGTTGTCCGGTTCGGCGTCTCCTCGGTACGGACAACCCGGCGCACGCTGGAGTTGCTGGCCCAAAGGCAGAGCAATGTCCTGGGCTTGATCTGCAATGACGTCCATGTCGCAGAATCTGAGTACAATTACGGTTATTATTATCGGCAGACCATTGATACCTATAACAAGGATCCGATGGAGCAACGCGAAGGCGCGAAGAAAGAAGAAGGAAAAGAGAATAAGGATGTCAAGGCCCCCGTCTGAAACGGTATCGAGTCGAAGTGAGTAATCCGTTCGCGAGCCCCTATCCATGAAAGAGCCAACGGTAACGATTGTTGTTCCGACTTATAAACGGCTCCACTATTTGCAGGAAGCGTTACCCAGCGCGCTGAGGCAAACCTACCGGGATTTTGAAGTGATCGTTTCCGATGACGGCGCCTCAAAGGAAATCGCGGATTACGTGGCCTCCCTGAGTGACCCCAGAATTCGCTACCGGGGCAATGTGTGTAATATGGGCATTGCCATGAATAATTTCTCGGCTTTTGCCGAGGCGCGCGGCAAATACATTGCCAGCCTGCATGACGACGATCTGTGGGAGCCTGATTTCCTGGAGACGCTGGTTCCACTTCTTGAGGCGGATGAAACGGTGACCGTGGCCTTCTGCGATCATCATATAATAGATGATAACGGCAGATTTCTGATCGATCACACGGAAGAAAATACCCGTTTTTATGGACGGCATCTGCTCACCCCCGGACGCCATCAGCCCTTCCTGAAGGCCGTGGCGGTTGACCTGACCATTCCAATGGTCATGGCGGCGGTCTTTCGGAAATCGATTCTCGCGGGTGCCGATTTTTCGCCGCGGGTGGGAGGCTGTTACGACCATTGGCTGGCCTATCTGGCGGTTGGGAAAGGGCAGGCCGGTTATTATGTGCCCCGGCGGTTGACGCGATATCGCGTCCACTCTGGCTCGGGAACGGCGAGTCAGGCGATACGAAATTATCGCAACGCCATTTATGTCCGGAAAAGGCTTTTACAAGATGACAACTTAAGCGCTTATCGCTCTGGTATTCGAAATGGGATAGGGGTGATTTACGGTAAAATGGCCCTCTATTTTCTTTCGCGGAACTCGACTTACCGGGCGCGGGTTCTTTTCAAGCAGGCCTTCCGGTTCCTGAATCGCCCCAAGAACATGGTGGCGCTGGCCGTCAATGGCGTGAAGATTTGGATTCGTAAAAATCCCAACTAAAGACCGGGCCGCAATCTTCCGATGCTTGTTACTTATAACGCTCCCAATCGCGCTCACCACTACGCTTACGCGACCGCGCTCGCGCGTGCGGAGAGTCTTCAACGATTTGTTTGTGGCTTTTCCAGGTTTAGCCCGCGCGCAGGTTTGCCGGAACTGGACGGCAAGATACGGAGAGCGGATCATCTGCAGAATTTCTACCTGGCGAGTCTCCGATTCAAGGCGCCTCAATGGCTCTGCGAAGAGCTGACCCACTGGAGTAAAATCTGGATTGATGCCTGTTCCGAAAGAGATGCCCGCCGCTCGGATATCTTCCTTTTTTATAGCGGGGCAGGTCTACGTACCTTGCAACGCCTCAAGGCCACTTCGACAAAAGCAATCGTTGAAGCGGTTAACAGTCACGTTGTTGTTCAAAAGCGAATTCTGGAAGAAGAACATGAGAGGCTGGGCTTGCCGGTTCAAGGCTTTCATGACCGTGAAGTTGCCCGGCGGGTTGAGGAGATTGAGCAGGCAGATGGAATCATCTGTCCTTCCACTTTTGTCCGCGATTCTTTCCTTGAGCAAGGTGTCAGCCCGGATCGCTTGCGAATTGTTCCCTATGGCGTGGAGTTTCCGTCGAATCAGGAACCGAAGGTTAAGGATGGCGATGCTTTTCGAGTCCTTTTCGTCGGCCAGATTAATCTCCGCAAAGGGCTTCGCTATTTACTGGAAGCATTTCGGAAACTGAGGCATCCGAAAAAAGAACTGTGGGTTGTCGGCCCGATGACGGCACAGAGTGGTATTGATGATGTTCCCCTGCAGGAGGGAGTTCGCTTTCTCGGTGTCTTAAAGGGTGAACGGCTGGATTGGGCTTACCGAAATTGTGATGTTTTTGTTCTCCCCTCCATCGAGGAGGGATTTGGCTTGGTCATGGGCGAAGCGATGTCCCACGGTCTTCCGGTTATCGCGACGGTGAATACCGGAGTGAACCATCTCTTCGACGAGGGAACGGCTGGTTTTCGGGTGCCGATCCGGTCATCCGAAGCCATTTACGAGAAGCTCCAACTTCTCGCCGATGATCCCGCACTCCTGGAAGAAATATCTTCCCGCACCACGGACAGTAGCGGGTTGCAAACTTGGGAGCAGGTTGGTCAGAAGCTGGTAAAGGCCTTGAAAGATTTTGAGGGCATGCCCAAGTTGTAAGGGAGACTGATTTCATGACTCCTGCCCATTATGCTCACCGTCTCAGGCAGTTGGTTTTGACCCTGATTCTGGTGCTCACCTTTGAAGGTATTGTGCGCAAGGCCGCACCTCCTGGCCTGGGCGTACCGCTTTTTCTTCTGAAGGATTTTCTGGTTCTGGTCATGGGTTACTATGTCATCCTCATGCCGCCAGCACCGGCCGTTACCTTTTTATGGAACGGCTACAAGACGCTTGTCGTTTTGTTTATACCGCTTTTTATCTGTACAGCTTGGAACGATCCTTTATTGGCCGTCTTTGGAACCAAGCAATATCTTCTCTTTCCGATGGTGGGCTTCGGGACGTTTTATGCTTTTCAATTTGCGCGCAGGGAAGAGATTCTCTGGTTTTTTCGATGGGTGGCTTTACTGATTATCCCCACAGCCTTGCTTGCCCTGCTGCAACTGAGACTGCCTCATGACCATTGGCTAAACATGTCGGTCAATGGCGAGAGCTTGGAGGGATTCAGCGCGGCGGGGCAACTGCGAGTCTCATCAACCTTTTCCTTTGTAGCCCAGTATTGTGCGTTTCTAAACGCGGAGGCTTTCATGATTATGATCGCTTTGCAGGAATGGAAAAAGCAACTGATGTTCTGGAAAATACTTCTTTGTTCCTTGATCCCCTTCCTCGTGATCAGCAGCTTCGTCACCGGCTCGCGTGGAGCGGTGGCGGGCAACACGGCGATGGTTCTTCTGGCCGGTGGGCTGGCCTTATCGAAATTTCAAATCCGCAATGTTGTTCAAGTCTGCGTGATCATCGCGATGCTCTATATCATGGCCTTGCTGGTGGATCATTACTCCCCGGATACTACGGCTGCATATTCGGCCCGTGAGGAAGGGCATCTTCTTGGTTTTAGCGATGAAGTCAGGGAGAGAGTCTGGGGAAATTTTATGTCGATGGCGGAAGATAAGTCGCTCACTACTTTTTGGGGCAATGGCCTGGGAGTTATGAGCAACGGATCGGATACCTTCAGCAAGTATGCCGCCCAATGGCGCAGTCAAATCTGGACAGAATCGGATGGAAGAACGATTTTTTTTGAAGGCGGATGGTATCTGGCCTTCATCTGGTATGGATTCCGGTTTTACGTCATTTTCATCACGACGCGGCGGTATGTGAAAGAGGTGACCGATGCCTTCGCGGTACCCGCCGCCTTTGTTCAAGCTTTTCTCATCATTACGGGTTTGCTGGGAACGTTGTCGACGCAGCCGCCCATCGCGATTTGGTGGTGGATGAGCGTGGGGTTGTCCGTGGTATTTTGGTGGAAATGCACAGGACCGCCAGAGCCGGAGATCAAGGTGGAACTACCTCCTCCACCCTCTGCGCCGAGAAAACTCAAGAGGGGACGGAGCCTTTATGCGGATTCTCTTCACGGACGCAAACAGCCCTGAGCTTTCTGGCGTTGTTCAATAAGCGGTCTTGGGCGGCACTAACATTTGCAGCGCGGTCCGTGCAATGATGATGAGATCCAAGCTGAGGCGCCAATTTTCAAGATACTCCAAGTCTGATTCCAACCGGTGACTGATCGCCTCAATCGTCCTGACTTCCCCACGAAATCCCCGCACTTGAGCCAGGCCGGTGATGCCAGGCTTCACGGCCATGCGAATTGGGAAATTGGCGATGACCTTGGCAAATTCAGCGTTGTGTTCAATCAGGTGAGGCCGTGGACCGACCAGGCTCATGTCGCCCCGCAAGACATTCCAAAATTGAGGGAGCTCATCGATGCTGAGGCGGCGCAGAACTTGCCCTCCGCGGTAGATGCGGACGTCGTCCTTCGTCGCTTGACGGGTATCGGAAGGATCGTGGACATGCATCGTGCGAAACTTCAAAATGACAAATTGATTGTTTTGGATTCCGGCCCGCATCTGACGCAACAAAAGAGGTCCGGGCGAATTGACTTTCTGAATGATCCAGACCAGCAAAGCCACGGGAGGCAGAACCAGCAGAACCACGGGTAGGGAGAGGACAATATCGAGAGCTCTTTTAGAAATGCGGTTAAGCGGGTTTTCCAGTGGCTCCTGCCGCAGGGCGACAAAATGATAACGGTCATCTTCAAAATACCAGACCGGATGATGAAGTTTTTCCTCGAGGTTATTGAGGATGATCAACCGCACTCCATTACGCTCCAATGTGGAAATCAAGGTGCTGTAAAGGTCAGCGACTTCGGGTAGCTCAAGCAGGATGACCTGGGTGACGTTCAGTTCGCGGATGACTTTTTCGGCATTGGCGATGGAGCCCAGATATTGGAACGGGGATTGGGCTGGCGTCTCCTCAGGTTGATCGTAAATAATTCCCACGGATTCGATACCGAAAATCTCCTTGTTCTTCAGCCATGCCCGCAAGCCCATGGCCTTGGCCAACGGCCCGATGAGGAGGACGCGACCTTTACGAACCCCGCTGAAAAGGTATTCAGCCAACCGGCGCGAGAGGTACCGGTTCGAGAGGAGAAATGTTAAATAAAAGATGGGCAGACAAACGCCCAGAAAGATGCGGGAGATCGTGCCATCCTTGGTTACAACCAAGTAGATGAAGAGAGCGCCCATCGCATAGATGGTTTGCCGGATGCTGAGTTGATGTTGTCTGGCGAAGCCTTCCTCAAAGGGACTTAAGGCCACTCCGCCTTGATCCCGCCTCATTGACTCAAAGAAGAGCCCCGCTGTAATCGCAAAGATGTACAGCGGGTATCGGATCACCTGGCCCCATATGATGGAGGTAAAGAAATTAAAGGTGGCCAGTGCGCAGAGAACGAAGACAAGGGTGATCAGGATACCCTGGGAGAGTACCAGCACTGCTTGTAAACCTCGTTTGCGCTGGATGATCATAGGTGGCGACGACCCTTCAATCTAAAACCAAACCATTAGCAAACAAGGTTAAACAGTGTACTTTGTCAATAAAGTGGCGAGTTTATCGGCGACTGCGGCGATATCAAAGCATCGGGCAAAGCATCTATTGGTTTGGGCGCGGATTTTCTCTTGATCAGTCGGGTTCAATTCCAACCAACGTGCCAGAAGCTGGACAGTACCTGCCAGATCATCGTTCTCCACCAGACCCGCCTTATCTTCGGCCACCTCACGCCAGATATTCACCCGGTTGGAAATGAGCACCGGAAGGCCGCAGGCCAGCGCCTCGACGACGGAAATGCCAAAGTTCTCCTGGTGAGATGGAAGGATAAACGCATCGGCTGCGCGGAGACTACCCCACTTGAGTTCGCCGGTAATCATTCCCGTCCAGGTGACGCGATCCCGTAGCCCCAATTGATCCGCCAGTCTTTTCATTTCCGTTCCATAGCTGGACTCAGCGGGACCGGCCATCACGAGTTGCCAATCGGCGGAGTGGCTGATGTTGCGCGAATTCAGGATTTCCCGCCACGCGTGCAGTAGCTGATCGCAGCCTTTCTTCACATGAATGCGGCCGAGAAAGAGGATCAATCGCTTTCCTTTTAAGGCTGGATATTGATCCAAAAACAAGGCGCGCTGATGCTCCTGATCTCCGGAAGGTGGAGTAATGCCGTAGCCGGTAACTTCTTCATGGCAGCGGTAAAGCCAGAACGATTTCCGGGCCTCAAGCTTTTCTTCCTCCGAGGTGAAGAAGACCGCCTCGGCATCCCGCAAGACGCGGTATTCAGCCCATGGCCAGTAGAGCCACTTTTTGAGATGCTTCAGCGGATACGTCCTCTTGAACCATGGATCGAGCATGCCGTGGGGATAGACATAGTAGGGAGTCGGGGTGCCGTGAAGCGCTCGCCAGGTGGCGAAACTGCCGTATTGCCAGAGGCCATTGACGATGACCGCATCGAAGCGCTCCCGGTTCTGTCTTAACCAGTCAACCGCGCGCGGATTGTAGCCGTAGCCGGTACGGGAGGGGCCGGTCGTGTGCAATGGCACGGGAAATGGAACTGTCCACGGATCGTCCGGCGCGTCAAGGCTCATGACTTCGGTCTCAATGCCACGCGTGGCCAGGGCCGGAATGAGTTGCTTGATGCCTTCGATGGGCCCGCCTCCCTTCGGGTTAACGGAGTGAATGACGTGCAGAATTTTCATCCAAGAATGGCTCGGTAATGGATGACCCTAAAGGCAGCCGGAGTGCAAAAGGGCATTCCATGCCGATTCCCACTGCTCCTTCTTAACATAGAGTTGAGCCTGCAGATAATAGATATAGGAAGGACAGTCCTTGTTTTTCTCAACGGCAACCATCGTCGAAAGCGCATCATCGATCTGATTGTCACGAATTTGAGCCTGACACAGCAGAATGCCTGAAGCGAGATCATGGGTGGGATCATCTGATAACTTTTTCAAGTTAGCGGACTGGAGTGAACTGGTTTGTTGGAGGACGGGGGCCGGGGCAAAACGCAAGGCGGTGAGGCTGGCCAGTTCAAAGTTCTGCTGGGCGGCGTAATTCCGGGCGAGATATTTCCAGCCCACGGCCTGAAGATCGGAATGGGTGAGTAAAAGGGATACGAGGCTGTCTGGATTTCCATGGGCATACCAAGCGGCGAATAGTCTCTCTTGCTGGTGGGAATTGAGCCGTTGAAGGTCGGGGTCCTTGGTGACTAAATCGTCCAGCATCGCCGAGATTTCTTCCGGCGTGGCGTAATTGAGAAAAGTGATCTGGTAATCAAGATTGGATTGGGAAAGGGACTTCAGGCCGTCGTGCACCTCAGGATGATCCTGGGCCAGGCGCAACATCAGGTCGTAGGTCGGAGAACCACGGCTACCTGCGCGCCGCAGCGCTTCAGTCCAGGCTTCCAGGCACAGATCAGGCTGGCCTGCTCCGAGCCAGACCGCGCCTTCATTTACACACAGGTCAATCCAGTTGGGTTCTAAAAAACGGGCGACTTGAAAATCGCGTTTGGCATCCTCGGTGGCACCGCTGCGAAATGACTCGGCGCTGGCGCGGCGAAAATAATAAGTCCAGGTTAGCGGAGCGATCTTCAACGCCGAGTTGGAAGCTTCGAAGAGCGAGGCCATGCGGCCATCCTCGGCGGCTTGATCGATCTGGGTTTGAATCCGGGCCAGGGTCGCGCTGGTGGGTGGTCCCCATCCAACCCAAGAAGAAGCCAGCCACCACGATGCCTGCAGGATCAAAACCAGGGCGAGAGCTCGAAAGAGGATCTTTCCTTCAAGTCTGAGTGGTGGTCGCCATTTGGGGGCAAGGGCAACCGCGGCCATAAATAAGCCCACCATGAAGGAGCCTAGGCGATGCCCCGAAACATCGACGAAGCCGTGCCCCAGGAACGCGAGCGCCGCGATCATCGCGGCGCGCCGGACAGATTCACCCGACTTGAGCGCGAAAGGGAGGCATTGGCTAAACCACCACCGGAGTCCAGCGAGGATGAGGATGAGAGGAATCCAACCCATTTCCACCGCCATCCAAAGCCAGTCGCTTTCCGGGTGAAGGGTCCTGTTCTGGTCTGCCGAGGCGCTGCGCATCGAGGTGAAAACCGGTTCGAAATTCCCGAGCCCGATGCCGATCAGGGGAGCGTGGAGGGAGGTTTTGAGTGCATCTTCCTGGATGAGGATCCGGTAGTCGTCCTCGTAGGGGTTAACCGGCTGGGGAACGTTGAGGAATCGCTCCACCGTGGCACCGCCGAAAAGGAGAAAGAGGCTGAGCAGGAAGAGAAGCGCGGCCAGCCCCAGGACAGCCTGGCGACCACTGTGGGGACGAAAGAGCGCGGCGATTTGCCAGATCCCGATCCCGCAAAAAAACATGATGATGCCGGCGCGGGAATAACTGATGACCAGCGCGACCGAAAGGATGACGAGACCGATCAGCCAGAGGATGGCACTTGGCTCCTTTTTTTGAAAACGCTTATAGGTGATGGCAAAAGCCACGATGGCGGAAACGGCAAGGACATCGGCCGTCTGGTTGCGATTTGGAAACCAGCCCCGGTTTTGTTCCTGGGTCCAGCCGGGAAGGCGATAACCGCTCAGATAGGTGACGATCGAGACGGCGGCGAGAAGGACAATTCCCGTCAGGAGAAGACGTAAGGCTTGGGCTTTTTCCGCCGGACTCCAATCGAGGCTCAGGACGTAATAAGTCCAGATAACTCCGAAGAAGAGGAGACCGCAGGCCTGGAGCGTGAGCCAGGGTTGAGGGGTACGAAGATTACCGAGAGGAACATGGAGTTGATCCACCAGTTGCCGTCGCCAGTCGGGGATGTAGCCCCAATCCACGGGCAGGAAGGCGCAAAGAGCCACACCCATGATGAAAACCAGTAGCAGGGCGGGTAGGGCGCCGAGAGATTGACGTGGCGGAAAGACAAGGATGAGAAGGGCGGCTAACAGAATAACGATGGACTGCGCCAATAACTCGGTCGAACCACCGAGAGCCAGCGCGAGCAGGCTAATTCCAACAACAGAACTGGAGCGAAAAGAGAGACGATGGGCGGATTTGGATGTCACTGGCCGCCTATGCCGTATTTAAGGATTCAATACGACGCTCCCTTACCCAAACTTGGAAAGTTTAGGCGGACAAACTGGCCGGGGCAACGGTACGGCGGAAGTATTTCCGACCCACCAGAACAAGCCCGGCAAAGGCAATCATCCAAGCGGCGGTTTGTGCCGGTTCCGGCACGGCAGTGTAGGTATAAATGATCTCGTACGTACCACTGCCGAGTGAGGATGAATTGGTATTGTAGGGGGAAGGACCACTAACCGTCACGCCATTAGAGCTTTTAAGCGACACCAGAGTGGCTGTTGTTCCTGTGCCGATGTAGGCACTGATACTGCCATCAGTAATGTTGACCAAACCGCCGCCCGGTGTGCTGTTGGTCTCTGATGGAGTTGTAAATGTTGCGCCGTTAGGAAGACCTAGTGGGTAACTTGGGTTGCCAATGGTTGTATAGGTGGGGGTAGTCAAGGCAATCGTTATCCGGTTACCACTCGTATCCGATATTTTATATTGGCCAGCTAGCGAGATACTGTAATCCTGATAATCCCCGGTTGTGTTCTGAACACTTGCCGTCCCGACAACATAAACATTGGAAAGCTCCAAAGTTACTTCAGTAAGTGTACCTAGGCTGGGATTAAATTGAGACAAATTGACTGGAATGGTTCCAGAATCTGATAGTCCCGAAAACGTCGACATATAGGTCAGAGTATCGGCGGAGAGAGGGGCGGATAAAAGAGCCGCCAATGCCAAGGCGAGGAGTGAACCCGTGCGGAACGACTGCTTGGTATTTGTTTTCATCTCGAGGTGAGATACTATTTGATTCTTATTCAGCGTCAATCAATAAAAAGAGGGTATCGCTTGAGTCGCATCTTTTATATTCACGGTCAAAATTATTCCAAACCGTAAAAATGAGTATTCCTAATGAATGAAGGGGGGTACCCTTCCGAGGGGCTAAACTACAGGCTTGTCAATTTTCTCCTTTTCCGCCATTAACTAGCGGGAAGACGATTGCTCGAACCCAGCACCTGGGCACCAAGATCATGAAAACCACCTTTCGTAAAAAATTTCTAAGTCAGACTCTCGCGTTTGCGGGCGTAGCGACCTGTGCGGTCCTTCCTTCCTACGGCAAGGTGCATGAAGGCGTGGATACGCTGGTGAACTTTGATGGCAAGAATGGCTCCCATCCCCAGTCGGTGCTGGAAGATTCTGCCGGTCACTTTTACGGGACGACCCTGAGCGGTGGCAAGTACGGTCAAGGCACCGTTTTTGAAATTCTAGAGGACGGCAAGCTGGTGACCCTCGTGAATTTTAACGGGACGAATGGCTCAGCGCCCGAGGCAGGACTGCTATTGGCTCCAGATGGGAGCCTTTATGGAACGACAAAAACGGGTGGGGCCGATAACAAGGGCACGGTTTTCCGTATCTCACCCAAAGGACAATTTTCGACCGTAGTTACCTTCAACGGCCCAAATGGCGCTTCGCCAGACTCTGGCCTGGCAATGGGCCCGGACGGTACCATCTATGGTTCAACCATGGCGGGTGGTGTCGACAAGCAGGGTTCTATATTCAAGATTTCTCCCACCGGAAAATTGACCACGATTACTTCGTTTAACGGTTCCAATGGGTCAGCCCCAGGCAGCCTTGTGCAAGGCGATGACGGCAATTTCTATGGTATTTGCAACAAAGGTGGTGCGGACGGAAAGGGGCTTATCTTCAAGCTGACGCCTACCGGTCAACTCACGACCTTGGTCACCTTCAGTGGATCCAATGGGGCTAATCCTGTCGCCGGTCTGACGAAGACCCCGAATGGTGATTTTTATGGCGCTTGCGCCAATGGCGGCAAGGACGATTTGGGGTCGGTCTTTAAGTATGGAAAGGATGGAAAATTCAGTACCGTAGCCTCCTTCAATGGAGCCAATGGGGCGCATCCTGATACCGGGTTGATCGAATGGAGCAACGGTTACTTTTACATGATTGGCCTCTGGAACAACATGCTGATCAAGTCCGCCAAGGTGCAATGGGCGGGCGATAATTTTTGTGGAACGACCTCGGGTGGCGGAACCAACGGTATCGGCACGATCTACCGTGTGGGCGATGACGGAGATATGGTTACGCTCGTCTCCTTCACCGGGACGCGGGGCATTGATGTCGGTGCGAATCCGAACAGCCTGGTTCCCGGCGAAGACGGCAATCTTTACGGTACGACGGGATTTGGTGGCTATAACAATCAGGGCAGCGTTTTCCGCCTCCAGCTCCAAATCTGGATTTTGCCTGTCGCAGGTTCCAGTGACGGCTCCGGCTGCGGAAACATCAATCTGCCGATTGTTTCGCACTGATGCCCAGTGGGGAATGAGGGTCTTTGACCAAGCTGTTCCTGTCTCCGCCTCCGGGCACAAGGAGCACATTCTCCACTTAGTCCACCTTGGTTAAAGGCATGAACAAGGTTCCCATCAGTGTCCTCATCCCGGTGCGTAACGAGGCGGCCAACCTGCCCCGTTGTCTTGATTCCATTCGCTGGGCGGACGAAATCGTTGTCGTCGATTCCAATAGCGAGGATGAAACCGCTTCCATAGCCCGGTCTTACGGGGCAGAGGTGGTCCAATTTCAATTCAACGGCACCTGGCCAAAGAAGAAAAACTGGGCCCTGGAAAATATTACCTTTAAGCATCCGTGGGTTTTTATCCTGGATGCCGATGAAGAGTTGACGCCTGATGCCGAGCAAGAATTCCTGAGCGTGATCTCGAAACCAGAAGAGGGAGTCGTCGGATACTGGATCAACCGGAGGTTTCATTTCATGGGGAAATGGTTGAAGCACGCTTATTATCCAAGCTGGAACCTTCGCCTTTTTCAGCATCGACTGGGTCGTTACGAACAACTGACCGCAGCCGCTACCGCCAGCGGGGACAATGAGGTGCATGAACATGTGGTCGTCCAGGGCAGGACGGGCAAGTTAAAGACCGAAATGAACCACTACGCTTTTCCTTCGGTGGAGGTTTTTGTGGAAAAGCATAACCGCTATTCCAATTGGGAGGCGCATGTGGCGTTGGATCAATATCTTCACGCGGATCGCCCGGTTTCCCTGCAGGATTCGGGGCTGAGGCTACGTCGCCGGTTGAAACAGCTTTCCCATCGATTACCCTTTCGCCCCCTGTTGCGGTTTCTCTACATCTATCTCTGGCAGAGGGGAATTCTTGACGGTCGGGAGGGCTACTATTTTGCCCGCCTGCATGCCGTGTACGAGTTTCTCTGCGTCGCGAAAACTTTTGAATTAAAGAAGAAGAATGCGTCAACGGAATCCTTAAGCTAAGATTCGCGTAAACAACGCCGGATTCGATGAACGACTTTAAAACCTACCGGCAGGAATCGGCCTACGTCTCGCCCCGGTCGTTTCGCGAAAAAGCGGGGAGCTTGGCTTGGGAATTGGTCTGGGCATTTTTGTGCGCATGGACGCCTCAGCCGCTCAATGCCTGGCGGCTCTTTTGGTTAAGACGCTTTGGAGCCACCATTGAGGGGAAGCCCTTTGTTCATCAGCGGGCCCGGATTCAAATCCCTTGGAACCTTACCTTGCGTCACCGGAGTTGCCTGGGAGACCGGGCGCATGTTTACAGCCTTGCTGAAATTGAAATCGGCGAAGGGGCGACCATCGCGCAGGAAGCCTACCTGTGTGCGGGCACGCATGATTTTAGCGATCCCGCGCTGCACCTTCAGGTGGCCAAAATTACGATTGGAGCCCACGCCTTTGTTTGCGCGCGGGCCTTTATCATGCCTGGGGTTATCGTGGGGGAACGGGCTATTGTGGGGGCCTGCGCAGTGGTCACGCGGGATGTCTCCCCGGCAACCATCGTGGCCGGGAATCCGGCCAGGGAAATCGGGCGACGCGCCATCCGGGAAGGGTGAGCCTCCACCGATTCAGGTATACCGGCGATGAAGATTCTGCTCACCTCCTATGTCTTTGCGCCGAGTATCGGTGGCATCGAAACGGTCTCCGCGCTTCTGGCGCCGGAGTTTGTGCGGGCGGGACATGAGGTCAAACTGGTCACCAAAACCGCGACGGAGGATTCAGTCTCTCGACCGTACGAAGTGATCCGCAATCCAAGTCCCTCCCGGTTCATGGAATTGACCCGTTGGTGCGACGTTTTTTTCCAGAACAATATCAGTCTGGAAATGGCCTGGCCCCTCCTGTTCATCCGGCGTCCGTGGGTCGTGTCGCATCACACCTGGCTCGATCTGGCCTCGACCTGGAAGGTGCAAATGAAAAAGAGGCTTCTTCGCTTTGCCCGTCACGCGGCCATCAGTCGACCGATCGCCGATTCACTTTCCGTTCCTTCCACCTTGGTGGGGAATCCCTATGATCCGGAGACTTTTCATTTATGGCCCGGAATTGAGCGCGACCGCGAGTTGGTGTATTTGGGCAGGCTGGTCTCGGATAAAGGCATTGATCTGCTCGTGGATGCCCTGGCCGAATTACGTCAACGCGGCCTGACGCCCCGGTTGTCGATCATTGGAGCGGGACCGGAATTGTATGCCCTGCGCGAAAGAGCCGAGAGACTTCAAGTTAGCAGCCAGATTGAATTCGTCGGATCAAAGACCGGGTTGGAACTGGCAAAAATGTTGAACGCGCACCTGGTGATGGTGATTCCTTCCCGTTGGGCGGAGCCATTTGGCGTCGTGGCGCTGGAAGGGATTGCTTGCGGCTGTGTGATCGTCGCCTCCCAAAATGGAGGACTATTGGAGGCCGTGGGGCCATGCGGAAGAATGGTTGAAACGGGTAATCTCGCGGACCTGACTCATGCTTTGCAGGAACTTCTTATGCGTCCGCAATTACACCAAGAACTACTTCGTGAGGCTCCGCAACATCTTGCTCAATTCACGCCTGGTCATGTGGCGAGTCTCTATTTGAATTTATTTTCTGAAGCCATGCAAAAGCAGAAGCCGAGTCACTCTTTGTTTGATAAGGCCAGGTAGTGGATAAAATCCTGGGCGATGGATGGGAGACGGGAATGAAAGGGGCGCCGGACCAGGCCCGACAAAAGTCTAGATTCAAAATTCGAGTCGCAAGGAATGAGTAATTCGTCTCCGAGTTCTTCCTTTTTCGGTCGAATGGAGATTCGGGTGACGACAACTGGTAGCCCATGTTCCAGCATGGCGACCGCCGATCCGCTTTTACCAATCAGATGCCAAGGAGAAGTGGCGATGCCGAGGTCGCTCATCTGCATGAGCGCTGAGATGTCTTCTGCGGACCTTTCATCAAGCCTGAAAAAATCAATGCCCTTCGCGTAGGTTCGCTGTAAATCATTCCAGAGTAGTTCGCCGGTTTTACCCAGACGGCCCGCACCGAGCAGACTAAGACGCCGTCCGCTTTTTTCTGAATAGGAGATGAGGTGACTAAAAAGGGGTTCCGGCTTCCATTCTGGATGAAGTGTGCCAAAAAAAAGAACCCAAAAATGTCCAGCTGATGCGTCCAGTTGAGAGGCAGTTTCAGGTGAGAGAAAGTCTTTGGGGTTGGTCGTGTTTTCGGACGGAATGTTCTTAAAGGGAATGTTGCCGAAGAGAGGGAGAATCATGGCCGTAACGTTGATGTTTTTGAGCAAGGTGCCGTAGAACGAATTCGATGTGGTGACGCAACGAGGCTGTATCTCGCGGATCAACTTCCGGATTCCCTGCCGTTGAATTCCTGCAACGAGTCTTTGCTTGAGAGAGAGGCGTTCATCACCGACACCGACCCATAACTCATGAAACATGAGGTGAACCGGGCAACCGTTGACAACCGGCTGGAGCAGTTTTCCCAGGTTGAAGCCAAAACCTTTGGGATGAAAGGAATAGCAGACAAATTGCAGGCTGATCCAATCAATGGAATAAGGGGCTCGAAAAACTGACGCCAGCTTTATTCGTGCGGGCCAGGAAAGCTTTTGCGGTAAACGGAGGGTGCGGAGCTGAATGTGATCTTCAACTTCGGTGGTTTCAGTTGGAATTTCGATGTTTCCGTCGTTCAGGGCAATCAAAAGACAGTCATGTCGGTTGCGAGCGCATTCGAACGCCAGTCGTCTGGTATAATCACCCACACCGTCTTTGCCTGGCTCAAGTCCGCCGGTGAGGAAAAGAATGGTCATGCGTGATGAACGACGAGCTACTGAAAAAGTCGTCGATAGGAGCAGTCGTAATCGTATTGATCGATTTTACGATCACGGATTTTTCGTGCAGGTTGACCAGCCCAAATTTCATTTGCCGGAACATCGCGAGTCACGACGCTGCCAGCTCCAATTACTGCGCCTTTTCCCAGGCGCACTCCTTTTAGAATCGTAGCGCGGGTGCCAACAAAAACATGATCTTCAATGATGACGGGTGCGGTGCGACCAAGATTCTGGCTCGTGTCCGGGTCGTGGTCTGCGGTAAGAATGATAACTTCGGAAGAAAGTGAAACGGAATTGCCGATGGTTATGCCGCCACGGCCATCGAGGTAACAGCGATGATTAACCGTCGAGTTGTTGCCGATCACGATTCCTCCAGCACACTCGAGTCGGCAGTCCATAAAAATGCTGCTGCCCGATCCAATTCGAAGACCCATGACGTGGCGATAGAATGAAAGTCGCACGCAATGAAACGGCACTGCCGAGAACCAGCGATTGGCCAGATAAAGCCGGAATTCGGACGCAATCTGCGACAGTTTCATGGTTATCTGTTCGTTCCTATTTTTTTGAGCCGATAAATAAGCGGCGATATAGATAGGGCAATGTTATCGTAAGTGGATTTTTCACCAGGGCGAGCAAGCTCTTGGGCAAGTTAGCCGGAGGGCCTTTTTTCCACCCATCCGGAAATTCTGGAAAAATATTTTTCCAGAGCGCTTCCGTTTCCTGCCGACCTACGTCTGAAATTAAGGAGCTTTTGTTGGCAGCGTGGCAGCGAAAAGCGCCGAGATAATGATCGAGCTTAAGGAAACGACTCTGGCGATAAAGTCGGCAAAAAAAGTCGAGATCCATGGCAAAGCGAAGGCTTTCATCAAATTGGATTTTTTCACCTTCACTCTTTCTCCAGAAAGCTGTCTCGGAACAAACAATGAAGCCTGTTGATGCGGGGGCGAAAGGCGGAAGCGTTGTCCAACCCAGCACACGACTCTTTTCATCAACCATGATCCGGTCACCATGGATCAAGCCAATTTCGGGGTGATTTTCAAACGCTTGAACGACACGCTGGAACGCCCCTGGAAGATAGTAGTCATCACTATTCAGCCAACCGATAAGTTCCCCTGAAGCATGGGTCAGAGCTTTGTTGAGGGCATGGGTCTGGCCGCGATCCGACTCACTGACCCAATAAGCGAGATCGGACTGATAGCGCTTGATGATATCCACGGTACCGTCGGTGCTCCCTCCATCTATAAGGATCAATTCCTTATTGGGGTAATTTTGCGTCAGAACAGATCGTATCGCCATTTCCAGGTAGGGAGCCTGATTGAACGAGGGCATCAGGATGCTGATCTTGGGCTGGGGCGTTGTCATGGCGGAGTCAGCAAGGTCTCGTAGAGAACCTTGTGCTTTCGAGCGATGATTTCCAGCGCATATTCTTCCATGGCAATGTGGCGGCAATGCTCGGCCATGTTACGGCGTAGTTCGTTGTTCTGAATCAGCTCAAGCAAACGGGCTGCCATTGCCTTGATATTTTCGATTGGGGCGGTGAATCCAGTCACGCCATCCCGAACCAAGTCCGATACCCCACCCACATCGGTGGAAAAGAGGGGGATTCCACAGGCGAGGCTTTCCTGAAGGACGAGGGGTAGATTGTCGGCGCGGGTGGTGGAGAGAAAAATATCGGCGGCGCTGTAACGAAGGACTTTCTCTGCATCACCTTCGACGAACCCTCCCTGGATGGTCTTGATGCCGGCGATTTCCGGCAATGCCGTTGATTCCTTTCCCATGGCGTAAAGAACGAGAGTGCGCTTGATCGGGGACGGTAAGGTTTCCAGCACTTTTACCAGGAGATCCATGCCCTTACGGAAGTCAGCTAAATCTGCGCAGCCAAACATGAGAATGGTCTTGTCCTGAGGCAAGCCAAGTTGGTGACGGGAAGCGGCTTTATCCAGCGGGCGATAGACTTGGGTATCGATTCCGTAAGGGATTGTATGAATGGGAAATTGGCTGAGGAGGCTCTTTTTCGCGAGGGCAGAAAGCCATCTACTTGGTGTGATGATGGTTAGTTTTGAATGCGTATAGACGATTTGTTTCAGCAACCACTCGATTGCGGTATTGTCCCATTGCACGGCAGGGTAGGTTTCGGGATAGGGACATTGCCCGCAACCTTCCTGCCACCGTTGACAATCATAGCTGAAAGCGCAGTGGCCGGTGAAACTCCACATGTCATGAAGAGTGAAAACCGTCGGCTTTTCACGCGTGATGCGGGGGATGGTCAGATAGTTGAAATAAAGGCCGGTGTGGAGATTGTGAAGATGGATGACGTCTGCCTGCTGATAGGCGGGGGTCTTAAGCAGTTTCCGGCTTCGCAGGAGATTGGTGTTATTGGGAGCCCACCTGCGCGTCATGGCAAACAGAGCCCGTTCGGCCAAGGTCATCGGCGGGAGAACAGTCGTTGTCTCTTCCTTGAGCTTGGCTTCTGGGACGAGCAATCGTGAGTTGACGTTTAACCGACGCAGTCCCTGATGGAGTCGATAAGCGGCGATCGCCGCGCCGCCATGAATGTCTGATTGATTGAGATGGAGAACATTCACAGGAAAAGCGATCTTGGAAATTCCATCACAGATGAATGCATGCTCGGTTTAGCCTCGTTTATTCGCTAAAAATTGAGTCATGATATCTGGTTCCTGACCATAACGAGATAGGCTTTGAGGGTGACTGGAGGGAACGCTCAACCAGACAAGATAAAAGGGAAGCCAAAAAAACGAGGCAGAATAGGCCGTCAGCCAAATTAAGGGCGCACGAAGGCGATAACCGGGAAGCATGACCGCAAGATAGGAGGCCATTTCCAATTGCTCACGCACGGGTTCAAGTTGACCTTTTTTTGAAACGACGAACTTAAAAAGTGAAAGTAAACTTCGGATGGGAGGTGGGCTTTCCGTCGATATTTTTTGATACCAGAGCTCCCGGAGTTCGGACGTAGGAATGAGATCCAATAGGCGCAAAAGCCGTTTGTGAACCACGGAGTGATCCCATTGTTCACCGTCTTCAGGCAACGCCCATTCGATGGTTTTGCGTTGGCTGAACCGAGTGATGCCTCCTGTTTTGATCAAAGTTATCATTAACAGAGCCAAGTGAGGCCCGCAGGTGTCGATGAACGAATAGGCAAAACAAATCTTGGAGGTGATCGCTGTCCTTCGATAGAGGCCCGCCGAAATGAAGAGCAGATTGGAAAAATTATCCCAGGCTTTAACAAATTCCTCCAAGCCATCAGCGCTTACCGTCATGGTGCGCGACGTCCCTGTAAGATCGAGAATGTTGGATCGAAAGTTGATGAAAATTACTTCCGGCTCCGTTTGAGCTTCTTCTAAAACGGTGGCCACGGCCTGGTCAGTGGGAAGATCATCATCGCCGAAGGGCCAGACCCATTCACCCCGGGCAACTTCGAAGCAGCGCAAGATATTGGCATTGCCCCCCACATTGACGGGATGGCGAATAATCCTGATCTCGCAGGCCGTGAAGCCTTCAATCAGGTCGCGAATTCCAGGCTCGACTGCCTCACTCGAGCAATTATCGAGGATGACCAATTCACACGAGGCGGTTAATTGAGGCAGAAGCGCCTTCAAAAGGCGGCGGAGTTGCGGGAGGCGATTGTAGGTCGGGATACAGACGGAAAGTTTGGGAATGGTGGAGGAAACACTCATTTGAGATCGATCGATTTGGTTTCCCATCCGAGTCTGACTCGCACGGCTCCGGTCCAGGGTCCCGAGTATTCCCGTCTCATTTCGCCAGTTTCGTGGACGGTGAAGGCCACGGCTTCGTCCCCTCGCGCCTCAGCATGATGGTTGCTGTCATGCAGGAACACACTGACCTTGTATTTGCCTTCGTTGAGAAAATTCGCGGGCAAGGTGCAGCGCACCCGATAGGTACCAACCGGACAAGGTTTGTCATACCACGGGTCGGCCTTGATAGAGGCGGAGGGAAAATTGGCGGAGGTCAGGACGAGCACGCCAAGGTGATCGAAAAGATGGACGCTAGGGCAAACCCGGGTTCCCTCGACCAAGTTGGCAAAATCAATTTCGACATGAATTTCTCTGTTGATCGGCACTTCGGATGCGGTTTTATCCTCTGAAATAATGCGCACGGCCCGCAGGCGCAGCTTATCGCTTCCGGGAGCCTCATCAATCGTGGGCCATGTCCGCTCGCCCTGGTCGTGATTTCCATCGTTCACATAATGGGTAATGGTCTCCTCCGCCGTGCCCATGAAATCGACGGTCCCCTTTTTGAGATAAATCCCGCGGGTGCAGAGTGTGGAAACCGTACCCATGTTATGGCTGACAAAAAGAACCGTTCGACCTTCCCGGCTGGAGATGTCCTGCATCTTGCCCAGACACTTTTTCTGGAACTGGGCGTCGCCCACGGCCAGCACTTCATCAATAATGAGGATTTCCGGTTCCAGATGCGCGGCTACCGCGAAGGCGAGGCGGACATACATTCCGCTGCTGTAGTGCTTGACCGGAGTATCGAGAAATTTTTCCACTTCCGCGAAGGAGATAATCTCGTCGAACTTCTTGTTAATTTCCTGGCGGCTCATGCCGAGAATGGCGCCGTTGAGGAAGATATTTTCACGCCCGGTGAGTTCGCCGTGAAAACCGGTGCCCACTTCCAGCAGACTTGCGACGCGGCCTTGGAGGGTGACTCGTCCCTCGGTCGGCTCGGTAATGCGACTGAGAATCTTGAGGAGGGTCGATTTACCCGCACCGTTGCGGCCAATGATCCCAACGACTTCACCCTGCTTGATATCGAAAGAGATGTCTCGCAGGGCCCAGAATTCATCACGGTCTCGTTTTTGAGTTGAAGTCGGCTCGTTTCTTTTTCGGAACACCTTGAAGGGCGCAGTGACCGCATCCTGCAAAAGATGACGCAGCCCATGGTTAGGGCGGCTGAGATGATTCAGCCGATATCGCTTCCCGAGTTTTTCTACTGTGATGAGCTGATCAGACATGGTGCAAAATGAAGAGTCTCCAGCATAAAGGATTTTTTGCGTTATGCGATGCGAGAGAGACCCTGATTAGATTTACGAGGCTTGGTTGAGTCTGGAAAGGAGAACCTGTCCAACTCCTTGCCATAACGCAGACGCTGAGGACGGCGTCGCCCTCGACTTCTCTACCGGGATGTAACAATATGATGTCACGACAAGTTCCAATATGATTTGGCCATTATCCGCTAAAACGAGCTCATTCCCGGCAACCCAAGGGGAACTCATGCCCGCCCGTCTCGTTTAGCGACCCCGGGAAACCAAGATGGAAATTCATATTCAACTGGCTGGCATGGAGCTGGGGCCCTATTCGGAAAAGCAGGTTCGGGACTATTTGGAAGAGGGGTTGTTGTCCCCAACTGATCCGGCACGGTTTGAGGGGGCGACCAACTGGGAGCCGGTCGGTGAGATGCTCGCGAAGCTGCCTAAGCTTGCTATGACCGCACCTGCAGAAGCCAAGGAGGCCGCGGCGGTCATTTCGGAAAAGGAAAAATCTCTGGCAAGCCAACCTCTGCCAAGTGGTACGCCCAGTTCAAGCCAGGCTCCGGTTATTCTGAATCCTGGCGATCCGATCCATTGGAGTCCGCCCCTTGTGGTCAAGTCACTCGCCAAGAAATCCGGGCAGGCTGGGAAAGGAGGAGGGGTCTCGCAACCGATTCCGAAGCTGGGCGGGAGTTCTGGCAAATTACCGGAGCAGCCACTGCCATCCCCGGTGAAAGTCATTGCCAAGAAAACGAAACTCGAAGGCGATGAACGGTCGAGCGCGCCGATTCCGCTTCCGACAGCTCCTTTGGTCCCCAGCCCCTCGGTCATTCCGAAACAGGCGAGTCAGGACGTGTCCGCATCTGCGTCCGCGCCGATCATGCTTAACCCGGGGAACTCGTCCAAGGCCATCGGCGCGTCCGGCACCTTGCCCTCTGTTATCCGCGCCCTCTCACAAAAACCGGAGCGAGTGGTGATCCAGTCGGCGCCTGCGCCCTCAGTTCCGGTCAACCTGATGGGCCCTGCTTCCCATGAGCGGCCGATGGAAATGTCGCTGCCTTTACCCATCAAGGTTCTGCCGAAAAAGAGCCAGCCCAAGACCGCCACTCCGATCCAACTGGCTCCCCCTTTACCTCTGGGCCCGGCGCCTTCCGGCCCGGTGGCGGTTGTTCCTTCCGAGCCGACAACGGGGACGACGGTCACGCCGCCTCCATTGCCTTCACGGGTGCGCTCGAAGAAAAAGAATTTTGTCTGGACCCGGCAACATACCTTCGGCGCTTATTTTGTGGGCGGCGGTATCGCTCTCTTCTGCATCGTCTATTTTTGCCTCCCCTACTATTCAACGCATGTCTTATGGGACGCACTCAAGAGTGGAAACCAGGCGCAATTGGATAAATATGTCGACTTTCCTGTCCTCAGGGAATCGTTGAAAACGCAGATCGAAGCGCAGGTGGCAAAATCGGAATCGTCGGTCGCGTTGGCGATGATTGAAAATTCGATCGACCTCTACGTCACTCCCGAGAGCGTGTCGTCGCTGGTGAACAAGGCCGATCATTTCGACAAGACCGACCAACAGCAGGTGGTGACGCCTGAGGTCGCGGCGGGGTTGCTCGCTTCGCTTACCAATCAGCCGGTGAAGTCGGAAAAACTGGTTTCGTTTGATGACTTCGTCATTGATCTTGAAACGGTCAGAATGCGTCTTCAGTTCTACGGATTTGGCTGGAAGCTCAGCCGGATTGAATTCAAGTCGGATCTCGATTTGCCGACGATTCACGGTTCTTCCTCGCACACGCCCACTCCGACCACCTCGTCCGCCGTGCTTACGCCGGTGGTGGAGAGCTACCTGAACGAGGGGATGGCGAAGGCCCAAAAGAATGATTGGGATGGAGCCATTTCCGATTTTACCCAGGTGCTGGCGATGAATCCGAAGGCGGTCAGCGCTTATTTTTACCGGGGCTGCGCCCGCCAGGCACGTTCACCCAAGCCGGATGTTGATGGAGCCATTGCCGATTTTACCATGGCGGTAAGTCTTGATCCCAAATTAGCCGGCGCTTACTACCGGCGTGGGGAAGCCAAGTTGGCCAAGGATGATGCGGATGGTGCGATGGCCGATTTCACCCAGGCAATTAATCTTGATCCCAAGCTGGCTCAGGCAGCCTTCAGTCGCGCCAACCTGAGAATCACGAAAGCTGATTATGATGGAGCCATCACCGACTATACGCAGGTGTTGGCCATCGACCCCAACCGGGCGGATGCCTACAGCAACCGAGGCTGGGCTCGCGCAGCGAAGAATGATCTCGATGGTGCGATTACGGATTATACCCAAGCGCTGGCCATCGATCCCAAAACCCCGGTTGCCTACTACAATCGCGGCATGGCGCGGATGGCCCAGGGCAACGTCGATGGGGCGATTCTCGATTTCAACCAGACGCTTGATCTCGATCCCAAGCGGGCGGGTGCTTATTACAACCGGGGCAACGCCAAGAACACCAAGCACGATTTCGATGGCGCCATCGCCGATTATAATCAAGCCGTGGCGCTGGATCCGAATAATGCGCTGGCATACTCGAATCGCGGCCTGGCCCGCCAATCCAAGGGGGACTTAAGCGGGGCTATTGCCGACTACACGCAAGCGCTGACCCTTGATCCCAAGATCGCCGTGGCTTACTACAACCGGGGATTGATCAAGGAGCAAAAAGATGACCTCGACGGGGCGATTGCCGACAGCACGCAGGCCATTGATCTCGATCCGAATACGCCGCAGGCCTATTACAACCGGGGATTTGCCAAGCTGGCGAAGGGCAATCTTTCAGGTGCCAATAACGATCTTCAGAAATTCTGCGAGCTGGTTCCCCGTGACCATTATTCCGACCACGCCCGTCTCTATTTGTGGCTGATCGCCCGGGCCCAAGGTGCCAAAGGAGATGCCGACCAGGCCTTGAGTGCCTCGTTACAAAGCGACTGGAATTCATCTCCCGACGACCTGGTTTCCAAGCTGGCCGGCTTCCTCCTCGACCGGATGAGCGAGACCGATATCCTCGCCTCTGCGGCGTCGTCCGACGTGAAGAGAGACCAGTCCCAGCACTGCGAGGTCTGGTACTTCGCCGGAATGAAAAGACTGCTGGCCGGAGACAAGGCCACGGCCATTGATTATTTTCACCGCTGCCTGGCGACGGACAAGAAGGACTTTTGCGAATACATCCTGTCCAAGGCGGAACTGCAAATCCTGGAGCCTGCGCAGCCACCTGCCGCTGCGGCCAAGACTTGAGGGCTGGCGCGGCGATGACTTCTGTTCAATCAACCAGAACTCCGGTTCCCTCCTCATGGAGAGAACTGCCATGGACGTCATGGATCCTTCTTGATGTAGCTGGGGTGATTGCTCTGGGGCCATTGACGCCGACCTGGAGCAGTAACTCCAACTACTCCTTCGGCTGGTACATTCCGCTGGTCTGTATCTTTCTTTTGGCGGAACGCTGGCCGCAACGTCCGCCGCGAGAAGCCAGCCGCCCGATCAACTTGGGCTGGATTCTGGCGGGTGGGGGCATCACCTTTTTTCTTGTCCGTTTGGCGACGGAAGCGGATCCGGAATGGCGTCCGGGACTTTGGATCGTCCTGGGGCTTTACGTTGCTTCCTTGCTGGGTTGGCTCTGGGTTTATGGCGGAACGAGCTGGATGCGCTATTTTGCCTTTCCGGTCTGCTTTTTGATCCTGAGTCTGCCGTGGTTTTTTGAAATCGAGTACCCACTGGTGCAGGGGTTGATGCGGTGGAATACCCTGCTGGTCTCGCATTCGCTGCAGGGTCTGGCGATTGAGGCAACACCGGCGGGCAATGTCATCCGCCTGCAGAATTGCGAGCTGGGCGTGGAAGAGGCGTGCAGTGGAATCTTGTCGCTCCAGGCTTCCCTGATGATGGGTTTTCTCCTGGGCGAGATTTATCGGCTTTCCCTGCGGAATCGCGTCATTCTCGTCGGCTCAAGCATTGCGCTGGCACTGCTCGGGAATTATCTGCGAACTTTTTTCCTCGCGCTCATGGCCTTCTATAGCGGGCCGGATGCGGTGCCCCATTGGCACGATACGGCGGGGTATGCGATCCTGGTGCTGACGGGACTGGGGTCGTGGATCGTGGCCATTGGCTTGGGATTTGGGAAGGTTTCGGTGCCGCAGACGGTCGAGGAAAAAAACTCATCATTCGACGAGTCTTACCAAAACAAATCAGCCCTTCGTCTCGCGATTCAGATTTGCCTGATCGCGCTTCTGGCCGAGGTTGCGACGCAGGCCTGGTTTGGTTGGAAGGAGTTGACTCTGGCGCGGCACACGCCATGGACGGTGCAGATGCCAGTGGTGGATTCATTCCACAAGGTCAATCTTTCCGAGGTCACCCTGGAGGCACTCAATTGCGATGTCTCGGAAACCGGGCAATGGTTGGACGAACGGGGCTTGAACTGGACCGTGTTTTATTTTCGATACAATCCGAAGCCCTATACACGCATTGTGCTGGGCTGGCATAATCCGGATAATTGTCTGCCTTCTGCGGGATTCACGAAGGTCAGGGACTACCCCGATTTTCCGACGGAGGTTAACGGCGTTCGCTTGATCGTCCGGCCCAAGCAATTCGTCTTCAAGGGAGCCCCCGTCTACATCTTTTGGGTGGTTTACGCGAATCGTGGCGAGTTGCCGCCTGAATCGGACACGCGGATTCAGTTGCCTTTTATGACCAAATTGCGCCTGCATGCCAGCGACGTCTGGCATGGGAACCGGGGTGTGGGGGTGGAGACGATGGAGGCGGCCCTGGCTGGAGCGCCCGATTATGAAAGCGCGAAGGATGCGTACCTGAAGATGTTACAGAGCCTGGTGGTTCCTATTCCGGATGCAAAACGGTGAGAGTCTGAGTTTGAATCACTTTAAGCGCACCAGAGCGTCGTCTCATGATCGGGAATCGAACGGCGATCTCCCTAGCGGGCGAGTTCCCAGCGGTGGAAGGTTTCCATGGCTTCGTAATCGGCGAGGCCGAGACGGTCGAATAAGCGGCTCGTGGCGCGGGCGGAATCTTCGGCGCGACGGCCGAATTCAGAATTATCCGCGCCGAGGAACGGGCTCTTCTGGCTTTCATGCTGGAAGATGGCGCGGCGCTTGCGGGCGACTTCAGCGGGACTTAACGGAACGGTGAGGTCGACTTCATGGAGCGGCCATTCGCCCCAGGCACCGCGGTAAAGCCAGGCTTCGCATTCCGCGAACCAGGGCTCATGACGAATTTTTTCGATCGCCTGGGTGAGAATTTCGAGACAGATGCGATGGGTCCCGTGGGGATCAGCCAGATCGCCCGCGGCGTAAATTTGATGTGGACGGATTTCACGGAGAACTTGGACGGTGGTTTCAACATCCTCGGGCGAAATCTTGCGATAACCGGCCGCGGCCCGTTCATAAAACGGAAGGTCGAGGAAATGGAGCCGGCCGGCTTCGACCCGGCATACGCGCGATGCCGAATGGGTCTCGGCGCGACGAATAGCCGCCTTCAACTTTTTGGCGGAGCTTGCTTCGCTTCCGTCAGCCGCGCCGCCGAGTTGGCGGTGAAAATCGAGATAGCGCTGCAAGACCTCATCAGGCACGGCGTCGCTGCCGGAAACCTGGCAGGCCACGTGAACCTCATGCTTCTGTTCAGCCAGCCGGATCAGGGTGCCGCCCATCGAGAGGACATGGTCGTCGGGCAAGGGCGAAAAGATGAGAATCCGCTTCGGATAAACGGAGGCGGAGGAGTTGCGCAAGGGGCGCGGTTGTGGAACGGTCGCGGTCGCCGTCGGTTTGCCGCCCGGCCATCCGGTGATGGTGTTTTGCAATTGGCGGAACCCTTGCAGGTTAATCTCGTAGGCATTGCCGTGAAGGGAAAGCAGCTCCTGCAGGCTGTGACTGTTGTAATCCTCGTCGGTCAGTTTCAGGATGGCCTTGCCGGTTTTTTGTGCGAGCCAGGTGACGGCCCGTCGCAGCATGGCATCCGACCACGCCAGCCCCATCTCGGCCAAAGGCCCGACCAGCCACGGCGTCCGGATACGGGTCAATTGCGCCGCTGCCGCAGGATCGAGAATCATGAGACAGTTATCGTGATCCTGTAGATAAGTTGCCGGAACCTCGGCTGAAACTTCGCCTTCGACCGCGCGTGCCACGATGTCCGCCTTGTGTTCGCCAAAGGCCATCAAAACGATCCGGCGCGCCTGAAGGATGGTTCGTACGCCGGTGGTGATGGCGGCGCGGGGGACCCGGTCTTCGCTCGAAAAATCCTTGATGGCATCCAGCCGCGTCACGCGATCAAGATGGATCAGGCGCGTCACGCTGCGCCGGGCGGAGCCGGGCTCGTTAAAGCCGATGTGACCGGTGCGACCGATGCCGAGCAGTTGCAGGTCGATGCCGCCGGCCTCGGCGATTTGCCGCTCGTAGTTGTCGCAATAAGAAGCCACGTCCGCGCGGGCGATGGAGCCATCCGGGATGTGGATGCGGGAGGGATCGATATTGACGTGATCGAAGAGGTGCTCCTGCATGAAGCGGTGATAACTTTGCGGCTGGTCGGCCGTGAGCGGATAATATTCGTCGAGATTGAAGGTGGTGACGTTGCGAAAGCTCAGCCCCTCCTCGCGGTGAAGACGGGCGAGTTCCTGATAAACAAAAATGGGCGTGGAGCCGGTCGCGAGGCCGAGCACCGCCATGCGGTTTTGCGCGGCCCGTTCCCGGATGAGTTCGGCGATTTCTGCGGCCACGCGGGCGGCGGCGACTTTGGGGTGATCGAAGATGACCACCGGAAGATGCTCCCATTTGGAGGTCTCAAGTGAAGATGATAGCGCGTCGTGGTACCAGGAAGTCTTCATCCCTTAAGCATGGCACAAAACAAGGCCGAGCGTGAGGATTTTGGACGAAACGGCTTTGCGCTTTTATCGCAATTCAACTTAACGCGCCGCTCAAAATACTTTATTACACAGGGACACGGAGAGCATGGAGAAAAAACTGTAATTCTGCTCTCCGTGCCTCCGTTTGAAATATTCGCCGTTAAGCTTGGGCGAGAAGGAGATCACGCGCACCGGGGAGTTGTTCTGCATTACCGAGTAGCAGGACGCGATCCCCTGCATGGAGAATTTCTTCCGGTCCTGGATTGATGAGCCGCTGGCCGTGGCGCTCGATTGCCACGATGCTGGCCCCGGTCTGGACGCGCAGGGGAATTTCGCGCAGGGAGCGTTGGATCATGGCGGAGCCCGCAGGGATTTCGATGGTCTGTAATTCGGCGTCGTGGAGGATTTCCGGCATCGGCTTAATCTCCGGTTGTTTCAGCTTCGGCAGTTCCATCAGCGTTTCATGGATCGCCCCTTCCGCCCGGCTGTACATCCGGAGCAAGATGGAGCGGAAGAGAGTCGAGGCGATGATGACGATCAATAGTAGCAACCACATGCTCTGGATAGAGTCCAGGATCGACGTGCTCATCAGGATGGTCAGGAACGTCATGATCATGAGCGAGACGAGAACGAAAACCTGACTGATGACGGCGCGCACGGCGGAATCTTGTTGCTGCCCGAGTCCAGGAGGCACGCAAATTTGCCCCAGGAGCATGCCGATGGATTTCACATGACGGAAGCTGGCCAGATAGATGCCGGACGTGCTGACCATGACCACGACCCAGACGAGAGAATCATGCACCTGAGGATAACGAATCGGCGGGGGCAGGTAGACAATCCAGGAATCATCGAGATCCGCCACCCAGGCACCCACGGCAAAGATGCCGACGGTCATGAGCAGGTTGATCAGCAATCGCCAGCTTAAATGGCGCACCAGCAGTACGAGCGGATTGCCCATGCTTTTACTTTTGCCGAATGACCCGATCCACGCGGTGTAAACCGCCAGTCCCTGCATCAGCGGACGGGGCAGGGAGCGTTCCATGTAACCGACGACGCCATCCGTGCTGCGAATGAGATAGGGCGTGACGAGAGTCGTGATGACCGAGACGGCCACGGCGATCGGGTAAAGAAATCCGCTGGTCACTTTCAGCGTGAGGCCGAGTTGGGCGATGATGAAGGAGAATTCGCCGATCTGCGCGAGTCCCATGCCGACGCAAAGGGAGGTGTGGAGATTTTTTCCGCCGACAAAGACCCCGAAGCTGCAGGTGATCACCTTGCCGAAGATGACGAGGAGGGAAAGGACCAGGATGGGCCAGGCGTATTGGACGAGCATGGAGGGATCAATCAGCATGCCGATGGTGACGAAGAAGATGGCGCTGAACATGTCCCGCACCGGTGCGGTCAACTCCTCGATCTTGTGAATCTGCCGGGATTCCGCGATGACGGCACCGATGAGGAAGGCGCCGAGCGCGACGGAATAGTGGAGCATGGAGGCGACCAGCGCGATGCCGAAGCAAAGTCCCAGCGCGGTAATGAGCAACATTTCATCGCTCTGGAACTTGGCGACGTAATTGAACAACCGGGGTACCGCAATGAAACCAAGCACAAGGACCATGGTGAAGAAGACCGAGAGCTTGACTACTTCCCCGCCAACCTGCATGGCGCTGAGCGTGCCATTGAGGGCAAAGCCGGAGAGCAATGCCAGCATGATGATGGCAAGGATGTCCTCGATGACGAGGATGCCGAAGATGATCTCCGCAAAGCTCTCGCGCGTCTTGCCCAGCTCCGAGAGCGCCTTGACGATGATCGTGGTGGAGGAGATGGAGAGCATGGCGCCGAGAAAGACGCTGTCCATGATGTTCCAGCCGAAGGTGCGACCCACCTCGTAACCGAGCCACATCATGAGGATGATTTCCATCAGCGCGGCAACGAGGGCCGACATGCCCACGCGGGTCAGCTTGCGCAGGCTGAATTCCATGCCGAGGGAAAACATGAGCAGGACCACGCCCATTTCACCGAGCGTGTTGATCGTGTCCTCATTTTTGACCATCTCCACCGGCGTGTTGGGGCCGATGATCAGGCCGGCCAGGATGTAGCCAAGGGCGACCGGTTGCTTAAAGCGATGGCACAGGATGGTGGTCACCCCCGCCACAAGCATGACAACGGCCAGATCATGAAGCAGGTCAAGTTCGTGCATACCGATAAGCGCAGAAGCCTAGGCAACTGGGCGGGGGATGGGAAACGGAAAATGTGGTGGAGGTTATGACTTTGGTGCAGAACGTCTCTGTCAGGGCAAATGCAGCCTTGTTTCACTTCCAGATATTGGACCCACGCTAAGGAGCGATGAAATGGAGAGCCGCATCCCACCACGGCAGCTCGGGCGAACTGGGCCAACTATTGTGTCCGCAGCCCTCGTGAAGAATCAGTTTCTTGGGTTCAGGAAGCTGGGCGAACAGATTGAGACCGAGCCGAACGGGGAGAATTTCATCTTGCGTGCTACAGATCACGCAGATGGGATGCTTGAACTCGGCGAGGTTGGCGATGGAGTCGTATTTATCCCGGAGAAGAAATGAAACAGGAAAGAAAGGATAGTGATACGATGCGGCGTTGGTTAGTGAATCCCAGGGAGTGAGTAGAGCAAGGCCGTGGATCGGTAACGTGGTGTCCCGACAAACAGCGGCGGCGACTCCAGCACCGATCGACTCGCCCCAGACGTAAACAGGCCCATACCCTGCCTGATCAAGCGCTCGAATCAGGGCTTGGGCGTCTGGGATGATTGTCGCGGCGCTGGGGCTGCCGGAACGTCCGCCATAGCCCGGGTATTCATAAAGGAAGGTCCGGAAACCCCGTTGGGCAAACGGAACCAGATAGTAGGACCGGTCAAACGCACAGGCGGCGTTGCCATGAAAGACAAGGATGGTTCCCCTTGGGGTAGGTCGACTGAAATCTGGCCGGACATACCCGGGCAGGGGTCTTACTCCAGCGAGGGGTGACTCCCAAGGAACAAGTCCAACATCGGCGGCTCTGGCCCGTCCCTCCTCCGGAGACTGTGCGGCGCCGCTGAGCCACCGGGGGAAAAGCAGGCTGTTTTGCAGAAGAAAAAGCGCCACGCAGATCAAAAGATAGTAATTGATCAGGCGCCGGGCAATAGCCATGGGATGGTACCATGGGCGGTCTTGGTAGAAGACGGGTAAAGAATTAATTTTCAAAGCTAGTCCTCTAGTTTCGAAAAAAGAGCATCCCAGTGGGCGCTTGATTCGGTGCTTTCTTCCGCATTGGTTAGGGCTTCGTGCAGCAATTTCAAGTCATCCATGAAGGGTTGGCGGCGTGAGGTGGGGAGAGCGCCGAGCACTTTTTGTACGCTGGCTTCGTAACGGGGGGAAATCTTGCGCCATAAGGCGCGGCCTTTGGAGGTTAGGATGAGGATGACCTGACGGCGGTCCTTGGGGTGTTCTTCACGGGACACTAGCCCGTCGCGGACCATGCGGTTGAGCACGATGGAAATGCTCGATTTCCCGACCAGCAACAATTCCACCAGGGCGGACTGTTCCATCCTGCCTTCACGGTAAGCCAGGAGATTGAGGATGTTGAACTGGGCGCTGGTGAGGCCATAAGGCTGGAAAAAAGTCTCGCTGTTTCGCTCCAGGGAATTCTGCACGAGAAGGAGTGCGATCAGCAGGTCGTGTGGTTCAGGCTTGCGTGGCATGGGCAATATCATTACATTAAACAGTACGATGTCAAACTATATTGAGCCCGAAGCCGGTTTTCGAATTTATCCGATCCGCGGTTATCATGGATTCTTCCATCTGCTGTTTGATGCCAAGCATCGCGAGGCTGTTCTCATTGATACAGGGCTGGTGGGGGAAATGCCCCGCCTGAAGCGCGTTCTTCAGGAGCTTGAGCTCGACTGGCCAAACATCCGGGCGATCCTCCTGACGCATGGTCACCTTGATCACACTGGCAATCTGTCCCGGCTCAAGGAGCTCACGGGCGCTCCGGTTTTGGCGCATCCCCTGGATCAGCCGCACATCGACGGGACTTTTCCTTATCGAGGCCCCAGCCGACTTTGCGGTTGGATGGAGGGAGTGGGGCGCAGCTTGTTCGTTTACCAGGGGATTCCCATTGATCAACCGATCATGCCCGATGACGATTTACCCTTTTGGGGCGGACTGCGCGTCCTTCATCTCCCGGGGCATACGGAGGGCCATTGCGGCTTTTACAGTGAACGGTTCAATATCCTGTTCTCGGGCGACCTTTTTGCCAGCTATTGGTTCAGCACGCATCTTCCCCCCGTTTTTCTTAATAGTTGTCCGGATCAAATGGCGTCGAGCTTGGAGCGCGTGGGGGCCTTGTCGCCTCGTTTCATGATTCCTAATCACTATGATCGCCTGGACGGGGAGCGGCTGCGGAGGGCATTTGATACGCTGGTTTGACGGGGGCTTCCCGTGTGGGCGATTTCTTCGTTTTCGCGGCGATGAATTCGCGCATCTGATGGAGAATGTGTTTGGCCCAGGCAAATTCGAGGGCGAGGATGGCGAGTCCTGCCGGAATCACCAGCGTGGCCGGACCGGGCAGGACGATCATGACGATGCCGATGAGGAGGACGGTTCCACCTGCGATGGCGATGAAGATGCGCCGGAGAAATTTCATCGCTGCCGAGGATAACGCATCCGCGTCCTTTTAGCCCATGAGGAAGAGGCAATATTTTCACACGAAGGCACGGAGAGCACGGAGGTGAAATCTGAATTCGGCTCTCCGTGATCTCCGTGCCTCCGTGTGAGAAGGCCTTTTGCCGGTCAGCTCTTTTCAGCCCAGCTAGACTTCCAGAAACGTCCGGACAAATTCGTTGCTCGGATTCTGGCGCAACTCGGATGGAACCCCGATTTGCTGGATGCTGCCTTCGTTGAAGACGACGACGCGGTCGGCAAGCTCGAAAGCCTCCTCTTGATCATGGGTGACGAAGAGCGAGGTGAGGTGGGTCTGGTCGTGGAAGTGGCGCAGCCAGTTGCGGAGATCTTTCCGCACCTTGGCATCGAGGGCTCCGAAGGGTTCGTCGAGCAAGAGCACGCGCGGTTCGATGGCGAGGGCCCGGGCAAGGGCGACCCGCTGGCGTTGACCGCCCGATAGTTGCGAGGGGAAGCGGTGGCCGAATTCCGGGAGCTGGATCAACTCGAGGAGTTCATTTACGCGCTTGGTGACGGCCTGGGCATTGGGCCGCTTTTTTCTCGGCAGTACGCGCAGGCCGAAAGCGATGTTCTCAAAAACAGTCATGTGCTGGAAAAGTGCGTAGGCTTGAAAGACAAAGCCGGCCTTGCGCTCGTAGGCGCTTTTTTCGGTGACATCCTCGCCCACGAAGCTGATGCGGCCCTCGTCGGGAATTTCGAGCCCGGCGATGATGCGCAGGAGGGTCGTCTTGCCGCTGCCGCTGGGGCCGAGGAGGGCGAGCAATTCTCCGGTCTTGACCTCAAGAGAGACGTTGCGCAGCGCGGCGAAGGTCTCAAAGCGCTTGGAAATATGGCTGACGGCGACACTCATGGGATTTCAGGTGGAATTTAGTGGGGGCGGGCCATGTTGGGGGCGAGGCGCCGCCATTCGAGGCCGATCTTGATGGCGAGGGTGATGACCGAAAGGATAAGGAGAAGCGAAGCGAGGGTAAAGGCCTGGGGGAGTCCGAAGTTGAGGTAGTACTGCTCAATCTGCAGCGGCATGGTGTTGGTCTGGTCCTCTATGTTACCCGCGACGACCGAGACGGCGCCGAATTCGCCCATGGCGCGGGCGTTGCAGAGGATCATGCCGTAGAGCACTCCCCACTTGATCTTGGGGAAGGAGACGCGCCAGAAAAGCTGCCAGCCATTCGCGCCCAAGGTCAGGGCCGCTTCCTCTTCCGCGCTGCCCTGCGCCTGCATGAGAGGAATCAGGCCGCGCGCCACGAAGGGAAAGGTGACAAAGGCGGTGGCGAGCACGATGCCGGGATAGGCAAAGAGGATCTGGATATTGTGATCATCCAGCCAGGGGCCCAGCCAACCCCGGCGCCCGAAGAGCAACGCAAAGACCAGACCGCCAATGACCGGCGAGACCCAGAGCGGGATTTCGATCAGGGAGATGAGCAGGCCTTTGCCCCGGAACTTGAAATGGGTGACGGCCCACGCCGCACAGATGCCGAAGATCGTATTGAGCGGCACCACGGCCAGAGCCACTAGCAGGGTGAGGCGGATCGCGGTGAGGCTATGGGTGGAGAGGAGGGTGTTGAAATAGAACTTGAGGCCGCCCTGCAGGGCCTCAATCAAGACGACACAGACGGGAAAAATCAGGAAGATGACGATGAACGCGAACATGACCCCGATGAAGAGGTAACGCATCAGCCAGTGATCGGAGGTGGCCCGCTTCACGTTAACCCCCGTCGGCGGGCCGAAAGATACTGGACGAAGTTGACCGTGGCCACGATGCAGAAGGAAACGGCGAGCATCACCAACCCGAGGCCAGCCGCGCCGACGTAGTCAAACTCCTCCAGCTTCATGATGATCAGGTGAGGCGTGATCTCGGTGCGGTAGGGCATGTTACCGGAGATGAAAACGATGCTGCCGTACTCGCCCACGGCGCGACCAAACGCAAGCATAATGCCGGTGATCAGCGCTGGGCGAACTGCCGGGAGGATGACCCGCCGGAAGGTCTGCCAGCGGGTGGCGCCGAGGCACGCGGCGGCTTCTTCCACTTCCACGGATAAATCGGTGATCACGGGTTGTAATGTCCGCACGACGAACGGGAACCCGATGAAGGTGAGGGCGATGAGAATGCCCCACGGGGTGTAGGCAATTTGCCAATTCAAATGCTCATGGAGAAATTGACCGATATAGCCGCCGTTGTTGGAAAAAATCTGGGTGAGCGCCAGGCCCGCGACGGAAGTGGGCATGGCGAAGGGGAGATCGACCAGCGCATCAATGGCTTTTTTGCCGGGGAATTGGTACCGGGTGAGGGCCCATGCGGCGATGAAACCGAAGACTCCATTGAGCAACGCCGCGGCAAAGGAAATCCCGAAGCTCAGGCGGTAGCTGTCGAGGGCGCGCTCATCCGTGGCGACATCGTAGACATGTTTAAGCACCTGATAAACAGAGGGATAATCAGTTGTTGGCGTAAAGGCCCGGAGCAGAAGGGCCAGCAGAGGAATCAGTACGATGGCGCTGAGATAAAAGACCGCGAAGCCGAGGGTCAGGCGGAATCCCGGAAGGATATGCCGACGTCGATTCACCCGCCTAGAGGAGGGTTGAGGCTGGAGTTGATCGGTGTCCACGGGCGCAAGAGAGTAGCCCTTTTCGATGGAGGTGGATACCGCATTCATGCTGAAAAAGTAAGGGATTAGCTATTGAAATAAAGAAAAATCTATGGATTTAGTCGCTTTTAGTGGAGTCGTTTATGAAGCTAACAGGCCGTCACCGGGAGCGAGCTTGGCTGGCTTCGCACGATAAATGCGAAACCACCGAGGAATGAGGGAAGGGGATTTAAAGTGCGATGGACGCGTGGTGCCGCTACAGTCACGGGCTATGGATCATACCGTTGCGATTGTGGGGCGTCCCAATGTGGGCAAATCCGCGCTGTTTAACTGCCTGGCGGGACGCGATATTTCGCTTGTCTTTGACCGGCCCGGCACGACGCGTGACCGCCTCGTCACCACGGCTCGCTGGGACAAGCATCGCTTCACACTGATCGATACGGGCGGTATCGGCGTGGAAGACCAGGATGGCTTTGGCGATGCGATTGCCCATGAGGTCGACCTGGCCCTGACGGCGGCGACGGAGATCATTTTCGTCGTTGATGCGCGTGAGGGTTTGACGCCGCTGGACCAGACCGTGGCGCGTCTATTGCGGAAAAGTCATCGCCCGGTTTTTGTCGCGGCGAACAAGGTGGATAGTGATAAGCAGACCGATTTTGAGGGAGAATTCGCCCGCCTCGGTTTCAAGGGGGTCTATCCCGTTTCTGCGGCGCACCGGCGTGGCCTGGAAGCTTTGCGGGCGGCTATTGTTGCCGATTGGCCGGAACCGGCAGGGAAAGAAGACTCGGCGGAAGTCCGGCCGGAACGCCCGACTCGCCTGGCCATCGTGGGACGGCCCAATGTCGGAAAATCGTCCCTGATCAATGCGCTGGTTTCCGAACCGCGGGCTATCGTCAGCCCGGTCGCGGGAACAACGCGCGACGCGGTTGATATTTCCTATGAGTGGAAAGGCCAGCCGTTTCTATTTATCGACACGGCAGGGATGCGTCAGGAGCGCCGCCTGCAGGACAGCCTTGAGAGGGCCATGACAGGCCGCACCGCGCATACGATCAACCGCGCGGATGTCTGCATTCTCGTGATTGATGCCACCACGGGTGTCTCGATGCAGGACAAAAAAATTGCCGGGTTGATCCAGGAGGCCCATGCGCCCTGCATGATTGTGGTCAACAAATGGGACATCGCGCGCGAACAGGGGGATGCGGGCAAGACGAAGGAGCGGGAATATTACGAGCAGATCCAGCAGGACATGTTCTTCCTTTCTTATGCCCCGGTCCTTTTTCTCAGTGCGAAAACGGGCGAGCGGATCGAGGGGCTGCTCAAGACAGTGGCGATGATCGCGAAAAACCGCACTTTCCGTTTCCAGACAGGGCCCCTCAACCGGGTCATCAGCCGCGCCATGGAAAAGTATGCGCCGCCGCTGGTGCGCGGACGCCGCTTCAAGGTGCTCTATGCCGCGCAACTGGCCCCGAAGGAGGGGGCGCGGGAAATCCCAACCATCCAGCTATTCGTCAACAGCGCGGATTTGCTCACGCCGGCTTACGAGCGGTATCTCGACTTGCAATTGCGGGAATCGTTTGAGCTGCGGGGATGTCCGCTTCGATTTGTCATGCGCGGCCGCGTGACCGAGGCGCGGGAGAAATCGCGCAGCCAGATCAAGACGGTTCAGCCGAAACGTCGTGCGCCGAAAAAGGCACCGCCAAAGGGGACGTCAAGATCGTAGTTCGCCTAAGCGACTCTATAAATCTGTCATCCTGAGCGAAGCGTAGCGCAGTCGAAGGATCTCTAACTATTTCTCTTGGGACACCAGTTATTTCTTGAGCGGCGCGGCATTCGTGGCAGGAACGGGCGCGGTGGGAGGAGCGTTGGTTCCTGCGGCGACGCTGGGGATCAACTGCAGGGAGCTGGCATTGAGAATGCCGTAGTCGCCATCGGAAATGGCAAAGCAGGTGGGAACGCCTTCGACTTGCGCCGCGTGCGTGCCATCGGGCAGGACCGCGCCGATATGGAGAACGGTCGTGCCTTTGTCCGTCTGGAGCGCAATAGAGAGAACCGGCTTGCTCAGGCCATAGGCGGGAATCGCGGGGCCGAGCCAGCGCGTGGCGAGTAATTGGGAAAAGAGACTGGCCTGGGTGTCGGCTTTCAATGAGTCGACCATGCGATCCTTCACATTGGCCGCGCTCCAGGTGCCACCTTCGCTGCGGGTCAGGGTAACGGATGGGGAGGTGCCAGCCGTGATCGTCATGCTTTTCACGTCCTTCAAATTCAAGTTGATGGCACGGGCATCACGGAGGGCGAGGTTATTGGCCGGGAGGAAGTCGAGTGCTGTCTCGGGGATCGTGTAGATGAACGGCTCTGTGGAATTGCGGACGTAGAGGAGCTTGTTCTCGTCCTTACCAATGAGCAGGGTCAGCGGTTCCGACTTAAACTCCGGCGACTGGAGGGTAATCTTGCCGCTCGGCTTGTCGAGGCCGAAGGGCTTCAAGTCGGTGGCCGAATCTTTCAGTAAGGGAGTGGTCTCCAATTGGCTGAGCTTGTTGAGCAGGTCGGGAATTTTGGTCACATCCGCGCTGCCTTCGGCGTCACCGACGGTATTCCAGAGCGCGTGATCGTTGCGTACTTCGACCTTCTTGGTGACGATGGTGTAGCTGAGACGGGTAACCTTGGTCGGATCAAAGGGCAGGACATGACGGTCGCGAACGTTGGGAAGGGCCTTGAAAAGATCATCGACACTGCTCTTGGCGAGAGTGAAAACCGCGTTCGACTTGAGCCGTTGGGCGTAGAGCTGATCGGGCTTGTTCGGCACGGGGCTGCCGATCTGGAGCACAATGTCATCACCCAGGGTGGTGACGGCGAGGGTGGCGCTGGGTGAGGTGAGCCCATACTGGCTGAGGTTGCTGGCATCATCGGTGACGAAATCGACGACGTGTTCGCCGAGGATTTTGGTCAGGAGCGATTGCACGTCCGTGGTCGAGGCGCGGGCTACGAGCGGCATTTGCATCGTCCACTTGCCGTCCTTGAGATCCACCTCGCACTGCTGGCCGGGGGTGGTGGTGGTGCCGGAGATGTGGGTGGTGATCTTGGTCACCTTGTCGGCATCAAAGTCGAAGACATTGCGACTGCGGAGATCGGAAAGATCCTTTTGCAGTGCTTCCTTCACCGTGTTGGGAATGACGCGGACAGCTTCATTCTTTTTGTCGGAAGGACGCGCGTAGACGCTGTCACTGATGGCCGCCTTACGACCGACAAGCAGGATGAACTTCTTGTCCTTGGTGTGGATGACCACACGCTCGGCGGGAGTCGGAAGCAGTCCCCATTTTTTCAGGTCGTCCTCATCCTTATCGGAGCCGTCGACCTTGATGATCCGTTGGGGCTGGGCGTAGGCGATTTGCGAAATGATGCCATCGACCGTGGCACCGTCGGCGGGAGTCACGACCGGCTTTTCGATTTCCCAGTGGTTATTGTTTTTCTGGAAGATGAAGAGGCCATGGACGTTGTTGATTTCCAGCTTGGTCACCTCATCGGGATCGAGCTTGAACAACTGGTTCTCGGCATCTTCCTGGTCTTTCGTGCCGGGAATTTTTTTGTCGATGAACGTGAGGTAACAAACCAGCCCGAGGGCCACGGCCAGGTAAATAAGAGTGGAGCTGTTTCGAAGCATGGCCGGACGTCAGTTATTTGCGGCGGGAAAGCCAGGTGAGAATGCCCAGGAGCAGCGCAGTTCCGGGGATGAAGAAAAGGGCGCACCAGACCAAGGTGCGGAAAGAAATCGGGTTCATGGAGACGCCATATTCCTGTGGCTTTTTCGGGCTGATTTCCAGCACGGCGTTCTTCTTCACGAGCCAGTCGATGCAGTTCGTGAAGAAATTGGCGGCGGTGGCGCCGTCGTAATTGTCGTTCTCGATGAACTTGGAGGAACCGACCGCGACGACGCGGGTGGCGGTTACCGTGGCCTTGGTGGTGGGATCGGTCATGGAACCGCCGTCATACTGGGCGGCGATGGTGACCGGGCCGGGAATATCGGTGACCTTGTTGTAGGTCAGTTGCTGGGCATCGACGGGATTGGTCGGGCTCTTGTTGATGTAGCCCCAGGAATCGGCATCGGTCTGGAGCAGGAACTGGGTCTTGGGATTGTCCTTGTCCGCCCCGGGAAGGATGGTGATGGAACGGGCATTCTGGATCAGCAACTGGACGTTGGCCTGGGCGAACTTGGCCGTGATCGGCTGGGACGAGAAGCCGACATCATAGATGCGCGCGATGGGGAAGGTCAACTGGGCGCCGGTGGTGGTCAGGGCGCGGAACATGACGAGATCGTTCTCATACTGCATGCCATATTTCTTGAGAAGATCGTCCAGACCAGTGACGACGTAAGGATCGACCAGGACGAAGAGCTTGCCGTTGTTGGCGAGATATTTGTCGAGCGTCTCGACTTCAATCGGGGAGAAGGAAATGGAGGGACCGGCGATGACCACGGCATCGGCATCGGCGGGGACTTCGCCTTTTTGGGCGAGATTCAGGTCGATGGCGGTGACATTCTCATTCTTGAGGCTGGTCGCGATTAATCCATAGCCGGTGAGCGAGGTGCTGTCCTGCAGGCGGTGCTCGCCATGGCCTTCCGTAAAGTAAACCTTGGACGACTTGCCTTCTTCCATGCTTTGGATGGTGGAAGTGAAAAGCTGCTCGCCCTTGAAAGCACCGATCTGCTGGGTCATCGGGTTGAGGTCATAGAGCTCGTCGAGCTTGACGAAGTGGGGCGATTGATCCTTGTATTCAAAAATCACGAGGTAATCGTTGCCATTGAAATGGAGCTTTTTCTGGAGCTCAGTCGCGCGGGTGTAATCGTAAGCGGCGTCGATTTTTTCCACCTCGACGTTTTTGCCGCCAACCCGCTGATATTCCTTCAGCAGGGTGGAGATTTGCTCCATCTGCGCCGGATTCTTGGGATCAAGGAAGGTATAGATATGAAGGGGGGCTTCCAGTTTCTTGAGCACTTCCTTCGTCTTGGGCGAGAGGGTGTAGAACTGCGAGGCAGAGAGATCCTTATGGGCGTAATATTTGAAGCCGAGGTAATTGACCATCACCAAAATGCAGAACACCAGCACGAGATTGAGGACGCTCTGCAAGCCTGCGGAGCGGCGGGCGGAACGGGCGGAAGAGGAGGTAGGAGGGGTAGCCATGACGAATGATCCTTGAAATTATCCCTGGAGGCGGCGGCCTTCGAGTACACTCTTGGTTAACATGAGAATGAAGACGGTGACGCTCACATAAAAAACGACGGGACGGGAATCAAAGATGCCCTGTCCCGCGTTCTGCAAGTGTTCCGGCAGTGAGACGTAGGAAATCCAGGCCAGTGTGGTCGAATTCATATGCTGGAAAAATTTTCCGAAGGAAAATCCGAAGCAAACCAGGATCATGGCGAAGCAAAGCACCGCGGCGATGATCTGGTTCTTGGTCAGGACGGACGCAAAAACGCCCAGCGAGACGTAGAGGCCGCCCGCGAGCGTGATGGTCAATGCGGTGAGGCCGATCTGGCTCCAGTAAACCGGAGGCGGTGGGGAGGAGAAGAGTTGGAGCGCGGTCAGGTCGAGCGCGATGGGCAACCAAAGTACAAGGAAGAAAGTGAGGGCGCCGAAAAACTTGGCGAGGACGACATCCCATTCGCGCACGGGCGCGGTGAGAAGCATCTCGATGGTGCCGAGTTTAAATTCCTCCGAGAAGACGCGCATGGTGATGAGCGGAACCTGGCCCAGGAGCAGAATCCAGAAAAGGGGCCAGTTGAAGAAGATTTGCATGACACTGGCTTCCTTGTAGTTCGCGTCCATGATGAGTTGGACGAGAACGTAGAAGAAAATGCCTTGGATCAGCGCACTCCCAAACAGCACGACGTAAGCGACGGCGGAGTGAAAGTAGCTGTTGAATTCGCGTTTATATAGAGTCCAGAGCGCCATAATGATTTTCGATTGGGAGGGAGACGAAAGGTTAATCCTGCGTCAGTTCGACGAAGGCTTCTTCCAGGGTGGCTTTCCGCCGCGCGAGTTCGCGCAGGGGCCAGTTGTTCGCGCGAACGACATTGTAGACGTCCTCGCGCACGTCGATGCCGGGCTTGGCGAAGATCTTTGCCTGGATCCAGTCACCGTCGCTGGGAAGGATGATTTCCACGTCCTCGATATTGGGGAGTGCCTCAAGCTTGGTCGTGACATCGAGTCCGGGAGCCTTGACCTCCAGTAGAATCGATCCACCGCCGCGCACGAGCTTCGTCAAGTTCGCGGGCGTATCGGAGGCCTCGATTTTCCCGCGGTTGATGACGAGGACGCGGGTACAGGTCAGCTCCACTTCGGAGAGAATATGGGTGGAGAGGAGAATCGTGTGATGCTTGCCGAGGTCCTTGATCAAGTCGCGCACGGAGCGAATCTGGTTGGGATCGAGACCAATGGTCGGTTCATCGAGGATCAACAAATCAGGATCGTGCACCATAGCATCGGCCAGGCCGACGCGTTGACGATAGCCCTTGGAAAGGGTGCCGATGATTTTGTTTTCGACGTCCTTGAGATGACAAAGATCCTTTACGATCTCGACCCGCTCCTTGATTTTGCGGCGGGTGACTTTCTTGAGCTCGGCCCGGAAGCGGAGAAATTCATTCACCCGCATGTCAGTATAAAGCGGGACGTTCTCCGGCATGTAGCCGATGCGCTTGCGGACTTCGAGGGAATCGGTCACGACATCGAACCCGGCGATGCGGATGTTGCCGTCCGTTGGCGGAAGATAGCCGGAGAGGATTTTCATCGTCGTGCTTTTGCCCGCGCCGTTTGGCCCCAGAAAGCCGACGATTTCACCCTTGTTGACGTGAAAGGAGATGCCCTGCACGGCGCGAAATCCGGAATAGGTTTTGGAAAGATTTTCAACTTCGATCATAGGACGTGGGAAATGGCGCTGTTTAAATGAAATCGCCGATGTTAGTAAAAAATTGGATTGCCTCGGGTGTCAAGTTTAAGGGTACTCACGCCGCATTTTCTTACACAGTTTTAATCTTGCGACAGATGAGGCAAATAATGATACACAAAGTTTGCACTTCATGAAAATTATCGCAGTCGCCAACCAAAAAGGTGGAGTCGGAAAAACCACCACCACCGTTAATCTGGCCGCATGTCTCGCGGAAGCAGGGCGCAACGTCCTGGTCATCGATCTCGATCCGCAGGCGAATGCAAGCAGTTCGCTGGGTGTGCCGGTGGTCGACGGTCGCAGTCTCTTCGGCATCCTGACGGAAGAGGAGGGCACGCGCTCGCTCGCCGAGCAGATTCAGCCGACGCCGTGGGACCGGCTAAGCGTCATCACGGCGGAGCTCGATCTTGCCGGATGTGAAATCCAACTCGCCGCGGACGCGCATCGCCTGACCCGGTTGCGCCGCGTGCTGGACAATTATCGGGCGAGTCAGCCCGCGACGGAATTTATCCTGCTCGATTGTCCGCCGTCGTTGGGGGTGCTAATGACCAACGCCCTGGCGGCGGCTGATTCTGTTCTCGTTCCGCTCCAATGCGAGTATCTCGCGCTGGAAGGGCTGGCGAAAATCCTGGAGATGATCGAACGGATCAAGCAGGTCAGCGGAAATACGTCCCTGGCACTGGAGGGCGTGGTGCTGACGATGTATGATGCGCGAACGAATCTCAGTCACGAAGTGGTGAACAGCGTGCGCGGCCATCTGGGCAATAAAGTTTTCGAGACCATCATCCCCAGATCAGTCCGGCTCGGCGAAGCGCCCAGTCACGGCAAGACGATCCTCGCCTACGATTCCTCCGGTGCTGGCGCACAAAGCTACCGGGAACTTGCGCGTGAGTTTCTCAATCGGCAGGGATGATGGCGGAAGGCAATCTCAGCCGCTGCCGGGCTTGAGGCCGCAATAGACGGTGAGTCGTTTGGGGCCGTGGGCACCGAGAACGAGAATGCGTTCGATGTCCCCGGTGCGACTGGGGCCGGTGATAAAGGAAATAAAGCTCGGCCAGTTTTTGGCGTAGAGTTGGCTGAGTTTCTTGAAAGCGGCATCGAGGTCGGGCACCAGTTGATCAGGCCGGGCGAGTACCACGTGATGTGGCGGCAGAACTGACAAGACGCGGCCTCCCGCCGAGGCAGTGGTGACCAAGACCGACCCGGTCTGGGCCACGAGAGCATCGCATTCCGTAATGCCGACATCGCAGGTTTCTATGCCGCGCGTGGAATAGCTGGAATCGGTCACAACTTGCGGAAGGTGCAGGTCCTCGATGACCGGGCCACTCCATTGCCCCCGGTGGGTTCCGATCTTTTTCCAGTTGTCCCGGATGGCCTGCTCCTGGAGTTTGGTTTGAAGATCGGCCTGGTCCGTGTAGGTCACCAGTTCCGTTTTGAGCATTTCGCTGTTTTTGCGGAAGAGGGAAAACTGCTCCTCCCACGAGCAACCGACAAGCGGCAGCCAGGCTTGGAAACCAGAAGGCTCCTTTTGAGGTGAGTGCGCCGTGCCATGTCCGTGCAGGTGGCGCTCGGGAGCCGGCGTCTTCAGCGCTTCGCGAATGCGGGTGAGGATGGTGGCCTGGTCGCTCATGGGGAGCCTTTCTTTTTGCGCCAGTAGGCGGCGAACGATTGCGAAGCCGCGGCGGGGAAACGGCGGGTCTGCGTCCAGCTTCGCAGCGGGTCGATCGGCGAGCCCTGGATTTTGGTACCGTCGAACAAGCCATAAACCGGCAAAGCCCATTGGCCCGCTTTCACGCCAAGTCCGAAGAGAAATGGCGACCGGGCCGTGAAGGCGAAGATGCCAAAGGCGATCTTTTCCCACCAGACCGGCTTCGCCTTGGCGGCGTTGCGGCGGTTGTGGAGAAGGTGATGGTGAAGGTCGATCTTGACCGGGCAAGCCTCCGTGCACGCTCCGCACAACGACGAGGCCGCCGAGAGATGTTTCCAATTTTGCAGCCCGCGCAGGTGAGGCGTGATGACCGAACCAATCGGGCCCTGATAGGTCGTACCGTAACTATGACCTCCGACATTTTTGAAGATCGGGCAGACATTGAGGCACGCGCCGCAGCGGATGCAGTGCAGGGCGTCGCGCTGTTCCGGATCGGCCAGCAATTGGGTGCGGTTGTTGTCGAGAATGACGAGATGAAATTCCTCCGGGCCATCGACTTCGCCCGGCTGGCGGGGACCGCCGTAGAGCGTGTTGTAGCAGGTCATGGCCTGACCTGCGCCGGAAGTGGCCAGCATCGGAAGAAGCAGCGCGAGGTCTTCCATCCGCGGAATGACTTTCTCAATGCCCATGATGGCCACGTGAATCTTCGGCACGGCAGCGGTCAGGCGCGCATTGCCTTCGTTTTCCGTGATCGAAATCATGCCGGTTTCCGCCACCGCGAAGTTCACACCGGTGATGCCCATGTCGGCGCTGATGAATTTTTCGCGCATGACTTCGCGGGCAATCATGGTCAGTCTTTCGGGATCTTCGGTCGGGGCGGAGCCGAGTTTCTTTTCGAAAAGATCGCTGATTTCATGGCGCGTCAGGTGCATGGCCGGGAAGACGAGGTGGTAGGGTGCTTCCTCCCGCAACTGGACGATGTACTCGCCAAGGTCCGATTCGACGACCGGAAAGCCACCTTTCTCCAAGGCGCCGTTCAGGTGAATCTCCTCTGCCGTCATGCTCTTCGATTTGATAATGCTGCGAACCTTGCGCTCGCGGGCCAAACCGACGATGTAGTCACTGGCTTCCGTGCCGTTGGACGCCCAGAAAATCTTGGTGCCCCTGCGTTCCATTTTTTCGACAAACTCGGTCAGGTAGCGGTCAAGATGGTTGACCGCTTCATATTTAATCGCACCTGCTGCTTCGCGGGCGGCACCCCAGTCCTGGTACTTGGCCTTATTTTCATCGCGCTTGGTCTCGTAGCTTTTCAGCGCTTTCTGGATCAACCCGCG
>CAIPBM010000038.1 GCA_903863295.1 uncultured Verrucomicrobiota bacterium | reverse complement strand
GCCGATATCGGTACAAGTGCTCGCTCTGCTGCCTGTCTACCTGCCAGAAGGACATCTCCTGAATGCTTCATCGAAGTATGATTGACCGGTGGACTTGACTCGAGGTCAATATCGGGAAGCATGGAAGTTCAAGATGACCCACAAGACGCCCAAGATCCACGCTTTGCTGGCGACGCTGGACGAAATCCCCGGCTTTGACCGCCATTACGTCGGCTTTTTCCAGTGCTTCAACGCCCAGCTTTACTATGAGGCGCACGACGTTTTGGAAGAAGTCTGGCTTCCCCTTCGCGGTCAGCCTCAGGCGAAATTTTACCAGGGGCTGATCCAGACCGCGGGCGGCTTTGTTCATTTCCAAAAGAACCGGCTGGGCCCGGCCTCGCGGCTTTTTGCCCTGGCGCTCAAGAATTTTGAAAATTACCCGTCGCGTCATGCCGGAATTGATCTCGATGCCATTCGCGACGTTTGCCGCTTCTACCGGCAAGCCGTGATTGATTCGGGAGAGACCCGCAATCCGTGGTCGACGGAAGCAGCACCTCAATTGGCGTTGCCCTCGGCGGAGATGACCTGAGATCGGCAGCCTCTTGCCGGGTCAGGTAAATTTTGGCTCCTAAAATCAATTTGTTTTGACCGGGACTTCCCAAGGATTACTTTATCACCATGAGTTTGAAGTCGGAGCGCGATCTTTCCCCAACCAGCCGAAGCCAAGTCAGCAAAGCCAAGCTGGCTGAGCAATCGAAGAACTACGACTATGCGATCAGCCTGCTTCAGGCGGTCCTGAAGGAGGAGCCGCTTTTCCTGGAAGGACGGCAACGCCTGCGCGCCATCTCGATCACCAAATACAAGGCCCTCAATAGTTTTAGCCGACAGATGCTCAACGTGAAGGTGAGCGCGGCGGCGATGAAGCTTTCCACCGCCAAGAAGGAACCGGCCGAACAAATGGCCCTGGCCGAAGAAATTCTGGCCCAGGATCCTTATCAGCCGAAAGCCAATGGCATCATCGCCGAGGCCGGTGCGGCGTTGGGTTACCCGATCTTCAAGACGTTTGCCTTTGAAACCATGGCCGAAGGTAAGCCGACCGATAAAGCCATTTTGAATTCCCTGGCCCAAGCCTACATGGAAAATGGGGAGGCGGAAAAAGCGGAGAAAACCTATCAGCGAATTCTCGATATCGACCCGCGCGATGGCGATGCGTTGAGCGGCTTGAAGAACGCCAGCGCGGCGCATGCCTCCAAGAGCGGCGGCTGGGAAACGGCGGGCGACGACTATCGCAAGGCGCTCAAGGACGTGAAGGAATCGGAGCAACTGGAAGCCCAGGCGAAGGTGGTCAAATCCGCCGCCGGCATTGACGAACAAATCCAGGTCAATTTCCAGAAGCACGAAGCCGAGCCCAACAATCCTGCCTATTCCAAGGCCATTGCCAAACTGTTTGTCGAAAAGAACGATTACGGCTCGGCGATTCCCTGGTACCAGCACGCCTTTGAAGCGGGCGGTCGAATCGATTCGTCCCTGGAAAAAACCATTGGCGACCTGAAGCTGAAAAAAGTTGAGCAGGATCTGCAGCAATTACGCGCCGGCCTGACGCAACAGACCGATCCGGAACAAACGGCCGCCTATGAAGCGGCCATCGCGGAAAAGTTGAAGGAACTCAATGAGGTTCGCCTGGAACAAGCCGAAGCCCGCGTCCGGGCCCAGCCGAACGATGGTGAATTCCGTTATGACCTCGGCGAGGCCCTCTACAAAATCGGCCAGTACAAGCGGGCGACGGAAGAGCTTCAGCTCTCGCTCAAGCAACCGAGCGTGCGCTACCAGGCCCTGAACATGATGGGCCAAAGTTTCATGAAGCGCGGGATGCTCGACTTTGCCATCAAGCAACTGGCCCTGGCCGAAAGCGAATTGCTCTCGATGGACGAACTCAAAAAGGAGATCGTCTACAACCTCGGCCTCGCCTACGAACAGAGCAAGAAGCCGGAACTGGCGCTCGAACAGTGGAAAAAGATCTACGAGTACGACATGACCTACCGCGATGTCGCCAAGCGGGTGGAAGATTCCTACGGGCCGAGCAACGAGTAGTTGTGTTCCCCTCTAGTGTCGATCGATAACCGTCGAGCCTCCCCGGTAGCCGCCGATGTCCCTATCGGCGGATGCCCCCAGCCAGTCCCCACTCGACAGCCCCAGTTCTCCTCCCCCGTTGGACGGACAACTCGTTGTCTGGGTGCGCCCCGCGCACAGGAAGCGATGCCTCCCCTACTCCCTTTGCCTTGCTTTGTTCATGCAGTTACCGACGGTCGTAGACCGCCGCTACAGACTGAAGCGCTGGCCGAATTCTAATTCTTCTTCGGCGGAGGCAAGGGCGGCGGCGGGGTGGGGGGCTGGATCAACTTCGTTCCCTGGGTCTTCGTGGCGGCGGCCGCCTTGGCTTGATTGGCGTTGACGAGAACTTGCAGCGCGGCGCGCACATCCCCCTGCAACTTGGCCATGTCATCGATCTTGTTCCAGCGCTTGAGTTCCGCGCCATCGGCACCAAAGAGAATGCCGCGCAAATCGTCCGATCCCTCTGGCCAACCGAGCTGAGGGCAGATGGTTCCCGTGAAATCGGCAATCACACATTGGTTATTGCGCGGGTTGCTCTTATTTCCGTTCTGCAGGAAGTGGGGTTTCAGCCCGAGAGCTTCCTTGTCGAGGTTCGAGCGCATTTCCGCCAGCGCCACACCGGGCACCCAGGTGGCAATGGAGTTCCGCAGATCGACAATGACGACCAATTGAAAATCGGACCGGCCCTGAAATGGATAGACCGATTCTCCGGCGGCGCGCGCGGCATCCTGGGAATCTTCATTCGTTCCGATCAACAGTGTGATCACACCGGGCCGATTGACGATGACGGAGCGGTTATCGACATTAACCGCCTTGATCTTGTGAGAAAGCGGGGGAACCGGCGCGGGGGCCTCCACGTTTTCGGCCTGGACGCCCAGCGTGAAAAGGAAGCACGCCGCCCATCCCGCGGCCCAGACGGACCTCAGGTTAAGCGGTTTTGCCATGGACCTTTTCCAGAACATACCCGCGTAAATACTCTGTTTCCGGGACGTTGACGAGTACGGGATGATCTGAACTTTGTCCCAGCCTCTGGCGCAGGCGCAACGTGGCGCCCGTTTCCGTCGCCGCCCGTTGCAATAAATCATCCCAGTCCTGCGCGGTGACATGATGCGAACAGGAAAACGTGGCGAGGATTCCACCCCGGCTCAGAAGGCGCAGGGCCCGCAGGTGCAGGTCGTGATAACCACGCAGGGCGGAATCTTTATTGCCCTTCGACTTGGTGAAGGAGGGAGGATCGAGAATGATTAAATCGAATAGTTCGCGGGTCTGCTCATAGTGACGAAGCACATCGAAGACATTCCCCTGAAGCCATTCAATCTCCAGCTTCTCCGACTGGCTGGTCGCCTCGGCGTGGCGTAGCGCTTCCTCCGATTGATCGATCGCGCGGCAAGACTTCGCGCCCGCCTTCATGGCGCTCAAGGCAAAGGCTCCCTGGTTGGTGAAGCAATCGAGGACGCGCCGTCCTGGGGCGTACGCGGCGACGGCGGCGTAATTTTCCGCCTGGTCGAGATAGAAGCCGGTCTTTTGCCCGGACCAAAGGTCGAGCTCGTAACCGATGCCCGCAATGCGCACGCGCGTGGGGGCCGCGTAAGTTCCATGCAAGACTTCGCGCTCCAACGGCAGGCCCTCGAGTTTCCGCACCGGAGCGTCGTTGCGGGTCAGGACGACGCGACACCCGGTCTTCTTGAGCAGCAACTCGGCGATCAACTTTTCCCGGTGCGACATGGCCATTGTGAGCGTCTGCAAGACCAGCACGTCATCGTAGATATCGGCGATCAGGCCCGGCAATTGATCCGATTCCGACCAAACCAAGCGTTGCGCCGCCCCAGAAACCGGAACGGAGGTGCGCTGCCGGTGGGCCAGCGCTTCGTCGAGTTTTTGATCCAGGAACGCGGCATCAAGCGCGACGATTTCCGAGCTGTAGCGGCGGGCCACAATTTGCGATTTACTGTTGTAGAGGGCACTCCCCAGGGAAACGCCCTTGGGCGAAATGATCTCCACGGTTTCCCCATCCTCTGCGGGTCCTTCCACCCGGTCCACTTCACTGGCAAACACCCAGGGATGCCCGGTGAGGATGCGGTGACGCACACCTTTATTGAGAAAGAGACGGGCCGGATGAACCATCATCGAACCTATCGCGAACCGGGACAAAAAAGCCATGCTTTATCCAAAAATTCCCTTCATTGGGATGAAGTCATTCTTGTTTGACTGGGCTCGTGGGTATAAAACCATTCATGAACATGGCTTGCCGGGTCGGTCTACTCATCCTGCTTTGGGGCGCGGTCTTCAGCGATTCGGACAGTTGGGGGCAGCAGCCTGCATCGAGCCCAAACACGGCCACGAATTCTGCTCCCTCGGCGGGAGCGAACGCGGAAGCCTATGTCAAATTTGGCCGTTCCAACGGTGCCAACGGCGATTTGGACGGAGCCATCGCCGCCTTTACCGAGGCCGCAAAAATTGATCCCAAGTATCCACCCGCCTACGAAAACCGTGGCGTGGCCGAGATGCTTCAACGCAAGCTGAAGGAAGCGATCGCCGACTTTGACACCGCGATTCAACTCGATGACAAATATCAGGATGCCTATTACAACCGCGGCACCAGCAAGGCGCAATTGGGGGACTTTGACGGTGCCATTGCCGATTTCAACAAGGCCATCGAACTCAACCCGAACTATGCCTCCGCCTTTTACAATCGGGGTCATGCCAAATATTTCAAAGGGGATCTCGACGGCGCCCTGGCGGACATCACCCAGTCGATCAATCTCGACCCGTCTTCGCCCTACGCCTACTTCATCCGCGGCCTGATTCGTCATGCCAAGGGGGACAAGGAAGGCGCCACCTCCGATTTTCAGGCGAGCATGAACGCGAGCCACGGCTTTCCCTTTGCGGCGTTCTGGATTTGGATCATCGGGACGGAAAGTGGTGACCGCGGCATCGCCCGGAGTGATCTTTCCGACGCCCTGGCCAAAAGCCAGCTCTTCAAGCCGGACGATTGGCCAACATCCATCGGCGGTTTCCTCATGGAAAAGGTGACCCAGGATGAATTGATGGCCAAGGCCAAGGAAGGTAACGAATCGCAGAGTCGCCTGTGTGAAGCCTGGTTTTACACCGGTATTTCCCTCCGCTTTTCCGGGGATAAAAAAGGCGCCCTGGCTGCCTTTCAGCAGGCGATGGCGACCGGCGCAAAAGATTCGGAAGAGTACATTGAGGCGCAGCGCCAGATCGACAAGCTCCAGGCGCCGGAGTAATCAAGTCGAAGCTGGCGAAGGCCGATTGAAGACAAAGACGTTGCGGTTTTTCCCATCGACGTAGGCGTAGTCATACCGGTCTACACTTTTGCGCATGAGGTAAATGCCCAGTCCGCCAATGGGGCGCTCTTCCAGCGGTTGATCAAGACTGGCGGGAGGCTCCAACGCACGCGGATCAAACGGCAGGGAGGTATCCTCCAGCGTCACGGTCAACGCTTCCGGGGTAATCTCGGCGGAGACGATCAAATCGCCCGTGAGGCCTTGCTCCTCATAGCCATGCGTGACCACATTCGTTGCCATTTCATCGACTGCCAGATGGAGCTTGCCAAGCGTTTTGGCGTCGAGCCCGGCCTTCTCCGCGATGCGATCCAGAAAATCGCACAGCTCTTCCAGGGACTCAACCACGCCTGGAAGTATCATTTGTTCCATGCACCGTAATCCGTTGGAGATTGAATCAACCGACTTGGTAAGATTGCGCGACTGCTGTGCTAAAGTCCACCTCATCTCGCGAGCTGGATAACCGTTCAGGAGACTTAGAAAAGACGCTCCATTTTAAACTTGCCGTCACCTAGGCCTCTCCATCATTCTCTCGCGGCACCAACCGGATATGTCACTCGAAGATCTCCTCCAAAACAACGCCAAGTGGTCTGAGGAGATTCGTGCTTCCGATCCCGAATTTTTTGAAATCCTGGCCCGTCAACAAGCGCCGGAATATTTATGGATCGGCTGTGCCGATAGCCGCGTGCCCGCGAATGAAATTGTGGGTCTTAAACCGGGCGAAATTTTTGTTCACCGTAATGTGGCCAATCTGGTTCTGCAGACCGATTTCAATTGCCTCTCGGTGGTGCAGTACGCGGTGGACGTGCTTCACGTTAAACATATCATCCTCACCGGTCACTATGGTTGCGGTGGAGTCAAGGCGGCCCTGCAAAAGAGTGAACTGGGACTGATTGATAACTGGCTCTACGCCATCCGGATGATCATTGAAAAGCACCGCGATTTCCTGGATACGATCAAGGACGAGACGGCGAAGCTGGACGTTCTCTGCGAACTCAACGTCATCGAGCAAGTCCACCAACTCTGCTCCAACTCCCTGCTGAAGAGCGCGTGGCAACGTGGACAGAACCTCAAGGTTCATGGCTGCGTCTACGGCCTGAACCAGGGAATCCTCCACGATTTAAAAGCCACGACTTCCTCCCACCAGGAAATCGAGACGAGCTATCAGTCAGCGCTCAAGTTCCTGAAAGAACGCGATCCCAGCCATCGCTTTTAGACCGCGAGCCCGCCTCTGTGGAGACCTGCGCCCAAGTCTAAATCTTGGAAGTCCGTCATCCTGAGCTTATCGAAGGATCAGCTCCCGATGATTTACACTTTGTCGGAGACTGCGAAAGCCAATGGAAGCTGATCCTTCGACAAGCTCAGGATGACCGATTTTTGGCCTGGCGATTTTCTAAGCGATCCGCTACGGCATGGTCGGCGCATGATTTTCCGCGGGTGGCATTTTGGCGGGAACCTCTATGCCCGCGGTTGAGTCGGGCATGTTCGGATCGGGCTCCGACGTGGGATCGGAGGTATCGAACGGATTCGCCATGGAGGAGGCGGTCTGCTCAAGCGGATTGGCGCTCGGGCCCGGTTCAGGAATATCCTGCATTCCGGGCAAGGCGCGCAATTCCTTGATTGCATCCTCGCTCCCTTCCATGCCGTGGGGGCACTGGCGCGCACGCAGGTAGGAAAGCTCGGCCTTGTCCTCCATGCCGCGATCCCAATAGTGGTTGCCAAGCCAGAACCAGAATTGACCGTTGTAGGGCTGTTGTGTGACCGCCGCTTTGTAGCAGAAGAAGGCTTCGGGATACCGTTTCATCACATCAAAGGTCATTCCCATCCGGGCTTGGAGCGTGTCGTCAATGGTATTGGCTTGAACGGCTTTCTTGTAGATATCAAGCGCCTTTTGGCCATCGACCACCCGGTCTTCCATCTGCTCACGACGGGAGGCGTTGTAGCGATAGAGATCGGCCAGGAACATCAGTGCCTTGGCGTTGGCCGGATCATACCAGAGCGCCCGCTCCGCCTCGGCGATGGATTGATCCGTGGGCACCTCGAGAGCCTGGTCGGAGGCCTCTTCATAAATGATATCCGAGATAGCGGACTTGGCGGCAAGGAAGCCGAAGCCCAAACTAAGGACAATCACGGCCCAGCCGGGATAACGTCCCAGCGGAGCCAGGGAAAACGTGCTCCAATGTTGGCCCGTTTCATCGCGGGTCAATCGTCCCAGGCCAAGACCGATCAGGGCGAAAAAGAGCAGCGCATTCCCCGGAATATGGAGATTGAAATCAACCCAGGAATGGACGAGTAACGCCGCCCAGGCCCCGAAGGCGGCGGCGATCACCACCCGGTCCTGCCACCGATGCTCCGCGCGCAGTGGCTGAAAAAACTTCAACGTCACGGCCCCGACAAAAAACATGGCGATGCCGAAACCAATGATGCCGTAGTCATCCAGGCAATTGAGATAATCGTCATGCGCCAGCACCGCTTTACGGGTGAAGGTGCTGCTTTGATAGCGCGGGTGAATGAAAACAAAAGTTCCAGGGCCTGTCCCGAAAACCGGGTGATCGTAGGCAATGTGCAGGGCGTCCTGGGCAAGTTGATAACGAACGTATTTATTCACCGTGCCCGTGACAATGGCCCCTTGCGCCTCGGCAATTCTCTCGCGAACGACCGACGATAAACTGAAGAGAGCGATGGAGGAAACGATGATGAGTAACGCCCCGGTAATCGGCACCCAGCGATTCACCGTGCCATTGCGGACACCAAAAGTCGTGAGTGCGGTGATGGAGGCGAGCAACGCCAGCCAACTCCCACGCGAGACGGAAAACATGACCCCGATCATCATCATGCCCGCGAGATAAAAAAATACGATGCGCGTCGGCCAGGAGAACTTGGAGAAACAGCCGAGCGCCAGGGCTGCCCCAACGGCCATGACCAGGAGTCCGCCATAATGATTAGGGCAACCATACGTCCCCAGCCAGCGCGGCGCATAATAGATCTGCAATTGTTCCGTGGGCCCGAAGAGAAAAAAGTCAGGATTATTGTGCAGGTAATAGCCAAAGGCGGTCTCAAAGACACCAAGAGCAACCAGAAGAAATATCAGCCCGAGCGCCAGTTTTCTCGGCACCATCCCGTAACGACAGGTCAGGAAGACCCCGGCGTAGGCCACCACTTCCATGATTTCGATGCGCGAAAAATACTCGGTGGGCGAGGTCAGCCAGCGTGCGATGGCATAGAGCGAAAAGATGAGAACGGAAAGATCGATCGCATCGAGCTGACGAATTCCGCCGATCTCCGGCGGGCTGCTTAGCCGAAAACCCTGGATCAAGAACAGGAAAGCCACCGCCACCAGAATCGGCAATTCAATCCATAACCGGGCACCTCCCAGCATCAGTGGCCCAACGGCCAGAATGAGCAGGAGAAGAAAGGTGGTCAGCACACTTGCGGGGCGGACGGGTTGCGACGCCGGGGAGTCGACAAATCGCGGGGAGGAACGGCGATGGATACGGGGGCTCGACCTCATGGCGGGAAAAATGGAATCGTGCCCCGGTTCGCTTTGGCATGCCAGCACAATCCGGGCTGGTTCCGATGCACGGATTGACTGTACGCCGGGATTCGTCCAAGGCAAAATAGCCCTCCCATGATTCCCCGCCTGCTTTCCCCTGATCCCGCTCCCGGTACCGGTCCCGAGAAATTTGAGAACCTGCTTGAGCGCCTCGAACAAATCGTCACCGACATGGAAAATGCGGAGTTGCCGCTGGAAAAACTCCTCGCCAGCTACGAGGAAGGCATGCGCCTGGTCAAGGCTTGTGGCGACCGCCTGACCGATGCGGAGCAAAAAGTGGAGATTCTTTCCCGGGCGATCCATGAGCCGGGAAAGATGTCACCCGCAGGTGAATCGACTCAAGGCACTCCCCCGACAAGCCCCGATGACGGCATCCGGCTATTTTGATTCTACCGTTTAGCGAGCCCGTCCCCTCGCTCTCAAGTTCCACTTGGGCACAAAAGATCCGTTATCCGTTTATCGCATTTTTATAAATTCTATAGCCGGGCGGATATGTATCCTGAAGGGATACCATCCTATAGCCCAGGGTTGGCGCACCAGCGCCTACCCTGGGTCAGTCTTCTCATAGCCTACCCTGTAGGGGTAGAACCGCCTCGGAAAGCGCGCGTGATCCAACGCTTTCAGCGTAGGGAACTGGCGCGGGGCTCCCAGGGTAGGCGCAGGTGCGCCAACCCTGGGCTATAGGATTGCCAGCCTTTCAGGCTGGCCACAGAATTAATGAAACCGCTTTAGCGAACGCGCCCGCGAAGCGCGGTCATGCACTCTTTTAATTCCGCAAAATCGAGTTCCAAAGCTGGAGGCCGGGCCACCCAGACGAGATAGGCCGGTTCAACCGCCTGGGCCAGATGACGCCGGTAGATTTCCCGCATGCGACGTCGAAGCTGGGTCCGTTTGGTCGCCGCGCCAAGGCGTTTCGGGGTAAGGAAAGCGACGCTGCCCAGATTCGGTCCCGCCGGATCGCGCGGGAGGAAATTGAGCGACATGAAACGGTTGCTCAGCCGACGGCCCTTGTTGCGGGTTGCATCGAAAATGGTGCGACGGCGAATAACCCGTGCACGGGGAAGTGCCTGAAACGAAGGCGCTTCAGAAGATGAAGCTGAGGCGGAGGCTGAGTAAGAAATCTTCTCCTGTAGGCCCGGGGAGTGAATCACCCGGGGGCCTCGAGAGGAGATGCTTAAGCTTGGGTATGAGGCGTGAACTTGCGCTCGGTGCGGGCACCGGCGAGGCGGACACGACCCTTCGCCCGGCGGCGGGCCAGGATGGCACGACCGCTCTTGGTGCGCGTGCGGGCCAGGAAACCAAATTGACGGACACGACGCTTTTGGGAGGGCTGGAACGTTCTTTTCATGGGAAGTACTAATGTTGGGGAATGGAGAGCCTACAGATCGGGCCATTTATGACAAGAGGATTTTAATGACTTCTTCAATCTCAGCTTCGGTATTGTAAAAATGGGGCGAAAGCCGGAGGCAGGAGAGCCCCGATCGACCGTGGCGCAGGGAGACATCCACCCGGTTTTCCCGGAGCTTGCGGGCTTGGGCCACGGCGACTTCCGGGTTTTGGATGGCGAGCGTGATGATACCTGATTTCTGCGAACGCCGGTTGGCGAAGCCGATGACCCGGAACCCGTTGCTCATGAACCGGTCCTCTGCAAACGAGCGGAGGTCGAGCAACCGCGCCTCAATCTGCTTCACGCCCAAGGCCAGAATCATCTCCACGCTGGCCTTCATTCCCTGGAGGGCGAGCCAGTTGAGCGAGCCCGGTTCATACCGGCGGGCCGATTTTTCAAAGGTAATTTCCGGTTGGGCAACAAAGCCGGGGGAATGAACATTCCAAGCCCCCAGGAGAGTCGGGCGAAGCAGATCGAAGTGCTTCCGTTTTACGTAGAAGATGCCTGCCCCCAGCGGCCCCAGCATCCATTTATGGGAATCAGCGGCAAGGAAATCGATATGACGGACATCCACGGTGGTGGCCCCGAGCGACTGGATCGCATCCAGGCAAAAGAGGACACCGCGCCGGTTGAGTTCCTCAGCAATACCCTCGTAATCGAGGCGGAATCCAGTCAGGTAATGGCAGGAGGCGAGAGCCACCAGCCGCGTCCGGGGCGAGAGCGCCTTGAGGACCAGATCCGGGGTGATCTCGCCAGGGCGTTCCGGCTGCAAAGGAATCACCCGCACTCCCTTCTCCGCCAGCGCCTGCCAGGGGTAGACGTTGGCGGGATAATCGTCGGGATAAAAGACGACCTCGTCATCCGGCTGCCATTGGAGGCCATTGGCGACCAGATTCAGGCCGAGCGAGGTGGGGCCCAGGAGAGCGACTTCCTCGCTGTCGGCATTGATCAACCGGGCGCAAACCCGGCGAATCGCTTCAACCTCACTCATATAATCGGCGCTTTCCTGGGCGATGGAGGCGCGGTCGGCTTCATGCTTAAGCGCTTCCACCGTCGGGCCGGGCAACGGAGCCACGCCAGCGTGGGCGAGAAAGATGCGCTGCCGGGTCACCGGGAAAAGGCTCTGGCGCAACGGTTCATCCGCCAGGATATGGTCGATATTGAGATCGACGTGGTCTCCGTATTTTCTCACGGACACATTTTCATCCAGATCGGCAAAAAAGCCAGTCTGGATGAACAATTTGACGAATTAGAGCTGCTTGTTCTGGATGACGCTCCAGTTTTCGTCCGCAAAGAGGCTGCGGGCTTCCTTGGCCCGGGCCGCATTCGAGCTGGGACTCCACCAACTGATGGCGGCGTACTTGGGACCGTTGGCGGCGAATTTCTCGCCGTCGTGCTCATTTTCAAAGTAGAGATCAATGACCAGGGCGCTCCGTTCTTCGCCCGTATGGGCAGCTTCACGCGCGGCTTCGCGGGAGATGACGGCGGAACCGGTATCGACGGCCAGGTATTTGCCGACGCCGGCGATTTCCACCACGCTGCCGTAAGGGATGATACGGGGATCGACCGCACAATGACCGCCGTGCAGATGAATGCCGGTCGCACTCACGCCATGGCTGGTATAGTAGTCGCCTTCGCTGGCCCAGTAGGCCGTCAGGCGAGCCAACCGGGCCGGGCCGGCCAGGTCCACGTTTGAGACGGGAGAAGAGTGGGCGAGATTCAGATTTGGGAGAGTGGCGTTACCAAAATAATAGGGATCGGCGGGAGTAATGACCCGACGAGATGGTGATGCCCCACTGGTTGTCGTCGGCACTTGAGTCGCGGCGACTTGGGGTGTTTTGTCCGCTGGCTTGGCGTTCGCCACTGATTTAGCGGGATCCATGGACACAGGGACGGAGGAGAATGAGGCCTTGGTCGAGCTGCGGGCCGCCATGGTGGGAGCAGGGGCGGGCTTGGGAGCGGGAGCCGGCGCTGCGGGGGCCTGAGCCGCCACTTTGACGGGCACTGGGGCAGGCGCGGGTGCGGGATGCACCGGCTTGACCGGCTGGGTAGAAATACCCTTGGCCTGCGCGGTCAGTGCCACGCAGCCCATCAATACTAAACTATAAAATATACGCATCATCATTTTAACTGGTTATCCATGAGCAACATCTATGCTCGGAGACTAAGGGTTTCACCGAATCCAAAAAGCGGCACAGAAGACAACTGCCGGTTTGCTAAAACTTTTGCTCGGTCTGATTTCTGGGGAACCGGCTAAGAAAGGCCGACTGCCAAGAAAATGAATCGCAACTCACACGATTGACCGGAAAGTAGATAACCTGACGAAGAGTGCAATACTTTTCTTACGGTTTTTAATATTGGTTAATATTATCATTTTCCAAGCAGCGAGCGTTGACTTGTGAAATCCATCCACCGTTTACTCTGGAATAAATGGCCGAAGTCGTCTTGCATCTTCGTCGCATGCCCCCAGATCATTCGAAATTGCAAACTGTCGCCATCACCGGCTCGAACGGTTTTATCGGAACGATCCTCACCCGTTCGCTCGATCCCGCCCGGTACCGTTGCCGGGGTTTTGATCGATTTGGCGGGCCACTTTACCAACTCCTCACCACGCGGTATGGCCAGCCGCTGCCCTTGTCCAAACATGAACGCCGCTCCTTCCGGATCAGGTTGATCAAAAAAGCGTGGAGCCTGCAAAAGCGTGCCCTGGGACGGCTCATCGCCAAAAAGATCATCCGCCCTGGGAAGGTCAATATCCTGGATCCCCAGCATCAGTGGATTCAACGCTTCCAGGGAGTCGATGCGGTCATTCATCTCGCGGCCATTCCACACCCTCATGTCCCCAACATGCGCCCGCTCGATTTCGAGATGGTCAATTACTGGGGCGCGGTGAACATCTTTGAGGCCGCGGTAGAAGCGGGCGTCAAGCGATTCATCTTCGCTTCCTCCGTGCAGGTCTACGATTTGAACCATTTCCGGGATTGGCCCTCATTTCCCATTCGGGAGGAAGTGGCCGATCTCGTGCAACGAACCCAGACGCCCCATCCCTACGGCACCCTGAAATGGAAGTTCGAGAACTACCTTCGCGAGCGATCTGCCTCGCGGGGAATCACCAGCGTGGCGCTTCGCCTGGGACATCCCGGGATTGAGGGCTCGGATCAGCACAATCTTTGGATTCAGACGTCGGTGGAGAATCTCGTCCAGGCCTTTGACAAGTCCCTCCAGGCGCGGCTTCCCGCCGGAGGCTATGTCCTGAATATTTGCGACGGGGAAATCCCGGCGGGTACGGGACAGACGGAGCTCCTCACCCGGGAGTTCTGGCCTCAGGTTCCCAGCACCTGCGTTGATACCGAGCCCCTCCTCGATCTGAGCGAAGCCAGAAAATGGATTCAGTATGCACCCGCCTTCAATGGAAACTATTATGTGGCCGAGACGGCGTTTTGAGGCTCCTTCCCATTAATCCCGATGAAACCTGATCCGTTAACCAAACCCAATCCCGCAGGTAAACTCCGAACGGCGATCGTTCTACTCGTAACGGCTTGGGCCATCCGCTGGTTCGGGCGCGAAATGCTCTGTGAACGCTGCGGACAGTCCCTCGGGCGGGTTCTGCCGATGTTTCGCAAGGGCAACCTTCGTCTACATGGGCTGGATGACGTCGATGTCTTTGTCGACTTTCTTGACCGGAATATCTTGAGGTTCAGGCACATGTATCCTTCCTGCTGTAAAGTTTCGCCGCTCGAATTCAAATGAAGATCATAAAGATTCTTCAAGTCGTCGCCACCCATCTTCCCCCGCAACAGGTGAGACATCACCTGGAATACCTGGAATTTATCACGCCGGGTATTCCACGGCTGGTGGCTTACGGTGGCCCGTTCGAACATTTTCAGCAACTCGGGATCGAGAATGCGATATTCCTGGAGAATCCCCTGTTGCGCGGCCCCATGGTCTATCAATGCTTCAATGAGCTTCCCGGGAAGACCGTGAGGTATATGGAGGAACGAAACCTGTCCTGCGATTTGATCCACGTCACCGAATACGATCACATCATCCTGAGCCGCTCCTACTTTCACGATTTGGCGGAGATCTTTGAAAAATCAAAGTGCGATTACCTCGGACAGGGCGGCAACCTGAAGACCAACTCCAATTGGCCCTTTTACCTCCGTCATCGCGATGACGAAGAGTTCCTCGACTACCTGAGCCAGATTTCGATACGCGAGGACAAAACTGCCATGTACGGCGTCCTTCTCAATGGGTACGTCCTCACAACCCAGATTTTTCACGCGATCGCGGCATTGCCCCAGTTACCCATCGTTTTTGGTGAATTACTTTTTCCGACCATAGCGCATCATCTTGGCTATAAGATCGGTGACTTGGACACTTACTCGGATCTGTTTCGCTACAACCGTTACCGCCCCATCTGGAATAAGGCCGAAGTCATGCAGATGGTCTCGAACGGAGAGATTGCCGTCCATCCCTTCAAGGACTACGGAGCCCTGGACGACCTACGGAAGCTGATTGGTGCTCGCGCCCCAGCGGGATGACAAGCTTGCGCGTGGACACCGCGTTTGCCATTATTGCCATTCGCAACCATTCTTTCCATGACACCTGAGCATAACGAGTACGTTCTCTCCACCGCCTATCATTCCGGTTGGATCACCCTTGAGCAGTATCACTCGGCCGTGGCTGCGCTGCAGGCGAGGCCTCACCTCTCCGCGATCGATTTCCTCCTGGAGCAAACCATCATCAGTCCCGAACAGGCGGAGGGCTTGCGTCAATCACTGGCGCCTGCCGCGGCTCCCGCAGTGGAAGCGGTCGCGGTACAGGCCGATGAAGTTCCCGTCGCCAGCCCCCGCGTTGAGGTCGTGGCCGATAACGAATTCCCCGGCGGCATGGGCATCACGGAGCTCCTTCGACTTGGCTTCGATGCGGGTGCATCGGACATTCACCTCGGCGTGGGTGTTCCCGCACTCATGCGGCTCAACGGCACGCTGCAACCGCTTTATCATGGGGGTGAACCCCTCACCTCGACACAAACGCTGGCCCTCATCCGCACGTTTCTCAACCCGTTGCAGCTGGAAACCCTGGAAAAGAACAAGGGTCTCGATTTCAGCTACGAAATTCCCGGCATGGCCCGGTTTCGCGCCAACGTCATCCAGCAGCGCAAGGGCTACGACGCCGTTTTTCGTATCATCAACACGAAGGTCCGCACCATGGATGAGCTCGGACTACCCGAGCAACTCAAAGTCCTGACCGAATATCACAACGGTCTGGTGCTCGTCACCGGTGCGGTCGGTTGCGGTAAATCGACCACCCTCGCCGCGATGGTCCAGGAAGTGAACAAGCACCGCAAGGATCACATCATTACCTTGGAAGACCCGATTGAGTACGTTTTCGTTCCAGAAGGATGCCAGATCACCCAGCGCGAGGTTCACGCGCACACCGAATCATTCGGCGCCGCCTTGCGCGCCAGTCTTCGCGAAGATCCGGATGTCATCGTGGTCGGTGAAATGCGCGACTTGGAAACCATCAGTCTCGCCATTACCGCTTCTGAAACGGGGCATTTGGTCATCGCGACGCTTCACACCAGCAATGCAGCCCGCACCCTGGATCGCGTCCTCGACGCCTTCCCGGTCGAGCAACAGGGCCAGATTCGCACCATGGTCAGCGAATCATTGCGTGGCATCGTCAGCCAGCAGCTCATCCCTCGCGCGGATGGGCAAGGCCGTGTCGTTGCCCTGGAGATCATGGTGAATACGCCCGCCGTCGCCAATCTGATCCGCGAAGCGAAGACCTACATGCTTCCGGGCGTCATCCAGGTCGGAAAGAAACTCGGGATGAAGCTGATGGACGATTCGCTGATGGAATTGGTCCAGCAAGGCCTCATCACCCCACACGAGGCCTTTGATCGCGCCGAGCAAAAGAAGATGTTCGAGCCGCTCTTGACGTAACCTCGCTCAAGGGGTCATGCAGTCTGTAGCGGCGGTCTATGACCGTCGTGTCTTTGCTTCGTCGGCGACGGTCATAGATCGCCGCTACAGGCTGAGGTCAGTTCTTGCTCGTTAATTGCCGGAGGACAATCCAGCCCACCGACAGGCAGATGAGGCTGTCGGCCACGTTGAAGACCGGCCAGTCGAAGTTCCACGAATAGCGATAGACATGGAAAAAATCGACGACGTACCCGAGCCGGAAGCGATCCAGAAGATTTCCCAGCGCCCCGCCGCAAAGACATCCGCCCACGATATTGGGCTCCAGGCTCGCCCAGTTCATCCCTCGCGCGTAGTAAAGGGCAACCAGGGCGAGGCCGACGACGAAAAGCCCCACCAGCAAACCATGATGGGCAAACATACCAAAGGCGATCCCTCGATTTTCCACATAGGTCAGGTTGAAAAAGCCTGGGATGATGCTGACCGGGATCACCTTGAGAGTCGAGGAGGCCCAGGCCTTCGTCACTTGATCAAGCAGGATGGCGAGGGTTATCACCACATAAAATAAAGGACGGGGCCAGCGGACAAACATATCCTTAGTTTCTAGAAGGAGTATTGGAAATAAGCGAGGTCGATGCCGCTCGTCGCTGACCCCGGCAGCGGGACGGATTTTTCCCGTAGACCCGCTGGAACGTGTGCATGAGGTGCGTGGCCGAATAAAATCCGGAGCGCATGGCCACCTCACCCAGGGGCAACCGCGTTTCCTTGAGCAGGGAGGAGGCTTCTTTCAACCGAAGATTTCGCAGGAAAGCAGCCGGCGTTTCCTTGACCCGTTCCTTAAACAACCTGGTGAAATACTCCCGGCTCATGCCCGCTTCATCGGCGATCTCTTTCACGGCCAGCGGTTCGCGAAAGCGTTCCCGGCAAAACCGGATGGCGAACTCGAGTCCATCCTCCGCGCGACGTTGAGGCTGGGTCAGCTCCCGCCACCACTCGAGAACAAAGGCATAGGCCTGGAGGCTCACCTGCCAGCGGCTTGAGCCCTTGCCTGCGGAGACCAGCGCTAGTAAACGACGAAGCGAAGCGGCCGCGGCACTTCGTTTCGGAAGAGGAATGACCGATCCGAAGGTTCCCTGGAAAGTTCGAAACAAGTCACAGGCGAAATCACCGTAAAAATTCAACCAGCCGAAAACCCAAGGTTCCCGGCCTTCCGGCGGATAGTAGTAACTGGTCCGTTCCGGTACCACCACGATGAATGCGTAGCCTTCCGGCACGCGCAAGTCTGCGGAGCCATCGTTCAGGCCTCCCTCGCCGGAGAGCGTCCATTGGAGAATCACAAAAGGTTGATCCCCCCGCTCCCAGCCATTCCACCGATAGCGGGTGGAGGAAATTCTCTCCTCCTTGCGAAAATAAGGAACGGTGAAAATCGGGTCGCTTTTTAAGCCTGAAATCACAAAACAATGTCACAAATATGCAGTTTATTGTCACGAGTTTAATCGCGCTATTTTTTGAACAAACGCGCAGGCTTCCTTCACACCTTATGGCCACTCTTCCCAAAACAAAAAAATCCCGCGGTCACGCCGAACACACCAAAGCTTCTGATTTGACGGCGCTTCCCGGCACAATCACACGCCCCATCAAAATCACCATGCTGGGAGCAGGAAGCGGTTTCACACCACGTCTGATGACCGATGTGATCAGTATTCCCGGCAACCAGGGGGGCACGATCGCGCTGGTCGATATCGACCGCGAACGTCTCAGCACCATGCACCGTCTCATCAAGAAGCTTTGCGCCGAGCGGGGTGCGACCAACTGGGAGGTCATCGCCTCAACGGATCGCACAAAAGTGATGTCAGGAAGTCATTACATCGTGAATTGCATTGAAGTCTCCGGGCTTGCGTGCGTCCGCTTTGACAACGATATTCCGGCCAAATATGGCGTCGATCAATGCATCGGCGATACCATCGGGCCAGGCGGTCTCTTCAAGGCGCTGCGGACCATCCCGGTCTGGCTGGATGCCCTCAAGGATGCCGAGCGTCTCTGTCCCCAAGCCTTGGTGCTCAATTACACCAACCCGATGAACATGCTGTGCCTGGCCGCAGGCCGCACCTCATCGATGCAGGTGGTGGGCCTTTGCCATTCCGTCCAGGGCACGAGTCATCTCCTGGCCAAGCGCGCGGGCATTCCTTACAGCGAAATGGAATGGGAATGTGCCGGAATCAATCACCTGGCGTGGTTCACCAAACTGCGCCACAAGGGCAAGGATCTCTACCCCCTGCTCAAGAAAAAAGCCGAGCAGGATCTGGCCGGAAAGCCGTCCGATCCCGAAGACAAAAACGACCTTGTTCGCAAGGACATGATGCTCCATTTCGGCGCGTTCATTACGGAATCGAGCGGACATTTATCTGAATACCTCCCCTACTACCGCAAGCGCAAGGATCTGCTCAAGCGTTACGGTCGGCCCGCTTACGATGGAGAATCGAGCTTCTACGCCAACAACTGGCCTCAATGGCGCAAAAATGGCGACAAAGAACGCATGGACATGCTCAGCGGCACCAAACCGATGGAATGGACTCGCAGCTGGGAATACGCGAGCTGGATCATCGAGGCCCGGGAGAAGGACTCGCCTTTCCGCATCCATGGCAATGTCATGAATTCCAAGGACAATCTGGGTTCTTTGATCACCAATCTGCCCGCCAATGGGTGCGTGGAGGTCTCAACCATGATTGATGGGAACGGCCTTAACCCAACCCGCTACGGAGCGTTACCTCCTCAGATGGCCGCCTTGTGCGCATCCAACATGTCGATGTTTGAACTGGGTGCCACCGCGGCCGTTGAGCGGAGCAAGGAAGCCGCGATCTACGCGCTGCAGCTTGATCCATTGACGTCCGCCATCTGTTCTCCGGCGGAAATCAAGGCGATGACCCTGGAGTTATTCGAAGCCGAGAAGAAGTACCTGCCGAAGTACAAGTAGAGTTGACTGACGGAATGTTGCCCAATAATCCGTCATCCTGAGCATGAGCGAGGGGTGACGGATGCAGCAAACTGGGCGACCGACGGGACTCGAACCCGCAACAGCCAGTACCACAAACTGGAGCTCTACCATTGAGCTACGGCCGCCAGTAATACAGAGCGCGGCGTTTCCGCCTCGCGGGTTACCACCTTAGATTCTCCCACTAGAGATTCAAGCCTAATCCCCGTTGACCGGGGAGAAAACGGAGACGTGCTCAACCGAGGATTTCAAGCGCCCCACCCACGGTCGATTCACCTTGGAGAGCTTGGCGGGAAGCTCGGTCCGTTTCAGGGCGAACTGTCCGGCTTTACCTTTCGGAGTGGGGCACCAAATAACACAGGAACAACTTAAAACCATGAATGTAGAGACGTGTTGCCTGCTTTTTGGTTTCCAAAATAGTTTACCCTTCATGAAAAAACTTATTTCCCGGCCCTAACGGGGCCTTGTCCTCGCGGGAACCACCCCTCTAATCTCAGGCCATGAAGGTAATCAGTTCCATCGCCGCCATGCAGCGGCACAGTGCGGCTTGGGCCCAGTCGGGCGAGCGAATCGGGCTGGTTCCGACCATGGGTGCCCTGCACGAGGGGCATATGACTCTGGTCCGGCGAGCGCGCAAGGAATGCCGGAAGGTTATCGTTACGATTTACGTCAATCCAACCCAGTTCGGCCCCAAGGAGGACCTGGCCCGCTATCCGCGGCCACGCGAGCAGGATCTCGCGATGTGCCGGAAGGAGGGAGTCGATCTGGTTTTCGCCCCGGATAATCTTTACCAGCCCGATCATTCCACTTTTGTGGAGGAATCGGTCGTCTCGCAGGGGCGCGATGGAGCTTCACGTCCCGGCCATTTCCGCGGCGTGGCAACGGTCGTGCTCAAGCTCTTCAACCTGACGCGCCCGACGAATGCCTACTTTGGCCAGAAGGATGCCCAGCAGGTCGATGTCATCCGGCGGATGGTGCGCGATCTCGACGTGCCGGTGAAGCTGGTCATTGTCCCGACCGTCCGCGATCCCGATGGACTGGCGATGAGTTCGCGGAACCGGTATCTCTCTCCAGAAGAACGGGCCGTGGGAGTCGAGTTCGCGCGGCTCCTGCAACTGGCTGCCAAACGCAAATCGAGGAATGCTGGCTGGCTAGCCGCCGAGCTGAAAAAGATTTCGGGACTCAAGCTCGACTATGTTGAACGGACTGAAGATCGTCTCTGCGCGGCGGTCTTTATCGGCAAGACCCGGCTGATCGATAATGAGCGGGTGAAGTAAGCTCCCTACTTCTGTCATCCAGCTTTCGACGGATTAGCTGCCATTAGAGCATTTAAAACATCGTGCACAGGCCGCAGATGCAGATCGAAAACCCTGAAAGGGTTTTGATCATATAGCCCAGGGTTGGCGCACCAGCGCCTACCCTGGGTTTGCTCGTCATGACCGCAACCCTGAAAGGGTTGAAGTGACCGCGCTGAAAAATCGCGCTTCAACCCATTCAGGGTTGGCCAGTTCTTAATCTATACCCAGGGTAGGCGTTGCTGCGCCAACCCTGGGCTGAAAGCTTGCCAGCCTTTCAGGCTGGCTTTCAGTACTGCTCCTCAAGCTGTGCGCTATAGATAAAAATGCTCTAACGGGCGCTCCCTCCGATGATGGTTAAATCACCGGGGGCTGATCCTTCGGCAAGCTCAGGATGACGGATTTTCAACTCTTGATCCAGTCCGGCGAGAAGGGATGCGGCTCAATGGAGCGGAGGGCCTCTGCGCCATGCAAACGCGCCCGCGTGTAGAGCGCCCATTGACGGGCAAAGACCTTGTCCCAGGAAAAGCGTGCGTGAACCAGACGGGAAGCCTCAGCCCCCAGCGCCGCCAAATCCTGACCTTCAAAGCGTTCAATCGCATCCGCGATCGCCTCAGGATCGTTATGAGACGCCCATTGATCAAGGCCGACCATGATATTGGCATCCATGAAACTGCCGCGTACGCCGACGCACGGCAGCCCGCATGCCTGCGCTTCCAGTACGACGAGTCCAAAGGTCTCGCAGACACCGGGATGAATGAAGAGATCGGCGGCGTGATAATACTCGGCCAGCTTGGCGTTGTCCTGAATGTAGGAACGCCACGTGAGCGCGCCGGTGCGATGCCGCGTCGCGGGGAGTACGCGCCGGAGCGGCCCATCGCCGACGATGACCAGATGGTAAGTCTGCGGATGCCGCGCATGGAGCGCCTCGAAGGCCGCAAGCAGCATCTCGATATTCTTTTCCGCCGACAGCCGCCCCACATAGAGAAGAACTTTCTTGTCCTTCGGCAGGTCGAGCTTCTCGCGCAATGTCTCGTCGCGCGGTGTGGGGCGAAAGATGTGGGTATCAACGCCGAGGTTGAGCGTCACCGTATTCGTCACGCCCCAGGAATGGAGCAACTGCCGCAAATGTTCCGAGGGCACCAGCGTCGCGGTGAAGAGGCTGTAGAGCTTGACGATGTAATCTTCCGCGTAATTAAGCACTGCATCGCGCAGCCATGAACCGCCATATTTCAGCGCCGTCCGAAGGTAAGCCTCCGGGAAATGGGAGTGATAAAAACCAAAGACCGGCGCGTGAATCTGCGTGCCCGCGCGCAACGCGGTCCAGGCAAGATGATACGGATCACCTGACTCAATGACATCAGGCCGGATATCATCGAGCATATCGAGCACGAGCTTGGTATTGAGGATCAGCCGGTAGCGCGACGGATAGCGCGAAAAAAAATCGAGCCGCGGCGAGCGGATGGTGTGGAGATGCAGCCGCCCTTCGCGTTCATAACGCGTGGTGCTGCCGGGGATGATGAGGTGATGCTCATCGCGCGTGTGCTCCAGGACATGCTGCCTCTTCTGGGAAATGTACCGCTTCACCCCGCCGCTCACCGGCGAGTAAAACTGGGTCACGTCACAAATCTTCATGGCTTGATCGTACGCGACGATTTAGGACTGCCGACGACTGGCCTCATTCGCTTGCCCCATACATTTGCCCACCGGATTGCTCGAGGGAAGTCGACTGCGACGGTCAGGTATTATCCTTGTTTTCCCTTGCCGTTGACCTCAAAGAGCGACGAGACCGACTCCCCGCCGTGGATGCGCTTGATCGCCTCGCCCAGCAGGCTGGCAACGCTCAGGACCGTTAACTTGAACCCAGGAATCGGGCGCATGACCGTGCTGTTCGTCGTGATCAGTTCATCGATGTCCGAGTTCTTGAGCCGCTGGATGGCCATGTCCGTGAGGAGACAGTGGGAGACCGCGGCAAGAATCCGCTTGGCGCCGTTTTGCTTGAGCAGCCTCGCCGCCGCTGTCAGCGTGCCCGCCGTTTCGGTCAAATCATCGACCATCAGGACATCCTTGCCGGCGACATCGCCGACCAGGTATTGCGACTCGACCGAGGTGGGACTGGTCCGCTGCTTGGCGACAATGGCCAGGCTGGTGTGGAGCAACTGGGAATAGGCGGAGGCCATTTTCATGCCGCCCACGTCGGGGGAAACGACGATCAGGTTCTCCAACTCAAGGGTCTTGAGGTAGCGATAGAGAATCGGTGCGGCATAGAGATGATCCACCGGAATATCGAAGAAGCCCTGAATCTGTTGCGCGTGCAGATCCATGGTCAGGACGCGATGCGCGCCGCTGGCGACGAGGAGATTGGCGACCAGCTTGGCCGTGATCGGCACGCGAGGCTGATCCTTGCGATCCTGCCGGGCATAACCGTAAAATGGCATAACCGCCGTGATGCGGGAGGCGCTCGCGCGGCGTGCGGCGTCGATCATGATCAGCAGCTCCATCAAATTCTGGTTGGTCGGCGGCGCGGAAGGCTGGACGATGAAGATATCGCGCCCGCGGATGTTCTCGTTGATTTTGACGAAGGTCTCGCCATTGGGGAACGAGGTCACCGTCGCTTCACCGAGGGGAACGCCCACGTACGTGGCGATTTCCTCGGCGAGGGCGGGGTTGGCGTTGCCAGTGAAAACTTGCGGGCCAGAATTATCCATAGCCCCGGAAGTCTCGCGTTGCGGGGCAGCGGGGGCAAGCTCGAAAGCGACACCAAATTGTTACATTTCGTCCTTAACCCTTCACGCCCTCTAACCTGAGGCGATAATTTCATAAACTCTTTCGCCACAAAAGAACGCAGAGAAAACAAAGAACTGGGGATGGGGACGTGAGTTTTCCCTTTGTTGAACTTCATTTTTTGCGCTCTTTGCGATCCTTTGCGGCTAATTGCTTTTTACCGTCCGGCCCGGTAGCGTCCCGGCATGAACGTTTCTGCCAGTAAGCGCCCCTGGTATCATCCACTGCCCTTGGCCCAAAAGGTGTTCATCTGCGCCTTAATCGTCTATCTGGCCGCCTGCGGTTTTCTCTTCTCCATGCAGAACGATCTGATCTACGCCCGCAAGATTTCCGGCGCGGTCCTCCCCGCCGAACAAGCAGCGAGGGTTGCGCAATCGGTCGGACTGGTACCCTGGGAGCATCCGACGCCGGGGGCCGAATCTCCGCAGGGCTACGTCCGTCCCGATTTCACCAGCCCGGCCCCGCGCGGAACCATCGTCGTCTTTCACGGTAACGCCAACTGCGCCTATGACCGCACCGCGTATGTCGATGCCTTCACCCGGCGCGGCTTCCGCACCTTTCTCTATGAATACCCCGGTTATGGCGGTCGCCCCGGTCGCCCGAGCGAAGCCACCATTGTTCCCGATGCCCGCGCCCTGATCCGCTCGCTCGATCAAGCCGGTTACGGACCGGTCTATGTCTGGGGCGAGTCCCTCGGCTCCGGTGTGGCGGCAGCGGTTTGCGCCGATCCCACCCTGCCCGTGCACGGCCTTGCCCTGCTCACGCCCTGGGACACCATCGCCAATGTTGGTCTCTACCGCTACCCCTACATCCCGGTGCGCCTGCTCATGATCGACAAGTACGATTCCATCGCGAACCTGGAACATTTTCCCCATCCGATCTGCGTGATCCGCAGCAGCGAAGATGAAATTATTCCGCCGGAACTGAGTCTCAATCTCATTGCCCACTTACCGGAGCCCAAGAAAGTCATCGTGCAGGAAGGCTGTCATCATGACGACTGGCCGCGTACGCCGGAGCTCGCCTGGTGGGACGATGCGCTTCATTTCATCGCGCCGCCCCAATAGACGCTACTCGTCGTCCGCTTCGCTGCCGGAGAGGAGCCATTCCGGCTCGTCCTCGGGTTTGCCCATCCAGCCCCATTCGTTGAGCATCTCGATGAAGGCTTCCCGTTCCTCACGGGTGAAGGGCCAGTCCCGTTCCGGTTCAGCGAGGGTGGCGAAGCCGTAGCCAAGCTTGATCAGTTGGTGGCGGAACGGTTCCACGAGGCGATGATCCGAAACAATCAACATCCCCTGCTTGGCGCCGAAGTTCTTTAGCAGCACCTCGGCGGTGACGGTGAAGGTCTTCGTTTTCAGCTCGAAAGGAACGACGATGTCGAGGTCGAGTTCACGGGCCGCCGTGTGCCACGCGTTTTGAAGGCGGCTCATGGTCAGCCTAGTGTCCCGCGTGTTCAGTTGCCGGGGCGAGACCGACGATCTCCCGGTAATCTGCCGGCAAAAGCGATTCCACGTTCACGCCGCGGAACTCATAAAGCCGATGGATCGTCTCCTCGAGCAAATTGTTCGGACAGGACGCACCCGCCGTGATGCCGACAACGACGTTGCCCTCTGGAAGCCAGTTGTGGGTGATCACTTCCTGCTGTTTGTGCTGGTCGTAGTGGGAGATTTCCGTGGTGGAGATCAGCTTGTCGGAATTCTTGATGAAATAGGTGGGCAATACCGCCTCGCCCATTTCGGCGAGGTGCGAGGTGTTGCTGCTGTTGTAGCCGCCGACGACGAGCAGCAGGTTCATTTTCTCATGACCGAGCATGTCGGAGAGGGCGTCCTGCCGCTCTTGCGTTGCACCGCAGATGGTGTCGGCCTTACGGAAATGTTGGTCGAGGTTCTCGCGACCGTAGCGGTCGGCCATGGCCTGCTCGAAACGGCGCTGCACTTCTTCCGTTTCGTTTTTCATCATCGTGGTCTGGTTGGCGACGCCGACCGAAACGAGATGTTGGTCGGGATCAAATCCCAAAGAGTAGGCGCCCTCAAACTTCTTGAGGAACTCCTCCTTGTTGCCGCCCTTGCGGATGTAGTCGCAGACGTAATCGGTCTCCGCCAGGGTGAAGACGACGAGGTAGTGCGTGCCGCCCTTGTCGCTGACCGCCTGCGAGACGGTCGCCTTGGTTTCCTCATGCCACGCCTTGCCGTGGATGATTGAGGTGGTCCCGCGATCACGGTACTGGCGCACGCGACGCCAGACACTCATCACGTCGCCGCAAGTGGTGTCAACCTGGTAGCAGCCGATTTCCTTGAGGCGATGAAGTACCTTCACCTCCGCGCCGAAGGCGGGCACGATGACGACATCCTCCTCGGTCAATCCATCGAGATCGTAAACGCCGCGCGTTTCCTTGAGCTGCTTGATGCCCATGTCGCGGAGCTGGTCGTTGACCTCGGGGTTATGGATGATTTCGCCCAGGAGATAAATGTTGTGACCCGCGTAGGCCTTAGTCGAGGCGTAGGCGAGGTTGATCGCGCGCTCCACGCCGTAACAGAAGCCGAAGGCCTTCGCCAGCTTGACGGTGAGTCCGTTGGCGGAGAGGGACGACTTGGTATGGCTCAGGTATTCGACGACCGGGCTGCGGTAATGGCTCTCGACCTGCTCCTGCACGAGCTTGGTCAGCTCCGGCGTGCGGAGGTTCATGCGCTTTTTGGGTGCACCGGTAGGAGTGCCGTTGGTCTGGGGATCGTCGGACATCCCCCTATTATGGCGTATCTGGCCGGGAGGGCAAGATTGCGTTGCGGGCGGGAGGCTCTATTGATCCGGTGTCTTCAATACTCGAATCTGCTTCAATGCACGATATTTCCCATCCAAATCCAGCCCATACCCGACCACAAATTCATCCTCGATCTTGAAGCCGAGCCAGTCCGGCTTGATCGGGACGTCATGCTTGCGGCGTTTCTCAAGCAGAATGCAGGTCTTCACGTCGGCGGCACCGAGTTCCTTGAGGCGCGTGACCAGGGCGGAGAGGGTGAGGCCCGTGTCGAGGATGTCGTCGACGATGAGAACGTGACGCCCGTTGAAGGAGTCGCCCAAGGCCTTGAGTCCGCGGAGAGTCCCGGCGCTTTGGGTTCCAGCATAGCTGGACACCCGCAGCGTTGAAATTTCGACATCGTCCAGGTCGACGGCGCGAAGGAGATCGGTGAAAAAGAAGAGTGCGCCATTCATCACACCGAGAAAGAGCGGCTTCTCTCCCGGCGGCAAGTGTCGCCGATAATGGCGCGAGATGGTCACTCCCAGTTCCCGGACGCGGGCGCGGAGTTTCGCCTGGGAAATGAGGATGCGACCGGGAGGCATGCTCAAGAGCAAAGAGCCGAACCGGCCCTTCGACAAGTCTGAGCTATCGATATCTTTCTCCTCGTTCCCAAGTTGTACTTGGGAACGCCCTTGTGGAGGCCATTTCATGGCCGATCCCTCAGCCGCAGTCCTGCGAAGATCAGCGCGAAATGAAATTTCGCGGGGAACAGGAAGCGCTCCCAAGTAAAACTTGGGAGCGAGAGATTATCTCAGTGGCGGCTACCTATTCTTCCTGCGCGGCCTGCTTAGCCGCAGCAACAAAACCTTGCGCCAGTTTTGATCCCTTCTTCGCCATCGCCGCGCCAACGAGAAATGGAACCAGCGCGGGCTTCAACGGCAGGAGCTTGAGCCGCTCCCCCGTCAGGCAGGCCAGCGAAGCCGACACGATGGCAATCCCCTGCCCGGCCTCCACCGCCGCGATCAATCCGGTGACGCCTTCATATTCTCCCCCGATGCGCGGTTCAAAGCCGAAGGGGCGGAAAAGGTCTCTCAAGGCCTCGCAGTATTCCGGGTACTCCTTCTGCGAGTAGACGATGAACCGTTCCCCTTTCAACTCCGCCATCGGCACCGCACGCCTGCCCGCCAAGCGATGCGTCGAGGCCACCGCGCAACGGATCGGATAGGTGGCGAGTTTCTCGAAAGTCAGCCCGCGCATCCGGGAAGCCGGGGGCCGCACCGTGAGCGCGAGATCGATCTTGCCGTTGGCAAGCCGCTCAATGCATTCCTCCGTGGAGAGATCGTGCAGGGAGACGCGGACGCCGGGATGCTCGCGCTCAAAGATTCTCAGCGTCAGCGGGAGCAGCTTGACCGTGAGCGAAGGCGCGTAGCCCACATGCAGCGTGCCGCGATTCGTGCTGGCGACGGCCCGTACCGCTTCCACGGCCTGGTCGACCCGGAGCAGAACAGCCCGCACCTCGATGAGAAAAATCTTCCCCGCTTCCGTCAGCGCGAGCGACTTGGCCGTGCGCCAGAACAACTCGACGCCGAGTTCCTCTTCCAGGTCACGAATCTGCCGACTCAGCGGGGGCTGGGAAACATGGAGCCGGGCCGCCGCGCGCGTGACGTTCTGCTCCTCCGCCACGACGACGAAATAGCGCAGGTGCCGGAGTTCCATGGCGCGAGCATACCCGAAAGGCATGCTGAGCCAAGCAACATCGTCTTTGGCGTTTGGCCCATTCCGCGGTTAGGTAAAGCAACGAAAGAAACCATATGATCCAGATCCGCAAATCCAATGAACGGGGCCACGCCAACCATGGCTGGCTCGACTCCTACCACACCTTCAGCTTCGCCGATTACTACGATCCGGCGCACACCAACTTCCGCGCCCTCCGAGTCATCAACGAGGACTACGTCGCGCCCAAGATGGGCTTCGGGATGCATCCGCATCGCGACATGGAAATCATCACCTACGTCGTCGACGGCGCGCTACGTCACCGCGATTCCATGGGCAACACGGCCGTCATGCGCGGCGGCGATGTCCAGCGCATCACCGCGGGAACCGGCATCCAGCACAGCGAAATCAACGAATCCCACACGGAGCCGGTTCACCTGCTCCAAATCTGGATCATGCCCGATGTGAAGAATGCCAAGCCGGGCTACGCCGAAAAATCGTTCGCCAAGGTTGAGGCTGGCAGGCTGCACCTCATCACCTCGAAGACGGGACGCGACGGCTCAATCCCGATCAACCAGGACGCCGACCTTTACGTCGCCAAACTGAAGAAGGGCGAAAGCCTGAAGCATGTCTTCGCGGAGAACCGCAATGGCTGGCTCCAGCTCATCGAAGGCGAACTCGAGGTAAATGGCAACCGCCTCGCCGCCGGGGATGCTGCCGCCATTTCGCAAACGGAGGCGCTGACGATTTCCACGGCCGATACGGCCCATTTCCTTTTCTTCGATCTCAACTAACCAACCCCACCAACTCCAACTACCCCATGAAAAAATTATTACATCTGCTCACTGTCACCTCGGGCACCTTTGCCCCGCTCTTCCTGCGACTCTCCCTGGCCGTGGTCGTGTTTCCCCACGGTGCCCAGAAAATGCTCGGCTGGTTCGGCGGCTACGGGTTTGAGGGAACAATGGCCTTCTTCACCGGAAAAATGGGCCTGCCTTACCCCATTGCATTGCTGCCCGTGTTGACCGAATTCCTTGCACCCGTTGCCCTGGTCTTCGGCTTCTTGACCCGGATTTCGGCGCTGGCCCTTGGCGTTAATTTCCTCGTCGTCACCACCGTGCTTTGGCCCAACGGCTTCTTCATGAACTGGTTTGGCGCCCAGAAAGGGGAAGGCATCGAGTATTGTCTGCTCATTTTCGGCATTGTGCTGGCGTTAATCGCCCAAGGCGCCGGACGCTTTTCCGTTGACCAGGTGGTGGCGGAGAAGACAGCCTGAGTTCGAGTGGCTGGAGACCTTGACCATGAGCGCACCCCAATTTCCTGAAGAACAATCGGCGGACGGTTCCTTCGAGCGGCAGGAAGACGCGTTTCGAGATTGGGTCTCTGCTGATGGCTCCACGCCCTATGCCGTGGAGCCGGGACGGTATCATCTCTACGTTTGCCTCGCCTGTCCCTGGGCCAGCCGCACCTTGATCGTGCGCAATCTGCAGGGACTCGACCAGGCCATCAGCGTGTCCATGATCGATCCGATTCGCGACGACAAGGGCTGGGCATTCCGCGATGGGCCGGGATATAGCCATGATCCGCTCAACGGCTTTGCCTACTTAAGCGAAGCCTATCTGGCAACCAACCCCCATTTTCAGGGTCGCGTCACCGTGCCTGTCCTGTGGGACAAGCGCATGCGCCGCATCGTCAATAATAACGAGGACGATATCTGCCGCATGTTCAACGATGTGTTTGCCCCGCTCGCCAAGAGCCGCATCGAACTCTTCCCCAGGGACATCGCCGCCGAGCAGGACAAACTCTCCGCTTTCATTTACGAAAAGATCAACAACGGTGTCTACGAATCAGGTTTCGCGACCAGCCAGACGAGCTATGAGCAGGCCTGCACGGAACTCTTCGCCGCGCTGGATCAACTGGAAGCCCGGCTCGCCACAAGCCGTTACCTTTTTGGAAACCGCATCGTGGAGACCGATTGGCGGCTCTTTTGCACGCTGGTTCGCTTTGACTCGGTCTATCATGGCCACTTCAAGTGCAACGTGCGCCGCATCATCGATTACCCGAATTTGCACGGTTATCTCCTCGATCTCTATCAACAGCCCGGCATTGCCGCGACGGTGAACTTCGACCACATCAAGCGTCATTATTACTACACCCACGACGATATCAATCCGACCCGCATCGTCCCGATCGGTCCCGCGCTGGATTGGGCTCAACCTCATGGCCGTGCCCACTTGAGCTCGACCTGACTCCATTGTTTCTCGCCAAAAGCGTCAGGGCGATTTAAGACGGAATCCGCCATGACTCATTCGCCGCATGCTTGGTGGGATTTCGGCTACGCCGGTCTCTTCACCTGCGTTTTTATGGAGCAGATCGGCGTGCCGATTCCTGCCTTCCCGGCGTTGCTCGCGGCGGGAGCCTTGGTCGCCTCAGGAGACCTCGGTCTGCCAAGCTGCGTGGTCGTCGCGGTTTGCGCGGCCTTATTGGCTGATCTTATCTGGTATGGCATCGGGCGCACACGCGGCGTGCAGGTGCTGCATCTGATGTGTCGCATTTCCTGGAAACCGGACACCTGCGTCAGCCAGACCAAGATCGTTTTCGCCCGGCTCGGAGCCAGGACGTTGCTCTTCTCGAAATTCGTTCCCGGGTTGAGCCTGCTGGCCACACCTCTATCTGGAATTACCCAGGTCCCACTCGTGGCCTTTGTTCTTTACGATGGCGTCGGTGCGACCGTCTGGGCGCTGGTTCCGCTGATCATCGGGGCCTACTTGCAAAAGAGTTTCGCTTCGTTGGAGGAACAGGCCTACTCGATGATCCCCTACCTGCCCTGGATTTGCGGCTTCCTGATCATCGCTGTTTGCCTTTGGCGTTACATCGACCGCTCACGCTATCTGAAGTCGATGCGCGAAACCCTGCAGCGCGGCGTCAGTATTGATGAATTGAAGCGCCGGCTTGATGCGGGAGAAGACCTCACCGTGCTCGATATCCGGCATGAGGTCAACGTGCAGGTCGAGCCCCGCATTTTGGCCCACGCGCAATGGATTCCTTACGGGGCATTGGTGGAACGGTTGAACGAACTCAAGCTCGACAAACCGATCATCGTTTATTGCGATTGCCCGGAAGACCAGGGCGCTGTCTCCATCGCCGAAATTCTGCGGCAGCATGGCGCGGTCGATGCCCGCCCTTTGCGCGGCGGTCTCGACGGTTGGATCGCCCGCGGTTTTCCCACATCAACCTTGGCTGTGCCCCCGACGCGATGAGCAAACTGCGGACTCCCCTAACTGGCTGGAGCCTGTTCGTCGCGGCCTGGCTCGGTTCATTTTTTTTCGCCACCGCTGGTACAGATCTTCAGTCTGCGTCGCTGGGCGACACCTCCACCTGGGCCCACGGAGCCTATCTCACCGGCGACTGGGGCGGCTTGCGGACTGAACTCATCAACGAGGGCGTGACGCCCTACGTCTTCTACACCTCCATCGTCGCGAGCAATGCCGCCGGTGGCATCAGTCAAACCGGGCCGAAATATTCCCAGGATGTGAACTTCGGCCTGACCTTCGACATGCAAAAGCTTGTCGACTGGCATGGGGCCACGATCAATCTCAACGGCATTGACCGCCTCGGCGATACGGTGCAAACCGAGGTCGGCAGCATTTACGATCCCGTGGAAATTTACGGCGGGCAGACCATTTTTCTCTACAACGTGACGCTGGAGCAGAAGTTTCTCAATGATGTCGGCTCGATCAAAATCGGAAGGCTCAGCCCGGGCGACGATTTCGCCACCTCTCCGCTCTACGGCTACTATGTCGGCAATGGCATCGACGGACAGATCCGGGCTGTCATCGACGATACCCGTTTCGCGACTTATCCCTTTGCGAGCTGGGGTGCGCGACTGCGCTTTGATCCGACCCCGGAATTCAATGTCATGACCGGAATTTTCGAGGTCTCCGACCAGATTCATAATCCGAACCGCCACGGCGTGAACTTCGCCATCAACGGAACGGATGGCCCCATCGTCGTGCAACAATTCGGCTGGACGCCGGAATTCGACAAGCAGCCGGTGCAAACGGTTCAAACGAAACGGAGCGAGGCCAAGGATGTTGTCAAAACTCCCACGGTTCAGGGCTTGCCCGGCCACTATTTCATCGGCGGTTATTGGTCGAACTCGAACTACTCGCAATTTGGCACGACGGAGGAGGCGCGCATTTCCTATGGCTTCTACGCGCATGCGGACCAAATGGTTTACCGGGAAACTCCCGGCAGCGATGTTGGCCTGACTCTTTTCGGCACGGTCACCTACTCGCCTCAACCGAACATCTCGATCCTGCCCTTTCAGCTCAGCGGCGGTGCGATTTATCAGGGATTGGTTCCGGGCCGTCCCAAGGACATGAGCATCTTCGGCGTGATCTACGGCGAACTTAGCAACGATTACGCCGCCTCGGTGAGCTTGGCTTCCGGGGCATTACCGACGACGGAAATCGATCTCGAACTCGGCTATCGCGTCCAGGTCACCGACTTCGCCTACGCCCAGCCTGACATCCAGTATATTGTCCGGCCCGGCGGTACCGGAAACATTCCCAATGCCGTGGTGATCGGCGCACAATTCGGCCTGACGTTTTAAGGAAATGTCATCCCTGTAGCGGCGGTCTATGACCGTTGCCGAATGGGCAAAAGGCACGACGGTCATAGACCACCGCTACAGGAGAAAAATCCTAGTAATCGGTGCCCCAGCCTTCACGCTCCGCAGGTGTCAGCACTTTCTGTTGCAGCGGCTCCTTGAACCGATCGCCCCGATGAGCGGCAAGAAATTCACTCGGCCCCATCCGGTTGTCATGCCGCGCATCGAAACCCGCGCCCACACCAAGTCCCACCATGGAGCGAACTTCCCAATGCAGGTGTGCCTTGTTCGGATAGGTTCCGTTTGCGTTGCCCACCGTGCCAATTTGCTGGCCACGCTTCACAAATTGCCCTGCCGTGACGCTCATGGTCTGCAACTGGGAATACATCACCTCGACAAAAGGCGGGTAGCGCTTCTCCGGAAGCCGGTAACAAATGAAGACGACTTTGCCCCACGCGTTTTCAAAATCCTGCGCCACCGCTACCCACCCATCGGCGACACTATAGACCGGTTCGCCGAGCGCAGCATCACCCTTGGCTGTGGTCCAGTCCTCGCCCAAGTGTCCCTCTTCCAAATAGGGAAAGGAGACGACGGCCCCCGCACCATTCGGCGGACGCAAGGGAGTATCAAATTCATCCGCAACGGGAAGACTGGGCAGAATATTGGCCTGAAAAAAATCGCCCCAGTCGACATGGGTCGTTGGCACAGCCAATGGCGACGACCTCGCACGCCCGGCCCAATCGAGCCCCCACCATAAGGCAGCCACCCAGGCGACCAAGGCCAGAAGATAGGGAGCGCGGGAGGCCATGATCGGCTACCTCCCAAATAACTTTTTCAGCCCCGCTTCGCTGGCGGCGCATGTCCCCTTCTCCGTGACGAGCGCCGTCACCAACCGGGCTGGGGTGACATCGAAGCCGTAGTTGGAGGCGGGGGAACCGTCGGGAGTCACCTGGATTTCAGCGAAGGTACCGTCCGCCATCTTACCGCGCAGGTGCGTGACTTCGCTCGCGCTCCGTTCCTCAATGGGAATTTCCTTGAGACCGTCGTTGATCGTCCAGTCAATGGTGGAACTGGGCAGCGCCACGTAAAAGGGCACGCCGTTGTCGCGGGCGGCGAGCGCTTTGAGGTAGGTGCCGATCTTGTTGCAGACATCACCATGCGCCGTGGTGCGGTCCGTGCCCACGATGCAAAGATCGACCAACCCGTGCTGCATGAGATGTCCCCCTGCATTATCGACGACGACGGTATGCGGGACGCCGTGCTGATTGAGTTCCCATGCCGTCAGCGAGGCACCCTGGTTGCGCGGACGCGTTTCATCCACCCAAACATGAACCGGGAGTCCGGCATCGTGCGCCATGAAAATGGGTGCGAGAGCCGTGCCCCAATCGACACAGGCGAGCCAACCCGCGTTGCAATGGGTGAGCACATTCAACTTCGATCCGGCCGGCTTTTTCTCGAGAATCTCCCGGAAGATGGAAAGACCGTTGCGCCCGATGGCCTCGTTCACGGCGACATCCTCATCGCAGAGTTCAGCCGCGCGGGCATAGGCCGCTTCGAGCCGCTTGGCGGGAGGCAATGGCGCGACCGCGGCCTGCATTTTGTCGAGCGCCCACTTCAGGTTGATCGCGGTGGGCCGCGTTTTATGGAGGATTTGATAGGCGGAAGCCAGGGCCGCATCGCTGGGATCGTCGCGCAACGCGAAACAGATTCCGTAAGCCGCCGTCGCACCAATCAACGGTGCGCCGCGGACGGTCATGTGGCGGATCGCCTCGGCGCATTCCTCCATCGTACTCAAGGTGAGCGTTTTGAATTCATGCGGCAGAAGACGTTGATCAATCACGCCGATGGAGCCTTTTGCGTCGTCGTTGCGCCAGATCGTCCGCCAGCGTTTGCCTTGATAGTTCATAGTGGAAAGGTAAAGTATGTCGAAGGCTGGCGGGGTTAAGCAACAGGTTCGTAGCGAATGATGCCTTTGAATTTATTAAAATCCCGGTCGAATGAGGCGATGGGGCGATTTTCCGTCATCGCACCGGCGACAAGGTAAGCGTCGGCAAATCCAACATTATTCGTCTGTAAAAAGCGTAGCGTGGAAAAAACCTGCTTCTCTTCCCGCACCTTCATTCCCGGCTGCTGAAGCAACAAGGTTAATTTTTCCGCGGCTACTTTTCGTTCCACTTTATAAAATGAAACCAACGTATGATACGTTTCCAGAATAATCACGGGCGAGACATCGAGCACGACTTCACCAGCAGCCGCGCGTGAAAAAAGTTTTTTGGCGGCGGCGGCCTGAGCGGAAGGTTCACCGGCTAAAAAACGAAGCATGATATTGGTATCGATCCAATAGACGATTATTTCGGCCATACGATTATTCCAAATTTTGAAGCGAAGTTGGGTCTCAGCCCAGATGGGTACACAGTCGAGACCGCCTGATCTCATCCGTGAAACTCTTCCCTTCTAACGGTTCCCCTCAGACGCAATGGCCCGGCGCGCCGCCGCTTTTTCTTCCTGAATCGTTGCGATCTTTCGCTTCAGTCGAACACTACCGAACAGTTCATCCAGTCCGGGGACTGCCCGGATGATCGCGGAGCCGTCCTTCTGTATCTCGTAGGCGACCTTTTGCCGGGGAGATAGTTTCAAGGCCTGCCGCACGTCCCGCGGAATCGTGGTTTGAAATTTGTCCGTGACCGTGGATTGCGTCATACTTTCACATTACATCAGGATATTTCCTTGCGCTACCACTTTTGCATTACCGGAAGGTCTGGTAGAAAATTATTTGAATTTAGTCAATTCCGCTTGAATTCTCACGCCCAACACCGAAGCCGGATCCAGCTTCACCCCGCGGGTCCAGGCATCCCTGGCCTCCGCTTTCTGGTAAAGTTGCTCGTAACAGAGCCCGGCATAATAGTAGATCGCCTGCTGGGTTTCGATATCGAGAACGTAAGGCGTCTTGGCCACGCCCTCGACCTGTTTCACGAGCAAGGCGAAATCATCCCGGGCTGTCTGGCGTTTGCCGAAAATGCTCGGGAGCTCGTAGTAGTCGATGGCACGGATAAAGCGCACCGCGGGATTATCGGGCGCGGAGGCAACGGCGGCGTCCATCAGCTTTCCACCATTCCGGAGGTAGGTCAGTTTACCCGGCCCCGGCCAGGCATCCCGGCTACAAAGGGTGTAGACACTCCCAAGATAGGCCTGGAGCAGGTAATTGGTAGGCTGCTCCTTGGTCCATTTTTCCAGGTCAGTCGCCAGGCTCTTGGTCTCCTTCGTGTCGCCCTTCACCGCTTTTTCGTGGCGGGTCTGGACCTGCTTGATAAGCGGGTCGTTAAAGGGATCGGTGTGGCCCGGTTCCGCCGGAGTGGCCACCACGTTGGTCGAAACCGGGGGTTGATTCGTTTGGGCGAAAACCTGAATTGGGGCGGAGCACAGGGAACCCAGAATGAGTGAAGCGAGAAATAGGCGAGAGCGATAAACTGCCGCGTCGGTAACGATGAATTTCATGCGCGGAAAAAAGAACCCAGCCGCTGACCCATGATCCGGGAACCGATCCAGAGCCCTCCGCCCAGTAGCGCCATCGCCATGACCCCAAGCGCACAGGCGAGGCTGGCCGAATCCGGGCTCGGTCGACCTAGGATTTCATAAATGCCCCGCGTGATCGGGGCGAATCGGGTCTCCATGGCAAGGATCAGGCTATCGCTGACCTCCAGCATGGCAAAGCAAAAGGTCAGGATCGAACCGGCGATCAGATTTGGCGCGATCAACGGCAAGGTCACCCGCCGGAAGGTTTGCCAGCGGCCCGCGCCGAGGTTGTAAGATGCTTCCTCCAGGGTGACGCTGGTCTGCTGATAGCCCGCGTACGCCGCGCGCACAATGTAGGGCAGACGGCGCAACGAATAGCTGATCACCAGCAGGAAGGTGGGATTGATCCGCGGGTTCATCCAGTCGAGATAACCAAAACCATGAACGCGGAAGCTGACGAGTAACGCGAAAGCGAGGACGAGGCCGGGCAATGCCAGCGGTAACATCGCCATGGCATCCAGCAGCGATTTACCCGGAAAAACTTCCCGCGCCAGGAGATGGGCGATGACGAGGCCGAGGATGAGATCAAGGAAACAGCTCAATCCCGAGTAGAGAAGTGAGTTGGTTACGTAGCTGGCGTTAATCCTGCTGGTGAAGACATCGGCGTAAAAATGGGTGGTGTATTCGGTAGGCAGGACGGTGAAGAACCAGCGCTCGGCAAAGGAACTAACGACGACGCCGAGATGCGGCAACACGGCAAGAAAGAGCAATCCCGCCACCGCAAGGGTCGCCGCCCATCCGGCCAGGGGAGAGAGTGTGATTTCCTCCGACATGGTTGTGGCGCGGGCAGGCATCATCCCGGAACCGCTTTCGCCGAACCGGCGCACCAGGAGGAAGAAAAGGACCACGATGACCAGGGTGGCCACGACGAAGGCGTAGCCGATCTGTTCGCTGTTAACATCCGCTGAGGCATTGAAGATTTGAGTCGGGACGGTTGCCGTGAAGCTGAGAATGAGCGGCGTGCCCAGATCGGTGAAGGCGCTGATGAAAACGATGCAGGCGCCCGCAAAAAGACCGGGCCGGGTCAGGGGCAATGTAATGGTGATGAATCGCCGCCAGGTTGAAGCGCCCAGATTGGCAGCGGCCTGCAGGAGCGAGGGATCAATGTTGGCCAGAGCGGCACTGATGCTGAGAAAGAGGATGGGAAAAAGGTGGAGCACCTGAAGAATGACGATGCCCGTAAAACCGCTTTCGCCCAGCCAATCGATGGGTTGGGCCAGGGAGACGACTCCGATCTTGGCCAGCAACAGATTCAGCGAACCATACCGGGCGAAGATGTGCTTGATCCCCAGCGCCCCAACGAAAGGCGGCAGAATCAGCGGTGCCAGCAACAGCGGCCGGAAAAATTCCCGTCCTGGAAAACGGCAATGGGTAAAAAGGACGGCCAGTGGAATCGAAATCAGGGTGGTGAAAAAAGTCGCGAGCGTGGCAATTTCAAAGCTGTTGATGAAGGAAACTCTATAGAGCTGGTTATCCAGCAACAGGCGGAAGAAGGAGAGCGTGAAAGTCTTGTGTCCATCCTCGTCCGTGAAAAAGAACGCCCCGCCGAGCAGCCCCAGTAGCGGGTAGACCAAAAAGAGCCCAAAGAAAAAGGCGAGCGCGAGGAGAAAGAAATATTTCATGCCAAAGGGAAGCCCTGATCTTTACCGGAGCGGCGCCGGGTGAAAAGCAATCATGAGCTGAATTATTAGAAAAATCGGGGTGAGTTAGAATAATTAAATAAAAACTTGACCTCTCCTACATCGTATTACATAAGTAACCCATTATGGGTTACAACGAGGAACGTCTATTGGAATACCTACCTTGGGCTCAGCGCTTTGCCCGCTCATGCACCTCCAAGCTGCCCAGCCATCTGGATCGTGATGACTTGCAAAGTGCCGGCGTTCTTGGATATCTCAGGGCTGCAGAGCGTTACGATATTTCAAGAGGCGCTTCTTTTCGCAGTTTTTGCGCGGTTCGTATCCGCGGTGCCGTGCTGGATGAGCTTCGTCGATGGGACTGGGCACCCCGCTCAGTTCACAAGCAACACCGACGCATCACACGTGTTACAATTATGCTAACCGAGCGATTGGAACGGGAGCCGACCAGCCTCGAACTGGCCGCAGCTCTCGGCGTGGAGCCGACCGAATTGGCCTCCTATCAAAACCAAGCCCAGGTGCGCCAGTTGATCTCTTTCGATGAAATGAGTGACGGCTCCAAGAGCGAGGAGAGTCTTCCCCTGACGGAACGCCTGCCGGATCTTCATGCCTCCAATCCGGACGCCGCGATTCTTTCCACGGAAGATCGGCGCATCGTGCTCAAATGCCTCGGTTCACTGCCCAAAACCCAGGCGACGGTCGTTGTCCTTCATTACTTCCAAGGCGTGCCGCTGCGCGACGTGGCGAAAATGCTCGAAGTGACACCCTCCCGCGTTTCGCAACTGCACCAGCAGGCGCTGGGGAAACTGAAACAGACCTGGAGACGCACTCAATCACTGGCCTGAAGGAAGCAACTTCTTGCTCGCCCTCCACGTGGAGCATGCGCTAACTCTGTCGCATGACCGACCGCTGTCAGCCGCTTCCCGAGCCCGATTCGTACCAGCCGGGCCAGATCATTGCCGCGCTTTTACATCCCGCCGTCATCGTCGGGGCCCTGGGCTACTTCGTTGATATCTATGATCTCGTTCTCTTCGGCGTCGTCCGCGTATCGAGTTTGAAGGACCTCGGGCTCAGCGGCGATCGGCTCGCCATTGATGGCGCGTGGCTGATCAATTGGCAGATGGGCGGAATGCTCCTGGGTGGACTCCTCTGGGGGCTTCTCGGCGACCGCTTTGGTCGCCTCAAGGTGCTCTTCGGTTCCATCGTTCTCTATTCCCTCGCCAATATTGCCAATGCCTTCGTCCACGATCTCACCACCTACACCGTCTGCCGGTTCATTGCCGGTATTGGTTTGGCCGGCGAGCTTGGCGGCAGCATCACGCTGGTCGCGGAGATTCTGCCCCGGGGTCTTCGTGGCTACGGCACCATGATGGTCTCAGCGGTTGGTGTGCTCGGTGCGGTGGTGGCCGGTCTCGCCGCGATCTACTATCCGGTCTGGCGACATCTTTACATCGCGGGCGGCTTTCTCGGGTTTCTTCTCCTCTTCCTCCGCGTGCTGGTTCGTGAATCAGGCATGTATCAGAACATGGCGGGGATCCATCCCCCCACCTTCGCTTCGCAACTGGGCCTTCTCGCCGCGCCCCATCGTCTGGGACGTTATCTCTGCTGTATCCTGATCGGGTTGCCCTGCTGGTATGTCATCGGACTCCTCGTCGTCTTCAGTCCCGAATTCGGCAAGGCCATGGACGCGACGGCACCCATCGTCGCGGGGACAGCGCTCGCCTGGACCTACGGCGGTATCTGCGTGGGCGACCTCGCCAGCAATCTGCTCTGTCAGGTCGCCAAGGCCCGGAAAAGCATTCTCCTCGGCTTTATCATCGCGGCCCTGGTGCTCTCGGCCACGTTTCTGCTGCTCAGACAACCCACGCCTTTTCTCCTCTATGCCGTGGTGTTCATTCTCGGTATCTCCGTGGGATACTGGTCCATCTTCGTCACCATCGCTGCGGAGCATTTCGGCACCAACATGCGGGCAACCGTTGCCACCACCGTACCCAACTTCACCCGCGGCGCGGTCATCCCGATCACCAGCCTCTTTCTTCTCTTCAAGGGAAACCCGCAGGTACCCTGGCTCAGTTCCATCTCCAGTGCACTCCTCGTGGGTGGCATCTGCTTTGCCCTCGCCTTTATCGGAATCTTCGGCTTGAGGGAAACCTTCCAGGACGATCTCGATTATCTGGAAAAGTAGTCCTACGCTTTCGTCATGAGCGCCCATCTTGATGCCCTTCGGCAAGCCGTTGCCGTCTCGCCCGATAACGTCCCGCTGCTGGTGCTGCTCGCCGACGGCTGCCTCGACCAGTTCCTGCTTTCTGAGGCGAAACAATATTTTCAACGCGCCCTGGCGAAAGATTCCCACCATCTCGGCGCCCAACTGGGCTTGGCCCGCGTCGCGTATCAGGAAGGCAATCTTTCCGAGGCCGTGGTCCGCGCGGAGGCCATCACGGCGGCCCATCCCCCATGCGCCGAGGCGTGGTTACTCCTCAGCCGTCTCGCTTTTCTCGAACATAAGCTAAACGAAGCCCGCGAGCACTACGCCAAGGCCCGCAGCCTCGATCCCAACCTCCGCGATCAGGGCCTCGAAAAAGATCTCTCCAAGCCTTCGACCGGCGCACCTCCTCCACCGCCCGAAAATCTTAAGCCCCTCCCCGCCACCTTGATCGAGGGTGAGGAACCGGACGGCCCCTCCGCGTTCGAATCGGAGCATCCCGCCGATGAACCCAATCTCTCGTCTGCAGCCGCTTTCGATCTCTCGGTCGAATTCGAGCGCCCGTCCATTGCTTTCGCTGATGTCGGCGGCATGAACGCGGTGAAGGAAGACATCCGGATGAAGATCATCTATCCGCTCAAGAACGCCGAGCTTTTCCGCCAGTACGGCAAGAAGACCGGCGGCGGCGTCCTGCTCTACGGCCCTCCCGGGTGCGGCAAGACATTGCTGAGCCGGGCCACGGCGGGTGAAATCAAGGGCACGTTCATCAGTATCGGCATTCATCAGGTGCTCGACATGTGGCTGGGCAACAGCGAGAAAAATCTCCACAAGATTTTCGAGCTCGCGCGCCAAAATACGCCCGCGATTCTTTTCTTTGATGAGGTCGATGCCCTTGCCTCCGACCGCGCCAACATGAAGTTCAGCGCCGGCCGCAATGTCATCAACCAGTTCCTGGCCGAGATGGATGGCGCCACTGGCAATAACGAGGGCATTCTCATTCTCGGCGCGACCAACGCCCCGTGGCAGGTCGATCCCGCTTTTCGTCGTCCGGGCCGCTTTGACCGCGTGCTCTTTGTCCCCCCGCCCGACGAGGAGGCGCGCGTCTCCATCATCGAGCTCATGGCCAAGGGCAAGCCGGTCCAGAAGCTGGATGCGCGGGCGCTGGCCAAACGGACAAAGGATTTTTCCGGCGCCGACCTGAAAGCCGTTTTCGATGTGGCCAGCGAGGAAAAGCTGGCCGTCGCCATGCGCGAAAACCGGATCGTCCCGATCACGACGGACGATCTCATCCGCGCCGCAAAATCGCTTCAGCCCTCCACCCGCGCCTGGTTTGAAAACGCAAAAAATTACGCGCTCTACGCCAACCAAAGCGGGTTCTATAACGATATCCTCGCATTCCTGGGCATTAAAAAATAACGCACGAACGTGGAGCCCTCCTCATCCCGGTTGGCCCGGACAACTTAGGATTAGTTCCGACTTATTTTTCGACCGCTTTTATTACGGAAGTCTATCGCTGCATCCACACCCTAGACCGTCAACCCCGCCTTCAACGCCTGCACCATCAGCCTCACCCCAAAACCTGTGGCTCCGCCTTCAAGATACGCGGGCGGTTTGGTCGTCCACGCCGTGCCGGCGATATCGATATGGACAAAGGGGACATCCTCGGCCCAGAGCTTGACGAAGCTGGCGCTGGAACAGGCGCTCCCTTCGCGGAAGCTGGTGTTCTTGGCCGTGGCGATTTCCGAGAGGACGTTCTCCCGGTACTCCTCATCAATCGGCATGGGCCAGACCAGTTCGCCCACCGTTTTCCCCGCCGCGACCAACGCATCACGCAGCTTAAGTTCTGAAGTGAAAAGTCCCGCGCGGCGATGCCCCAGGGCCATGATGACCGCCCCAGTCAGCGTCGAGTATTCAAGGATCGCAGAGGGCTTGTAAGTCAGGCGAGCGTGGGCGATGGCATCGGCGAGGATGATCCGTCCCTCCGCATCGGTGTTGAGGACTTCCACCGTCTTTCCATCGCGCGTAGTGATGATGTCGCCCGGACGGTAAGCATCGGGCCCAGGCATGTTCTCCGCGGAAGGGATGAGCGCAACCAGGTTGAGCGGAAGCTTGAGGTCCGCCGCCGCCAGCATGATGCCGAGCACCGCGAGCCCGCCCATTTTATCGAACTTCATTTCGTCCATCTGGGCACCGGGCTTGATCGAGATGCCACCCGTATCAAAGGTCACAGCTTTGCCGACCAGCGCAACCGGCGCGTCCTTTTTGCCACCGCCCTTGTATTCGAGCACAATCAGCCGCGGCGGATGGACCGAACCCTGCCCCACGGCGAGGATGCCCCCGAAACCGTCGCGCTCAAGATGCCGCTCATTCCAGACCTTGATCGTAAGCGCGCGATCCTGGATCAGCTCCTGCGCTTTCTCGGCCAGAATGGCGGGAGTCAGCATGTTGCCGGGGAGATTGCCGATCTCGCGGATCGTGTTGGTGACGGTGGAGATAATCTCCGCCTGGTTCGCCTGCAGGCGGGCATTGGTCACCTCGTGTTCTTCAATCAAAACCTGCAGGTGAGTCAAAATCGCGCGAGTTTTCTTCGAGGGATCCTTGCCAAAGCCTTCAAATTTATAGCTGGCCAGGATCGCCCCCTCCACCGCCGCCCCGACGTAATCCGCGTGGGAGAAAAGTTCCAGCGCAATGTCCGAACTGCCAATTTTGAGCAGATGCTTGATGGCTGCACCGGCAGCACGGCGGAAGGAATCGGGCTCCAGCTTCTCCTTGTCGCCCAGTCCCACCACGAGAGTGCGTTGAGTCTTGTCCCGCAGCAGAACCGTGCTGCAGAGCGCTCCGTCAAACTCACCGGAGGGCACTCCGGCGGGCAAGGCGCTGCCTTTGATGAAGAACGTGACGAGATCGGGCGTGCCGACGGGTGAGGTATTGATATCAATTTTAAGCGTGGCCATGAACGTAAGTACCATCCATTAAAATCCGTACTCCGTGCCTTGTCGAGGGAGCAGTTCAGATTCCCCCTCGGCGCGGGGTGGTTCGGACAGAGGTCTTGGAATATTGAAGATATGCTTTCCCTGGAGGGCCCGGCTCCTGCCGAGCCGCTTTGTAGTTCCGACGTCAGAGCATGGCCCGGCGGGAGCCGGGCCCTCCAAAGAGATAGCGGAATTAAATTGAGCAGCTTTTGTCCCCCTCGTTCCCAAGTTGCACTTGGGAACGCCCTTGCTG
>CAIPBM010000037.1 GCA_903863295.1 uncultured Verrucomicrobiota bacterium | reverse complement strand
TCGATCGCATGAAGGAACTCAGCTTTGCCGAAGCGACCAAGTCGGGCGTTTCCATCGGTATCGATGACATGATCATCCCTGCCGACAAGGCCAAGGTGATTACCAATTCCTACAGCTCCATCGCCGTCGTCGAGAAGCAATACCGCTCCGGCGCCATCACGGATGGCGAGCGTTACAACAAGATCGTCGACGTCTGGACCCAGGCGAACGACGAAATCTCCAACATGATGATGCGCACCCTTGAGCATAATCATGGACGCAATGAGTTTAATCCCGTGTTCGTCATGGCCGATTCCGGCGCCCGCGGTAACAAGAACCAGGTTCGTCAGCTCGCCGGTATGCGCGGTCTGATGGCCAAGCCCTCCGGCGAAATCATCGAACGCCCGATCGTCTCGAACTTCCGCGAAGGTCTCACCGTTCTCGAGTACTTCATCTCCACGCACGGCGCCCGCAAGGGTCTGGCCGATACCGCGTTGAAGACCGCCGATTCCGGTTACATGACCCGCAAGCTCCACGACGTGGCGCAGGACGTGATCATCAACGAGGAAGATTGCGGCACGATCAACGGCATCTGGGTCAAGTCGATCATGGAAGGCGAAGACGAAATCGTGAAGCTCACGGAACGCATCGTCGGTCGCGTCTCCTGCGAAGACATCAACGATCCCGTGGGCCGCAAGCCCATCGTGGTTGCCGGTGAAGTCATCGACGAAATCAAGGCTGCCAAGATCAACGATATCGGCACGGAACGGGTCAAGATCCGCTCGGTGCTTACCTGCGAAACCCGTCGCGGCGTCTGCTCAAAGTGCTACGGCATCGCGCTCGCCTCGAACTGCCTCGCCAAGCTCGGCGAAGCGGTCGGCGTCATCGCGGCCCAGTCGATCGGCGAACCCGGCACGCAGCTGACCATGCGTACGTTCCACGTTGGTGGTACGGCCTCGCAGGTCTTCAAGCAGCCTCAGATCAAGGCCAAGAACGACGGTACGATCCAGTACACCGATCTTCGCACGGTCAAGGCCCTCGATAACAATCACATTGTTCTGAACAAGAACGGTTCCATCAGCATTCATGCGGAAGATGGACGCGAACTCGAACGCTACACCGTGGTCATCGGCTCGGTCATCTCTGTGCCGGATGGCGGCAAGGTGAAGAAGGGCGAGACCTTCGTGCAGTGGGATCCGTACAACGTTTCGATTCTCACGGAAAAGGCCGGTAAGGTCGAATTCCGCGACATCATCGAAGGCGTCACCATGAAGCGCGAGATGGACGAAGCGACCAAGCAGGTCGGCACGGTCATCATCGAGCACAAGGAAGATCTCCATCCGCAGATCGTCATCGTCGACGAGCACAAGGAAGTCATCGCTTCCTACTCGATTCCCGCCGGGGCGCACATCGAAGTGAAACAGGACGTCAAGGTTCAGGCCGGTCAACGTTTGGCCAAGACGCCGCGCAAGGTTGCGAAGACCAAGGACATCACCGGCGGTCTGCCGCGTGTCGCCGAACTCTTTGAAGCCCGCCGTCCGAAGGACGCTGCGGAAATCGCGAAGATCGATGGTGTCATTGAAGTCGCCGGCAACGTCCGCGGCAAGAAGAAGCTCATCATCCGCGATCCCTCCACGGGCACGGAAGAAGAGCATCTCATCCCGCTCTCTAAGCATCTCATCGTCTACAAGGGTGACGTGGTCAAGAAGGGGCAGCAGCTCACCGAAGGCCCGGTCGTTCCGCACGAAGTTCTTGAAGTTTGCGGACCTCAGGATCTCCAGGAATATCTCGTCAACGAAGTCCAGGAGGTTTACCGCCTCCAGGGCGTCGAAATCAACGACAAGCACATCGAAATCATCGTCCGCCAGATGCTCCGCAAGGTGAAGATCAGCGAACCGGGCGACACCAGCTTCCTTTGGGGCGAACAGATTGATCGTCTGGCCTTCGAGGAAGAAAATCGTCAGGTCGAAGCCAAGGGCGGCAAGCCCGCCGAGGCGACGCCGGTTCTGCTCGGCATCACCAAGGCTTCGCTCGAGACGGAAAGCTTCATCTCGGCGGCGAGCTTCCAGGATACGACGCGCGTCCTCACCGATGCGGCGACACTGGGCAAGGTCGACAAGCTCCGTGGCTTCAAGGAAAATGTCATCATGGGTCATCTCATCCCCGCGGGTACCGGGTTCAACGCGCATCGCTCGTTGAAGCTGGTTGAGCTGGGCGAGCAGGTGGGCGAGCCGCTCATCGCGCCAGAGAAGGATGAATCCCTTGATCTCCTTCCCAAGCTCCGCGCCCCTGAGGCAGAAGTCGCCACGAATTAAGGCGTGATCTGGCTGGCCGTAAGCTAATTCCGGGGCCGTCCATGAGGACGGTCTCGGAGCAGAGAGCCGCCTAGATTACAATGTATTGCAATAGCTCTGTTCTCCCTTGACTCCTCCTAGCAATTCGATTTAAATAAACTGACCGTTCACCGTGGAAAACACTGCTGATCAAGAGGTTTTATCTGCCTTCCTCGTCGTCGATGGGGAAGTCATTTACGAGATTTCGCCGAATTCAGTCCTGAATATCGGGCGGTTGGACACGAACGATGTGGCCTTGGATGACTACAAGGTCAGCCGTGAACATGCGGTACTTAAGTACACCGGTTATGAGTTCATGATCGTTGACCTTGCCAGCACCCACGGTACCTACGTCAACGGTGAACGGGTTGACCGGTGCACGGTTCAATTTGGCGATAAAATTCAGATCGTCAGTCATGAGCTGGCGCTTTTCCCGGAAATGCCCACGGACATTGAGACCTCCACGCGCTCGATTCCCACGCCCAAGATGGCGAGAACCTTGGATCGGCGCCTGAAATTTTTTGGTGGACTCAATGAGTTTGCGCTCATCACCCTGGTACAATTTCTCTACCAGGAAAAGCAGTCCGGTCTCCTGCTGCTGGAGCTGGGGCAGAATCCTGGACCGCGAATATACTTTCAAGACGGGGAGATCATCCACGTTACTCAAGGAGAAAACCTGGCGGAGCTGCTCGTCAGGCAAAATCACGAGCAGAGCCTATTCTTCTATTTCCATCACGAGACCAATTTCCCGAAGCGGACGATTGAGGAGTCGACGCCCAATTATTTGATGAGTCTGTGTCATTCCCATGACGAAATGCAGGAAGCCCATCAGAACGAGATCGCACCGGTACCTACCCGCCCTTCCAAGCCACAGGCCGTCACTTCCCGGATCGAACTTCCACCGATCCATCGGTAATTGGCTGGTCAGCTGAATCTTGCCGTTTTGTCACTGGCTGCCGATTCATGGCCGTGACATTCTTTCTTGCCCATTTGTTTCGTGCAGGCACGCTACGCGCTAACTTTTCCATCGATGAATGACCACAGAACCACCGCCTTTCTATTCCGGGTGGCAGCTCTCTTTTTCGGGCTGACATTGACCGGAATGGCGCAAGAGCCTGTGGCTCCCACCCCGCCGCCGCCTCAACCGCCACCGCTTTCGCCGGTTATTCTTTCGGAAAACCCCGATGTGGTGCAGCGGTTCGCGGTGAATAACGAAGCCGTCCGCGGCATGGTTGATCGTGCCCTGCTGAAACTGACCAGCGCTTCGGACATCGGCACGGCGTGGACTCGCCTCGGCATCAAGCCGGACGATGTTGTTGGGATTAAAATCACCACCATGGGCGGCCCATTGCTTTCCACGCACCGGCCGATTGTCCAGGCCATCTGCGATGGTTTGCAGGCGGCGGGGGTGCCTCCGTACCGCATTGTGGTTTGGGACAAGGACGGAGCTGACATGCGTAATGCCGGTTATGTCCCCACCCTCCCGACCGACACCCGCGTCGGTATCGCCTCGATTTTTCCCGGAACCGGATACGATCCGGCGGTCTTCTACCGGAACGAAAATCTTGGAACGCTGATCTGGGGCGACTCCCAGTTTGTCCGGGGCAACGATGACCTGACTTCTGCGATTGATAGCGCGGTCAAGAACAAGGGATTTGGCGATAAGCCTCTCCCCAATTCGGGCGTTGCGGACGATCCCTTGCTCACTGGCGGCTCCATTCCGCAGACGAGCAACAACTCCTATTACGCGCGGCTGGTCACGACCGTCTGCACGAAGATCATCAATGTTCCCGTCTTGACCGATAATTCCTATATCGGGATTAACGGTTGCATGGGTAGCCTGGCGCTGGCCAGCGTCGATAATAACCGCCGCTTTCAGGGTGAGCCCAGTTTTGGCGATCCCGCCATCTGTGAGATTTTGGACAAAGATGTCCTTAAACGCAAAGTGGTCGTCAATATTCTGGATGCCCTGGTCTCCGAATACGCCGGGGGACCGCGCTTCGATCCTCAATTCACCAAGTCGATCGGGGCGATCTATGTTAGCCGCGATCCGGTGGCCATCGATTACCTCGTCCTCAAGCGTCTCGAGGCCTGGCGCGCCGGGGATCATAACGGACGCATTGATCCGATTGGAAAAGCGGCAAGCCACGTTCACAGTGCCGCCGGTTACAATCTCGGAACCGACGATCCGCAGCGGATCCAATTGGTGAGGGTGCCATGAGCGATTCGACTCCCACCCCGGCTACGCCCAGTACACCGGAAGCCCAGGCGATGGATCGCCTGCTGGATTTGATGGCGCGTTTGCGAGCCCCCAATGGCTGTCCCTGGGACCGGGAACAAACTCCGGCTTCCCTCAAGCCGCAAATGCTGGAAGAGTGCTACGAAGTGCTGGAGGCGATCGATTCCGGTTCCGCAATCCATTTGACCGAGGAGCTTGGCGATCTGCTTCTCCATGTAGTCTTCCAGGCGCAGATCGCCCGTGAGGCCGGGGATTTCACATTTGCCGATGTGGCCAATGGCATCGCGGATAAATTGGTGCGGCGTCATCCCCATGTCTTCGGCGCGGAAAAAGTGGC
>CAIPBM010000036.1 GCA_903863295.1 uncultured Verrucomicrobiota bacterium | reverse complement strand
TGGGTGACGAGCGAGTAAGGTCCAACGGCGCGGGCGTGAATCTTGTCCGCGACGAGATGGCCCAACTTGAGCATATAGATCTGCCCCACGACGACGCGCTGGTCAAAGCGTTCGCCGGTGCGGCCATCATAGAGGTAGCTCTTGCCGTCTTCATCAAGCTTGGCTTCCTTGAGGTAAGCACGAATCTGAGATTCCTTGATACCGTCGAAGACCGGCGTGGCGACCTTGAACCCGAGCGCTTTGGCGGCGATCCCGAGATGGGTCTCCAACACCTGACCGACGTTCATGCGCGAAGGCACGCCGAGCGGGTTGAGCACGATTTCCACCGGAGTTCCGTCCGGAAGGAAGGGCATGTCTTCTTCAGGCACGATCTTGGCGACGACGCCCTTGTTACCGTGGCGTCCGGCCATCTTGTCACCGACCGAGAGCTTGCGCTTCGAGGCGACGAAGACCTTGACCTGCTTGACGATGCCGGGATCGATGTCATCGCCCGATTCAACGCGGTCCATTTCAACTTCGCGCTCGTTCTTCAGCTGCTCGAATTTGTTTTCGAAGGAGCTGATGATTTCGCGGATCTTGATGCGGATCGGGCTGGGGTCGATTTCGATATGATCGTAAACCGACGCGAGCTTGCGGAGGAGCGTCTTGGTGATCTTGCGGTTGGCCGGGATGATGATTTCACCGGTCTCGGCATTGACCACGTCGAGCGGAATCTTCTCGTTGAGGAGAATGTTCGAGAGCGCCTGGGTCAGTTCCTCGGTCAACGCGGATTCGCGTTCGGAGAACTTGTCCTGGATCGCCTTCGACTGACGCTTGGCTTCCGTCGGAGTCAGCTTCTGGCGCGCGGCCTTGATGCTGCCCGAGGTGACCTTGACGTCCATGATGATGCCGTAGGTGCCGGAGGGAACGGTGAGGGACGAGTCCTTCACGTCCGCCGCCTTTTCGCCGAAGATGGCGCGCAGGAGGCGTTCTTCCGGGGCCAGTTCGGTCTCGCTCTTGGGCGTGATCTTACCCACGAGGATATCGCCGGGCTTCACTTCCGCGCCGATGCGGACGACGCCGTCGGAGCCGAGATTGCGCAGGGCTTCGTCGCCGACGTTGGGGATGTCCCGGGTGATTTCTTCCGGTCCGAGCTTGGTGTCGCGGGCGGTGATTTCGTACTCCTCGATGTGGATTGAGGTGTAGATATCTTCCTTCACGATCTTCTCGGAGATCAGGATGGCGTCTTCAAAGTTATAACCGTTCCAGGGCATGAACGCGACGAGGACGTTGCGGCCCAGCGCGAGTTCGCCCTTGTCCGTGCAGGGACCGTCGGCAATGACCTGACCCTTGACGATCTTCTGGCCTTTGGTGACGAGCGGCTTCTGGTTCATGCAGGTACCGGCGTTCGAACGCATGTACTTGCGAAGCTCATAAATGTAGATGCCCTCTTCGGGATCGTGCTTGAGCTTCTTCTTGCCTTCGGGCATTTCGCCGTCGGGAGTAACCGTGATGAAGTTGCCGGTGACCGAGGCGACCTTGCCCGGACCTTCGGAGACAATGACGGCGCGGGAATCGCGGGCGACTTTGCCTTCCATACCGGTGCCGACCAGCGGAGCTTCCGTCTTGATCAGCGGTACACCCTGGCGTTGCATGTTCGAGCCCATGAGCGCGCGATTCGCATCGTCGTGCTCAAGGAACGGGATCAGGCTGGCTGCGACCGAGACGAGCTGCTTAAGCGACACGTCCATGTAGCTGACCCGCTCCGGCTCGACTTCGAGGAAGTCGCCCTTGTAACGGACCGAGATCTTGGCTTCGGTGAACTTGCCCTTGGCGTCGTAAGGCGCGTTGGCCTGCGCGACGATGAAGTTTTCTTCCTGGTCGGCGGTGAGATAATCGACCTTGTCGGTGACATGGCCTTTATCGACCTTGCGGTAAGGTGTCTCGATGAAACCGAACTCGTTGATGCGCGAGAAGCACGACATCGACGAAATGAGACCGATGTTCGGTCCTTCCGGCGTTTCAATCGGGCAAATACGACCGTAATGAGAGGGATGAACGTCGCGGACTTCGAAGCCGGCGCGATCACGGGAGAGACCGCCTGGCCCAAGCGCGGAGAGACGACGCTTGTGCGTCAGCTCGGCGAGCGGGTTGGTCTGATCCATGAACTGCGAGAGCTGGGAACGACCGAAGAAGTCGCGGATGACCGCGGACAGGGCCTTCGGGTTGATCAGCTTCTGCGGCGTCATGCCTTCGGTGTTCACGTCGAACAGCGTCATGCGCTCCTTGACGAGACGTTCCGTGCGGGAGAGACCGGTGCGGCACTGGTTGGCGAGAAGTTCGCCCACCGTACGCACGCGGCGGCTGCCGAGGTGATCGATATCGTCCGTGCTCCCCTCGCCGCGGCGAAGGTTGATGACGTACTGAGTCGCGGCCACGATGTCATCATTGCTGATGACGCGCGTGTCGAGATCGACGTCGATGCCGAGCTTCTGGTTGATCTTGTAGCGACCGACGCGACCGATGTCGTAACGCTTCGGGTCGAAGAACAAACGCTTGAGCAACGCCTTGGCGTTGGTCACGGTTGGTGGATCTCCGGGACGGAGACGGCGATAAATATCCTTCAACGCCTCTTCGGTGTCGTGAGTCGGGTCTTTCTTGAGACACTTGATGATCGTGTCGTCGTCCTTGATGTCGATGACCTTGACCGTCTTGATCTGGAGGTCGATGAGCTGGCGGATGACCGCCTGGGTCAACGGCTCAAAGGCACGGGCCACCACGACGTCGGCGTTCGCGCTGTCGCGAATTTCGGCGATCAGCACCTTGGTGCCGATGGCTTCGTCGTCGAGATCGGGCTTCAGCTTGAGGTCACCGATGGTGTAGAAAAGCTTGATGATTTCTTCGTCCGTCGAGTAGCCGAGGGCGCGTAGGAACGTGGTGACGAGGAATTTCCGGCGGCGTTTCCTGCGATCCAGATGGACGTAGAGCAAATCGCTCGTGTCGTACATGACTTCGAGCCAGGAGCCGCGATCAGGAATGATGCGATAGGAGAAGAGTTCCTTGCCGTTGGCGTGGATGCTCGACTCGAAGCAGATACCGGGTGAGCGGTGCAACTGGCTGACGACAACGCGCTCGGCGCCGTTGATGATGAAGGTGCCCTGCGGGGCCATGAGCGGAAGTTCACCCATGTAAACGCGCTCTTCCTTGACGTTCTTGTCTTCGCGGAGACGGAAGGTGACGTAGAGCGGAGCGGCGAAAGTCTGGCTCTCGCGCTGGCATTCGAGCGGGCTCAGCTTGGGCTCGCCAATCTCGTAATCGGCGAATTCGAGCTTGATCTTCTCGTCGTAGCTTTCAATCGGAAATACTTCGGAAAAAACAGCCTGGAGGCCTTCGTTCTTGCGCTTGGAAAGCGGGACGTCTTTTTGGAGGAAATCGGCGTAGCTGTTGAGCTGAACCTCAATCAGGTTCGGGGTTTCGATCGCTTCAGCCAGGCGGCCAAAGTTAACCCGTTGTCCCGTGGTCCGAGCCAGTGCGATCGGGTCGTCGGTCTTGTGAAACTTGATCTGCTCGCCGTTAATCGTTGCCATGGATAATCTGCCTTTCCTTGCTGAACTAGTCTGTGAATGGCCGGAACCGTCCCTGTCTTTTCAGGCAGCTGCCCATCGCCGGACCGCGATGGGCAGCACCTTTGCTAAACTTTCGCGCTTACTTGATCTCAACCTTGGCGCCAGCCGCTTCAAGCTTCTTCTTGATGTCTTCGGCTTCTTCCTTGGTCGCGCCTTCGCGGACCGTCTTGGGTGCGCCTTCAACGAGGGCCTTGGCTTCCGCCAGGCCGAGGCCGGCGACTGCCGCACGGACTTCCTTGATGACGCCGATCTTGTTCGCGCCGACTTCCTTGAGGATGATGTCAAACGAGGTCTTTGCTTCTGCTGCGGGAGCTGCTGCTCCGCCACCTGCCGCCGGGGCTGCCGCCGCTGCGACCGGAGCCGCTGCGCTGACGCCGAGCTTCGTCTCGAGAAGCTTCACCAATTCGGAGGTTTCCAGCAGAGTCAACCCGCTGATGTCATTTACCAATGTTTCTAAGTTTGCCATAATATAGTCTATTTTTTGTCTGAGTCCACCTAGTGCCGCGCACCCGCGCTGCAATTAACTCCGAAGGGCTCCGGAGCTAGATGGGCTATCCTTTTTTTTGCCCTTTAATCCCGCCCGAAAGCGGGATCAAATTGTTTGTTATGCCGCTGGCTGTTCTCCTTTTTCGCTGTAGGCCTTGAGCACCTGGGCGACTTGCGAGGCCGGGGTGTTGATGAGGCGGACCAACGTGGAAGCAGGAGCCTGAAGCAAACCGAGGAGCTTGGCCTGGAGGACGGGCTTCGAAGGCAGGTCAGCGAGTGCCAGGATACCGGCGACGTCGAGGACAGCCTTGTCGAGGATACCGACCTTAAGCTTCGGCTTCTGGAATTCCGCAGTGAAGTTCTTGATGATCTTCGCCGCTGCGCTGACATCGGAATCGCCAAGGACGACCGCCGACTGGCCGTGCAGGTAAGATTCCAGATCGGGAAGATTGGAATCCTTGAGCGCACGGCGCAACAGGGTGTTCTTGACCACGCGGAGTTCCGCGTTGGCTCCGCTCAGGCGGTTACGCAGCTCGTTGAACTGCGGCACCTGCATGCCGGTGTAGTCGGTGAGGAGAACATAGGGCGTCTTATCGACGCGCGACTTGATCTCACTGATGATTAAATTTTTCTCTGGGCGCATGGGAGTAAGGGGTTAGGCGGAGAGGAACGGGGTGATGTCGACGCGGATGCCGGGGGAGTAGGTGGACGAAAGCGTCACCGACTCGATGAACCGGCCCTTCGCCGCCGGGGGACGGCTGCGAACGATGGCTTCGATGACCGCACGGCCATTCTTTTCGATGTCTTCGGTCGCGAAGGAGAACTTGCCGCAGGGCACGTGAAGGTTGGCGGCCTTGTCGAGCTTGAACTCAACGCGACCGGCCTTGCATTCCTTGACTGCCTTGGCGGTGTCGTCCGTGACCGTTCCCGTCTTGGGATTCGGCATCAAACCACGAGGCCCGAGCACGCGGCCCAGCTTGCGGACTTCCGCCATCGCTTCGGGAGTCGCCACGGCGACGTCGAAGTCCTGGAAGCCTTCCGTGACCTTCTTGATCAAGTCTTCATAACCGACAAACTCGGCACCAGCGGCCTTGGCGGCTTCAGCGGCAGCGCCCTTGGCGAAGACGAGAACGCGGACGTTCTTGCCCGAACCGGCGGGAAGCGCGACGGTGCCACGCACCATCTGGTCGCTCTGTTTCGGGTCGACGCCCAATTTGAAGGCGAGGTCGACGGTCTGGTCGGCCTTGGTGGCCGGGACGGTCTTGAGAAGCTTCACCGCTTCAGTCCATGAGTAGGTCTTGCTGCGGTCCACCAATTTGGCGGCGGCTTCGTATCGTTTGCTGCGTTTGATTGCCATTTTTTTGTTTTCTTGTGGTTTCTAGCGGACTTGCGCCCTCCCACCGGGTTTGGTTTTGCTCTGGAAATTTCTAGTTTAGTCGACGATCTCAATGCCCGCCTGGCGCGCCGTTCCGGCGATGACGCGGAATGCCGCTTCATCGCTCTTGGCGTTGAGGTCCTTGCGCTTGATCTTGACGATGTCCATGACCTGCTTCTTGGTCACCTTGCCGACCTTGGTCCGGTTCGGCTCCTTGGAGCCGCTGGCGATATTGGCCGCCTTCTTCAGGAGCACAGCCGCCGGGGGCGACTTGGTGATGAAGGAGAAAGTCTTGTCCTTGTAAACGGTGATGACGACCGGAAGAATATTGCCCGCGTCCTTTTGGGTGGCCGCGTTGAATTCCTTGCAGAACGCCATGATGTTGACGCCCTGTTGACCGAGCGCGGGACCGACGGGAGGTGCAGGATTCGCCTGTCCGGCGGGAATCTGCAAACGGATGATGCCTGTGACTTCTTTTGCCATAATCTTTTTCTTAATTTTTTTTGGACAGGATTAACATGATTAACGGGATTAGTTGAAATCAACTATAGGGAAATCATGTAAATCTTGTTAATCCTGTCTAAATTGTTTTATGTTTTGTCTACCTGCCAGTATTCGAGTTCGAGCGAGGTGGAACGACCGAACATGTTGACGGAAACCTTGAGCTTGCCGCGTTCCATGTCGACGCCCTCGATGAGCCCTTCCTGATTCTGGAACGGACCGTCGCCGACCTTGACCTTGTCGCCCACGTTGAAGGCGATCTTGGGGAGAACCTTTTCCTCGCGCTCGCGCATCTGGCCGAGCATGGTCTCAACTTCGCTGGCGCGGATGGGCTGGGGATTATCGCCGTCGGCAAAGCCGATGACGCCGTTGGTTTCACGGACAAAATACCAGGTGCGCTCCACGAGCTTCTTTTCCTCGTCGCGCAGGAACATGTTGATGTAGACGTAGCCCGGATGCAGTTTGCGCTCGGACTCGATTTTCTTGCCACGCTTCACTTCGGAGACGCGCTCCGTCGGGATGACAACTTCGCGAATGAGGTCGCCCATCTCTTCGGTTTTGGCGCGGCGCTCGAGGCTTTCCTTCACCTTTTTCTCCTGCCCGGAAAGGACATGGAGTGCATACCACTGGGGTGGCAAATCGGGTGACGGGGTCGTCTCGGTCTCGGAGGTGATTTCAGTGACTTCGGACATAAATTATTTTGTGATCGCGGTGCCGGTGAGCGCTCCGACCACATGAGCGAGGAGGAAGTCCCACGTCGTGACATAACCGGCCAGAAGGACGACGGAAATGATGACGACCACGGTGGACTCGATGAGTTCCTTGTACTTCTTGAAACCGGTCTGGTTGGGGTCCCATGGCCAGCTACATTTTTCGAGCTCAACCTTGACCTCGGACGTGAACTTGAGGACCTGGACGCGATACCGCAATAGCAGTGCTACCAAGGCCACTCCCAATCCGATCGCGAAAATATTCCAGAGACTCATTTTACTCGTGCTTTCCTTAAAGAATCCAGGCCAGGAGGGACTCGAACCCACAACCAACGGTTTTGGAGACCGCTACTCTACCAATTGAGCTACTGACCTCACTGACTGGATACAAATTTTTCTTTTGTTATTTTGACGCCGAAACCGCCGGGCCTCCGGAGACCACCAAGGCCCTCCGAGATCCGACGGTTTAGCGCAATTCTTTCTGTGATTATGCGATAATTTCAGTCACGCGACCTGCGCCGACCGTCTTACCACCTTCACGGATGGCGAAGCGGATCTGCTTCTCCATCGCGATCGGGGTGATCAACTCGACTTCGATTTCGACATTATCACCAGGCATGACCATCTCGACGCCTTCCTTCAGCTTCACGCTGCCGGTCACGTCCGTCGTGCGGAAAAAGAACTGGGGGCGATAATTGTTGAAGAACGGGGTGTGACGTCCGCCTTCTTCCTTGCTCAGGACGTAGATCTGGCCCTTGAACTTGGTGTGAGGCTTGATCGAACCGGGCTTGGCCAGAACCTGGCCGCGCTCGACGTCGTCCTTCTTGATACCGCGGAGAAGAACACCGACGTTTTCACCGGCTTCCGCCGTGTCGAGGAGCTTCTTGAACATTTCGATGTCGGTAACCGTCGTCTTGGCGGTGTCGCGCAGACCGACGATTTCAACTTCTTCCATCTTCTTGAGCACGCCACGTTCGACGCGACCCGTCGCGACCGTACCGCGACCTTCAATGTTGAACACGTCCTCAACCGGCATGAGGAAGGGCTGATCCTTCGGACGTTCCGGGATGGGGATGTAGGAATCAACGGCGTCCATGAGATTGAGAATTTCCTTCTCATAAGCGGCGTCGCCTTCGAGGGCCTTGAGGGCCGAACCCTTGACGATGGGAATCTTGTCGCCGGGGAATTCGTAGGAGGTGAGGAGTTCGCGGACTTCGAGCTCGACGAGTTCGAGGAGTTCCTTGTCATCGACCATGTCGACCTTGTTCAGGAAGACAACGAGCGCGGGCACGCCAACCTGACGGGCGAGAAGAATGTGCTCGCGGGTCTGAGGCATGGGACCGTCCGCAGCGCTGACAACGAGAATGGCGCCGTCCATCTGGGCCGCGCCGGTGATCATGTTCTTGATGTAATCGGCGTGACCGGGACAGTCGACGTGAGCGTAGTGACGCTTGTCGGTCTGGTATTCGATGTGCGTGGTATTGATCGTGATTCCGCGCTCTTTTTCTTCGGGGGAATTATCGATTTCCGCGTAGTTCTTCGCGGTTGCCAGGCCTTTTTTGGCCAAAATGTTCGTGATAGCGGCAGTGAGAGTGGTTTTACCGTGATCGACGTGACCGATGGTGCCGATGTTCACGTGCGGTTTATCGCGTTTGAATGATTCCTTAGCCATGTTCTTTGTTCCTGAGGTTTGTGTCTGTATCGGCCATCTTCACCCTGCCTGCGCAGTGCTTAGTCAGCCCGTCGTGGTTAAATTCTTCTTCTCCTGATCGCGTTCTTTCCGCCTCCAGCCGCCGGTAAAGGGGGCAAGCCCATGACCGGGTTTGAACCGGTGACCTCATCCTTACCAAGGATGTGCTCTACCGACTGAGCTACATGGGCACTTGACCGAATCACCGAGCAAGTGGCCGTGAAGCCTACCCGGCCCTTATCCTGCAAACTGTCCCCGTCCTAGCAATAAAGGCAAAAAGTCCACGCCCGAATTTAAAACTTGCGCCCTAAATTCAGGAGTGGCCTCGATCTTGCTTCATCGTGCGCCAAGCGTCAGGGAATGTCAAAAGTTTTTTTAAAAAATATTGTGCGCCTCTTTTACGGGTCAAATTCTTTCGCCTCCCTTGAGGAGATGTCCTGTATATCTTCTCTGATCAATGACTTACAAGCTTGTTTATTTCCTAACAGAGTTGTATCCTACAGGAGATGGACTCCTCTATCCTGCAACTTTTTAGTGTGGAAGAAATCTTGGATCGCATAACCCAGCGAAAGTTGACCGGATGCTTCCATGCCTTCGCTCCCAAGGAGTCGGCCAACCTCTTTTTTAAGAGTGGAGTTGTCATTGCTGCGGTCAAAGGCAAAACGGAGGGGGAACCGATTGTTAAACAGGTTTTGGGCTGGAAAGAAGCCCGCTATTTCTGGGAACCCGATGCGGCTCCTCCTACGCCTCCCGTGCAGCCTTTGAAGCTTGATGTCACAGGATTGTTACCCAACCCCAGAGCAGAAGAAAAGCAGCCTCTCGCGCCTGCCCTGACCGCCAGCCGCCCGGTGATTTCGATCGCATCCAAGGGGAAATCGACGGGCCCCTTGACCTCCTCCCCCTCACCGGCCCCGGCCAAAAACAAACAGTTTGATAATACCGCCACCACCACCTTTACGCCCAGTGCCGAAGTCCGGGCGGCGCAGGATGAGGCCCTGCTCAATAAGTATAAATTTTCTCTGGTGTCGGTCGATTATCCCGATCAACGCTACAAGCTTACCCAGGTCAGCAACCTGATCGGCCGTAACAGCGCCTGCGATATCCCGATCTCGCATCCCTCCATTTCCCGCCAGCACTGTCTCGTGCAATTGACCAATCGCGGGCTTCACGTGAAGGATCTCGACACGACGAACGGGACGAAGGTCAATGGCATTGTGCTGCGGGAAGGTTACATCAATGCCGGGGACAAGCTGACTTTTGGTCATCTCGCTTTTGTCGTGGAAAAGGAATAGCCCCAACCGGGCGGGCTTCCGTTCCAGCACCCTCCGCGCAGAAAACGCCTTTGGTTGAAGCGTCAAGGGGAGATTTTTGCGTTGAAATCCCGCTATATATCATATATGATCCGGGAAAAGGAGTAGCGAATTCCCTATGAAAATCGTCACTTTCGGAGAAATCATGATGCGCCTGGCTACCCCGGGCTTTCTGCGTCTCAACCAAACACCCGTGCTGGAGATGACCTTCGGCGGCGGCGAGGCCAATGTCGCCGTGTCCCTGGCGCTCTTCGGTGAGGAGGCCACGTTCGTCACGCGCCTGCCCAAGAACGACATCGCCGAAACCTGCCTCCAGAAATTGCGAGGTCTTGGCGTCAATACCAGCCAGGTCAAGCGCGGCGGCGAGCGCATCGGCATCTACTTCCTGGAGAGCGGCGCCTCCCAGCGCGCTTCCACCGTCACGTACGATCGCGCCCATAGCGCCATCTCCGAGATCAATCCGTCCGAACTTAACTGGGAAGAGATTCTCAAGGGCGCCGACTGGTTCCATTTCACCGGCATCACCCCTGCTCTTTCCGACAAGGCGGCCCAAGCCTCGCTGGAAGGGGCACGCGCGGCAAAGAAGCTCGGCCTGACCGTGAGTTGCGACCTGAATTACCGCAAGAAACTCTGGACGACCGAAAAGGCCGGACAAGTCATGAGCGGCATCATGGAATATGTCGATATCTGTATCGCCAACGAAGAAGACGCGGAGAAAGTCTTCGGCATCAAGGCCAGCGGCACGGAAGTGACCGAGGGCAAGATCGACCACAGCCGTTACATCGAAGTCGCCACCAAATTGACCGAGCGCTTCAAGTTCAAGGGCGTGGCCATCACGCTGCGCGAGAGCTTTTCCGCCTCGCACAACGGCTGGTCGGGACTCTACTTCACGGAGGGTAAGGCGAACTTCAGCCGTCGCTACGATATCCAGATTGTCGACCGCGTCGGCGGTGGCGATTCGTTTGCGGCGGGACTCGTTTACGCGCTCGGTAAGAAGAAGTCTCCGCAGGACGCCATTGAATTTGCCGTGGCCGCCAGCTGCTTAAAGCACTCGATCAGCGGCGATTTCAATCTCGTGAAACTCTCCGAAGTCGAAGCTCTGCTCGCCGGGGACGGCTCCGGTCGCGTGCAGCGATAGGTTTCCAACTACCCTCTCATTCCGTTAATTCCGTCTGTCCTTCGTAATTCCGTCAAATCTCTTATGACCAAAGACCAAGTCATCTCCGGCCTCCTCACTCCCGGCGTCGTCGCCATCATCCGCGCCGACAACTCGGAACAACTCATCGACGCCAGTCGCGCCCTCATTGACGGTGGCGTCTCCGGCATTGAAGTCACCATGACCACGCCCAACGCGCTCCAGGTCATCGCCGATGTCTGCCGCGTCTTCGGCGACAAGGCGCTCGTGGGCGTCGGCAGCGTGCTCGACGTCAAGACCGCCGAGGCCGCCATCGCCGCCGGGGCGCAATATGTCATCACGCCCGTCCTCAAGCCGGAGGTCATCGCCTATTGCAACCGCGTGGGCAAAACGATCTTTGCCGGTTCCTACACGCCGACGGAGGCGCAAACGGCCTACGAACTTGGCGCCGATTTCATCAAGATTTTCCCGGCAGAAGGTCTCGGCCCGAAGTACATCAGTTCCATTCGCGGTCCCCTCCCCCACCTCAAGATCGTCCCTACCGGTGGCGTCGACGTGAACACGGCGGGCGATTTCATCAAGGCCGGTTGCGTGGCCGTGGCCGCAGGCAGCACGCTCGTCAGCAAGGACATCCTCAAAAACAAGGACTGGGCGAAGTTGAGTGATCTCGCCGGGCAATTCATCGTCGCCGTGGCCAAGGCACGGGGTAAATAACGTAGCGCCGGTCCAAGACCTTTGTTGACTTTGCTCTCATGCCTTTCCTTCCCTTTTCCCTCGTTCCCAAGTTGCACTTGGGAACGTCCGTGTCCGCGAAGCTTTGCTTCACTACGACCACCTCTGAGCACGCAACGAAGTTGCGGGGACAAGTGCGTTCCCAAGTTGTACTTGGGAACGAGGGGGAAGGTTTGAACCAAAGATCGTAATTAATAGATATGCTCAACTCTCCTCCACCCGTCGTCCTCGTCACCGGCTCCTCACGCGGCCTCGGCCGTGGCGTAGCCGAAACACTTGCCTCTGCCGGTTTTTCCGTCGCGATCCACTACGCCAGCAACAAGGACGCCGCAGCCGCGACCGCCGAGGCCTGCGCCAAGCTCGCCCCCAACCCCGCGCAAAAATTCGCGCAGGTCGGCGGCAACATCGGTCTCGCCTCCGATCGTCAGCGGCTCTTTGATGAAACGCTCGCCGCCTACGGCCATCTCGATGCCTTGGTCAACAACGCCGGAGTCGCTCCGCGTATCCGCGCCGATATCACGGAGGCCACGGAGGAAATCTTCGACGAAGTCATCGGCATCAACCTGAAGGGCCCCTATTTCCTCTCGCAACTCGCCGCGCGTTACTGGCTGGCCAATCCCGGTAAGGCCCGCGTCCCCGGCGGCTACAAGCTCCTCTTCGTCACTTCCCTCTCCGCCAACACCGCCTCGATCAATCGCGGCGAATACTGCATCTCCAAGGCTGGGCTCGGCATGGCCACTCAGCTCTGGGCCGTGCGTCTGGCCGACGCAGGCGTGCAGGTGCTCGAACTTCGCCCCGGCATCATGGCGACCGACATGACCGCCGGCGTGAAGGATAAATACGACAAGATGCTGGCCGACGGCCTGGTCCCGCAAAAACGTTGGGGCACGCCGCAGGATGTCGGACTCGCCACCAAGGCAATCCTGGAAGGCCATTTCCCTTTCTCCACCGGCGACGTCATCAACCTCGACGGCGGTTTCCATTTGCGCCGACTCTAACCTCAGCCACCCCAGAACGCAGAGAACACAAAAACGGCAAGGCCTTCCCAATCGTTGTGTTCCTTCGCGGCAAAAAAATTATCCATCCATGATCCAGATCAACTACTCCCTCACCGCTGCCGATCTCAAGCCAGCCCTCGACCAAGTCTTCGCCCTTTCCGGCCAGAAAATCCATCACCTGCAAAACCGGTGGAACCCCGCGCGCGGCACACCGGTCTTCACGGTCAAGGGCGAGTACACCTCGCGGGGCTGGACCGAGTGGACCCAGGGCTTTCAATTCGGTGGCGCGATCTATCAATTCGAGGTCACGCGCGACGAAGCCTTCCTCGATATCGGCCGCCGCAATACGGTCGAACTCATGGCCTCACACGTCACCCACATCGGCGTGCACGACCACGGCTTCAACAACGTCAGCACCTACGGCAATCTTCTCCGCCTCATGTCATCGGGCGTGCTCCCGTTCAATCCGTGGGAAAAGAATTTCTACGAACTCGCGCTCAAGGCAACCGGGGCCATCCAGGCCGCGCGCTGGACCGAACTCACTCCCGACTCCGGCTACATCTACTCGTTCAACGGCCCTCACTCGCTCTTCGCCGATACCATTCGTTCGCTACGTGCGCTGGCCGTAAGTCACCAACTCGGCCACAAGCTGATGGGCGAGATGGATCGCCCTATTTCGCTCCTGGCGCGACTTCTCCAACATGCCGAAACGACGGCGCGCTTCGCCGTTTATTTCGGCGATGGCCGCGATTCGTACGATATCCGGGGACGCACCGCGCACGAGTCGATCTTCAACGTCAACGACGGCGCTTACCGTTGCCCCAACAGTCAGCAAGGATATTCACCCTTCTCGACTTGGACGCGCGGCCTCGCCTGGATTCTCTGCGGTTACCCGGAAGAGATCGAATTTCTCGAGACTCTCCCGGAAGAGGAATTGGCTCCGTTTGGCGGCAAGGCCCAGGTGATCTCCCGCTTCCTGCGCGTCGCCGAGGCCGTCGCCGATTTCTATCTCCAGTACACTCCGGTTGATGGCATTCCCTATTGGGACACCGGGGCGCCCGGTCTCGCTTATCTCGGCAATTACCTGGATCGTCCCGCCGAACCCTACAACCAGCATGAACCGGTCGATAGCAGCGCCGCCGCCATCGCCGCGCAGGGCCTGCTCCGCCTCGGCAACTACCTGAAGCGCGTGGGCCAAACGGAACAGGGCACCCGCTATTATCAGGCGGGACTCACCGTCGCGAAGCGACTCTTTGAGGAGCCCTATCTCTCGACCGATCCCACGCACGAAGGTCTGATTCTCCACTCCGTTTATCATCGCCCCAACGGCTGGGATTACATCCCGCCGGGCCAGCAGGTTCCGTGCGGAGAGGCCTCGATGTGGGGCGATTACCATGCGCGCGAGCTCGCCGTCATGCTCCATCGAGCCGCGACAGGCCAGCCTGATTTGCGCTTCTTCGATATCCGGTTTTAATTACCTTCCGTCATCCTGAGCTTGTCGAAGGATCAGCTTCCGTCGATCACCCACGTTATACTGAAATTCGCGAATCCTTGGGGGCTGATCCTTCGACAAGCTCAGGATGACGGATCGCTAAAATTACACCCTACCAAATCACCGGCACTTTTTCCCGGCGTTGCGTCTTCTTGCTGAAATAAAAGACGCAGCCGTATTCCGCGCCAAATTCGTGAACGAGACGCGTCGCCTTGACGTCGTAACAGCAATACTCGGCGATGGGTTGAAGCTTCCCTTCCTTCCACCACTTCAGCGCTTCCATGCCGTCAGCCGTCTTGCCGCAACCCAGGGTCTGCTCGGCAATGGCATCAAGCCCCACCCGCATGCCTATCGTTTTTTCCACGTCTTGCATGAGGTCAAGCACCGGCACCTGGCTCAAATCAAAAACGGAGTAGGGCGCCAGCACTTCAAAATCAAAGTCGATCACGTTATACCCGATGACCCGGTCAGCCCGCTGGAGTTCCTGGAGAAGGTGGTGCACCTCGTCCTCGCGATAAATCTCATAGGTGCCCCGCGCCGTGCTGTAGGTCACGCCCAGCGACATCTTCATCGCGCGCTTGTTGTGCCAGCCGCCGACTTCCGCCGCGCTCTTCTGGGTTTCCAGGTCAAAGTAAACGAGATTGGGGCCGGACATACGCTGACAGTATGATGGCGAGTCCACGCGCAGAGCAAAATCCTTTTGTGATTTTTTTGATTCGATCACCGAATTCAATCCTGCACTGACAAACGGCTTAAACTGCCGTTGCTGGAGGTGTCGACGTCGAAGACTTGCTTCGCTTGTCCGTCAGCCAGCGCACGACCACATAGAATACCGGTGTGAAGAGCGCCCCGAAGAACGTGACCCCCAGCATGCCGAAGAAGACCGCCGTACCCAGCGCCTGACGCATCTCCGCGCCCGCACCGGAGGCAATCAAGAGCGGGACCACGCCGAGGATGAACGAGAACGACGTCATCATGATCGGGCGTATGCGGAGGCGTGCGGCATCAATCGCCGCCTGTCGCCGTGTCTCGCCACCTTCCTGGAGCGTCTTGGCGAACTCGACAATCAGGATCGCGTTTTTACAGGCCAAGCCCACGAGAACGACCAACCCGATCTGGGTAAAGATGTTGTTGTCCATGGCCCGGAACCAGACCCCCCAGATGGCGCTGAGCAGGCACATCGGAACGATGAGGATGACCGTGAGCGGAAGGCTCCAGCTTTCGTATTGCGCGGCCAGGGTCAGGAAGACGAAGAGTACGCAGAGGGGGAAGATATAAAGCGTGGTATTGCCCGCCAGGATTTCCTGGTAAGTCAAATCGGTCCACTCGTAGCTCATATCGGGCGGCAACTGTTCTTTGACCAGCTTATCCATGAGCGCAATCGCCTGACCGGAGCTGTACCCTGGCGCGGGAGACCCGGCGATATCGGCTGAAGGATAGAGATTGTAACGCACCACACGATCCGGGCCCGTGATATTCTTCACCGCGACCAGCGTACTTAATGGCACCATGTCACCCGCCGCGTTGCGGGTCTTGAGATTGCCGATGTCCTCCGGCGTCAGCCGGAAATTCGAATCGGCCTGCGCCGTAACCTGGTAACTACGGTTAAAGAGGGTGAAGTCGTTGACGTAGAGCGAGCCGAGATAAATCTGCAGGGTGCTCGAAATATCGCTCAGGGCAACATTCATCGACTTCGCCTTGGCGCGATCAATATCGATATAGAGTTGCGGCGTGCGGGTGCGTAAGGTGGTGTAGAGTCCGGTCAAGCCGGGAGTCTGATTGCCCTTCGCAATGATCGACTGCACCACCTTGTCCAACTGCTCGAAATCGGTGCCGTTGCGACATTCCACTTCCATCTTGAATCCGCCGACGGTGCCGAGTCCCTGCACCGGAGGAGGAGGGAAGATCAGGCAGAGCCCCTCCGGAATGGAGAAAAGCTTGGGGAAGAGACCACCCAGAATGGCGCCCGCCGACAGATTCGGCGTTTTGCGTTCGCTGAATGGGGTCAGCGGGAAAAAGATCGCGGCAGAGTTCGAAGCGCTGGTGAAGCTGAGCACGGAGAAGCCGGGGAATTCGACGCTATGGGCAATGCCCGGCGTGCTGCGGGCGATCTCCGAGATCTTATGAACGACATTCTCGGTTCGCTCCAGGGACGCGGCGTCAGGAAGCTGGGCCACGCTGATGAGGTAGCCTTGATCCTGCTGGGGAATGAAGCCACTCGGCACCCGCTGGAAGCCATACCAGGCCAGCGCGAGTAACCCGACGTAAATGAGCAGAACCAGGGGCGCAACACGGATCAGGCCGCCGACCACGGAAACATAAAGCTTTCGGGCCGCTTCAAAGCACCAGTTAAAGATGGCAAAGAACCAGCCGACGAGAAAGTTGAGGAGCCGTTGAAAAAGATCGGGCTTTGCGGCGTGAGGCTTCAGCAAAAGTGCGCAAAGCGCAGGGCTAAGCGTCAACGAATTAAATGCCGAGATGATGGTTGAGACGGCAATCGTCAAGGCGAACTGCCGGTAGAATTGGCCCGTGATGCCCGAGATAAAAGCCGTGGGAATAAAGACGGCGCTGAGCACGAGCGCGGTGGCCACCACGGGCCCGACGACCTCATCCATCGCCTTTCGCGTCGCATCGACCGCCGAGAGTCCGCTCTGGAGATTACGTTCAACGTTTTCAACGACAACGATGGCGTCATCCACCACGATACCGATGGCCAGAACGAGCCCGAAGAGAGAAAGATTGTTGAGCGAGAATCCGATCGCTTCCATGACGGCAAAAGTCCCGATGAGCGAAACCGGCACCGCGACCAGCGGGATGATGGCGGCACGCCAGGTCTGAAGGAAAACAATGACGACAAGAACAACGAGTCCGATGGCTTCAAAGAGGGTCTGCACCACCGCCGCGATGGAGTCGCGCACAAACATCGTGGTATCATAAATGATGCGGTAGTCGACTCCCGGCGGGAACCGTTGCTTGAGTCTCTCCATTTCCGCGCGAACGGCCTTGGAGGTGTCAAGTGAGTTGGAACCGGGCAACTGGAAGATGACCATGGCCACGGCGGGCTCGCCATCGAGCATGCTATCCATGGTGTTGTCCAAGGCGCCGAGCTCCACCCGCGCCACGTCCTTCAGGCGTGTGACCTGCCCGTCCGCGCCGGTCTTGATCACGATATCCTCAAATTGCTTGGGCTCAACCAACCGGCCCATCGTACTGAGCGTGAGCTGAAATTGTTGCCCCTTCGGCGTGGGCGGCTGGCCCAGCACACCAGCGGCAACCTGGACATTTTGCTCGCGGATGGCGTTGACCACATCACTCGCCGTCATATTGCGGGAGGCAATTTTGTTGGGGTCGAGCCAGACACGCATGCTGTAATCACGCGCGCCGAAAATAGTCACATCGCCGACGCCCGGGAGGCGGCTCAGGGTATCCTTGATCTGGAGAAAGGCGTAATTACTGAGGTAAAGCTGGTTGTATTTCCCGTGCGGCGAAATGAGGTGGACGACCATGGTCAGGTCAGGCGATTTCTTCAGGGTGGTGATGCCGGTCCGGCGCACATCCTCCGGCAACTTCGGTTCGGCAATGGCCACGCGATTCTGAACCAACACCTGAGCGGTATCGAGGTTCGTGCCCAGCTTGAACGTGATGGTCAGCAACATCGCGCCGTCGTTGGTACACTGCGAGGACATGTAGAGCATGTTCTCGACGCCATTGACCGCCTGCTCAATCGGCGAGGCTACCGTGTCGGCCACAATCTGGGCGTTGGCACCGGGATAAGTCGCGCTGACCTGGATGGTCGGCGGCACAATTTCCGGGTACTGCGCGATGGGCAGTTGAAAAAGGGCAATCCCGCCAACGATCAAGATGACGATCGACAGTACGGCGGCAAAGACCGGCCGGGTGATAAAGAAATGGGAAAAGTTCATCGCGAAGTCGGAAGCGGCGCTAAAGGCGGAATCGAAAAATCAAGAGTGCCCCGGTTGGGAGGCCGGATCCGCGGCGGTGGAATCGGGCGGCACAATCGGCTGTTCCTTGGGAGTAACGGGCATGCCCGGGCGGAGAATCATCAGTCGATCCAGGACCACCTCATCGTCGGCAGTCAAGCCGGAGCGGATCACCCGGAGTCCGCCTTCCAGCGCACCCGGCACGACTTCCCGCGTCTGGAGCGTTTTATCCGGCCCGACGACGTAGACGATTTTCTTTTCCTGGTCGGCACCGATGGCGTAATCGGGAATAAGCAGTCCGGTATACTTGCCACTGCCGGTCACGCGCAAGCGACCAAACTCACCCACAATCAAGTCCCGCTTGGGGTTGGCGAAGACGGCGCGAACCTGGAGCGTTCCCGTGCCCGAATCGATGGTGTTATTGATGAAATCGATGGAGCCGCTATAGGCAAAGGCGCTCGTGTTCCCCAGGGCCAGCGCGGCGGGGATAACGCCGTTGTTGTTTTTACGCAGGCCTTCGCGGTCGAGTTGCTGATATTTCAGCACGGTCGCTTCGTCGACGTCTGCATAAGCATAGACCGGATCAACCGAAACGAGTGTCGTCAGCAGCGTCGGATTGGTTCCACCACCGTTGACCAAGTTTCCTTCCGTGACCAAGGCCCGGCCGAGTCGCCCATCAATCGGGGCCTCAACCCTGGTATAATCGAGGTTAAGTTTGGCAGCCTCAAGGCTGGCTTCTGCCGACTTCACTGCGAATTGCGCCTCGTTCCAGGTCTTGCCGCGAAGGTCGAGTTCCTCAACGGAGATCGCCTTGCTTTGGGAAAGCTGCTGGGCGCGTTTAAAATCGTTATCCGCCAGCTCAAGCTGGGACCGGGCCCGGTCAAGCTCAGCCTGAACACGGTCAACAATTGCCTGGTAAGGACGTGGATCAATGAGGCAAAGCAGATCGCCCTTTTTAACTTCCTGCCCATCCTTGAAATTCACTTTCTGGAGGTAGCCGCTGACCTGGGCGTGAATATCCACGCTTTCGACCGCACTCAGCCGCGCGGTGAATTCGTCATAATCGATCATCCCCTCTTTTTGGAGCGGGTGCGCCACGGTCACCTGAGGGGGCGGCATCTGGGGCGGCCCCTGATTCGCCTGCTGGCAGCCCGAAAGAACGAGGAGCATCAGAGGGATGCCGGCATAAGCAAGCGCTTGCTTGCAAGTGATTCGCGAGACAAAGTCCGTAACAACCATTGTTTCAATATACGTCATGAATTAGTGGTGTCGAGCGATCTTTGCCTAATGGAAGCGAACTATTGGCGGAATAAGAGCCAATGTCATTCTTGTTTAGATACGAATTCCGGGTAGCATTATCGTCTTCCCATGAAAGTCTCTGATTTACGCGGCATCCTGACGTACATTCCCGGGTTCCGGGAAAAGACATTCGTCATCTCGCTTGATGGTAACATCATCGCCGACGACAATTTCCCCAATATTCTCCTCGATCTCGCCGTGCTCCGGTCGCTCAGCATCCGGCTCGTCATCGTCCATGGCGCGGCCCATCAATTGCGGGAACTGGCCGAGCAAACCCATGTCCCGATCAGCAACGCCGACGGTACCGGCATCACCGATGCGGAGACCCTCAAGCTCGCCCTCACGGCAGCCAATCGCATTACGCACGAAGTGCTGGAAGGCCTCGCCTCCAACGATCTCCGGGCCGCCTACACCAATGCCATCATCGCCCATCCCTACGGCATCGTCGGCGGTGTCGACCGGCTCTTCACGGGCCGGGTCGAGCGGGTCGACACTGAGTTTCTCAACCAGTTACTCGACAAGGGCGTAATCCCAGTCATCGCCCCGCTCGGCTTCGACGGCGACGGACGGACCTTCCGGGTCAATTCCGACGGCGTGGCCATGGAAGTGGCGGAGGCCCTCAAGGCGGCCAAGCTCATCTACATCTCCAATTACTCCGCCTATAAAAAAGGCGCCAGCACGATCAGCCAGATGTCAGTCGAGGAAGCGGAGGAGCTTTTTAAAAAGCACAAATCCGACATCGCGGAAAATCTCCTTTCCAAGTTTGAGCACAGCATCCGGGCCTGCCGCAATGGCGTCAGCCGGGTACACCTCCTGGATGGCCGGGTCGATGAAGCGCTCCTCTCCGAGATCTTCTCCAACGAAGGCGTCGGCACCATGATCTACGCCAACGAGTACCAGGCCGTCCGGGCCGCGCTAAAGAAGGATGTCCGGGCGATTCGCAATCTCATCCGGGAATCGGTGGAGCAGGAGGAAATCGTCAAGCGGACCCGGCAGGACATCGTTTCCCACATCGACGACTATTACGTCTTCCAGATCGATGGCAACATCGTCGGCTGCGTCGCGCTCCATGTGCAGCCCGGCGGCGAATCGGCGGAACTGGCCTGCCTCTCCGTCAGCGCCGCCCATGAGAATATCGGCATCGGCCAGAAATTGATGCTCTTCGCCGAGAAGGAAGCCCACGAGCGGGGCATCAAGACCATCTTCCTCCTCTCGACCCGGGCCTTCAATTACTTCCAGCAAAAAGGTGGCTATAAGGAAGGCTCCCCCAGCGATTTACCCCCCGCGCGGCGGGAGAAATACGAGATCAGCGGCCGGAACTCCAAGGTTCTGGTGAAGCAGCTGGCTTAGGCTGGACCTGGTGACCCTTCGCCGCTTCTCCGTTTGTAACTTACATTGCTTGCCTGTGCAGGAGTTGGTCCGGTAGCACCCGACGACATGGCTATCGAGGCGATCTCTGTACCAAGCCAACGCCCGGGAAGCTTTCGACTCCAAAGAATTTGTCCCGTTGTTAGGTCGAGCCGATAGAGCTGCTTATTGTTGTGAGCATAAACACCAGATTCATCAACCACCAAGGTTACGAATGGTTCTGAAGGCTTGAAGAAGCTCGTTTCTAATAGAGTTGACCATACTTCCTCACCATCTGATTTACGCAGGGCAAATACCGTATAATTTGTTGTTATGAAGACCAAATCGGCGGCATTCATGTCTTTTGTGCTCCCTTTAAACGTCTCATTTCATTCAGGCTTTCAGACTTCTCTGAATATGGCCATACCCTTTTACTCCTGCATAGTTTCTAAGGGGCTTTAAGTCAGGAAAATGGCCTCTTTCAATAAATCTTCCTTTTTGGTCTTGCAATCTTCTATCCATCTGGCGCAATAGCATCGGTTTATGCCTAATTTAACGAAGCGCGATCTGGTTGTCCGCATCAGTAACGAAACCGGAATGGTCCAGCAGGATGTCCTGAATGTCATTCAGCGCACCCTTGATCATCTCACCGAGAGCCTTGCCCATGGCCAAGCCGTGGAGCTCCGCAACTTCGGCGTCTTCGAGGTGAAACTCCGCAAGGCCCGCGTCGGTCGCAACCCGAACCGCCCCGAGCACGATGTCCCCATCCCTCCCCGCGCCGTGGTCAAGTTCAAGGCCGGCAAGGAAATGAAGTCGCAGGTCATGAAGCTCTCCCAGCTCCACGGCACCGATGGAGCCGCTCCCGCCTCCACGCCAAGCGCTTCCTGATTTCGGTCTCGCCCCCGCTTCCGATTTCCTGAATTTATCGCGCACACGTGCGGCAGGATCAGGTTCAAATATGGGCCAGATGCCGATTCCAAAGACCTAGTCGCCTTTCCTTTTACCTTTCCACTTTTTCCTTTTACCTTTCCCCATGGCCCTCCCCGGTTTCCGCGATTTCTATCCAGACGACTGCGCTTTTCGCAACGCCATCTTTTCCAAATGGCGTGAAGTCGCCCACCGTTACGGCTTTGTCGAGTACGACGGCCCACCGCTCGAGCCGCTTGATCTCTTCACGAAGAAATCGGGCCAGGAAATCGTCACGCAGCTCTACAATTTCAAGGACAAGGGCGACCGCGAAGTCGCGCTCCGTCCCGAGATGACGCCAACCCTCGCCCGGCTCGTCACCGCGCGGCACAAGGACTTCAAGAAGCCGCTCAAGTGGTTCTCCATCCCACAGGTCTTCCGCTACGAGCGCCAGCAAAAGGGCCGTCTCCGCGAGCACTACCAATTCAACTGCGACATCATCGGCGAAGCCGGTCTCGAGGCCGACATCGAGCTCATCGCGCTGGTCATCGATACGCTCCGCGCCTTCGGCCTGACCGAGAAGGACTTCGTCGTCCGCCTGAGCGACCGCCAGTTCTGGACCGACTTCATGAATGCGAAGTCGATTCCCGAAGACCAGCGTTACGCCTTCATCCAGGCCATCGACAAAAGCGAGCGCGAGCCCCGCGAAAAGACCGCCGAGAAGCTCGGCCCCCTCGCCGCAGAAGTCTTTGCAATCCTCGACGATGCTAGCACCGGCAAGAGCGAGCGCCTCGATACGGTCGAAACCGGACTCCGTCACCGCGGCCTACAGGACTACGTCAAGCGCGACTACACCGTCGTTCGCGGCCTCGCCTACTACACCGGCGTCGTCTTCGAGGTCTTCGACCGCAGCGGCGAATTCCGGGCCATCGCCGGAGGCGGCCGCTACGATAACCTCCTCAAGAATCTCGGTGACGTAGATTTGCCCGCTCTCGGCTTCGGCATGGGGGATGTGGTGTTGGGGGAAATTCTGAAAAAGAACAACTCGCTCAAAAATCTCAAAAAGAACAATGGCATCTATGTTGTTATCGCCGATGAAAACCACCGTCCTAAAGCGATGGGATTAGTCCAGCAGCTACGCGATACATTTGGGCTGCCAGTGGATTATCCTCTTGTCCCAATGAAAGTGGGTCGACAATTCCAGGCCGCTGAAGATCAAGGTCGCAAAGTGGCTGTCATCGTCGATGCCGAAACGGGAAAAGGCCAAGTCGTATCGGTCAAAAACCTGGCCTCTAGGGAGCAAACCATCTGGTCAATCGAGGACTTGATGAAATCTGAAGTTTTGAAATAACTTCCTCAAAACTATCGGTCATCCTGAGCTTGTCGAAGGATCAGCATCCAAGGCATGACACAGTTGAAGCCTACTTTTTGTTCGAAAATCGGTGAAGGCTGATCCTTCGACAAGCTCAGGATGACGGAATTTTATGTCGATTGATTTTCGCAAGGCGCCGTGAAGCTAAGGTCGGTTCTCAAACAAACCGTAAGAGCTCATCTGCCGTCTTGGTCTGCCCCGGTAGAATCAGCTCGGGGTGAAGATGAGAAAGAGGTTTGAGCACAAAACGCCGTAGATGCGCCCGGGGATGAGGAATCATTAAATCCGGGTCATTGATGGTCACGTCACCATAGTAAATGATATCGAGATCGAGCGGGCGCGGGGAGTTGTGGGCATGATCCTTGGCGCGACCGCGACTGATCTCGAAGGCCTGAAGCTTTTCCAACAGGAGCCGGGGAGGCGTCTGATCGGAATCGAGCCGGATTTCGGCAACGGAATTGAGAAACTTGGGCGAGCCGGGAGGGCAATCGACCGGCGTGGTTTTGATGCGGGGAGATTCGCGAAGGTAACCTTCCACGGAAAGCGTGCGGAGAAAGGCGATGCCGGCATCGAGTTCGGACGGGCTGTTACCGAGGTTGGAACCGAGGGCAATGCCGACGGGGATGAGCTTGAGCGCCATCCGGAAAGAATTAGCCGCAAAGGAACGCAAAGAACACAAAGATTTTAGGCATCATGCGGCATCCTGAAGTATAGCGGCCATCGCGATTCTGGGTGGCCCGGACTACTTTGTTGTCCGGGCGCATGGAGCGCGCAGGAAGCGAAATTCTGTGTCGTCTCTCTCGGCCTTGTTGCAGACAGAACGGGCAGATCGCTTCCTGTCGCCTGCGGCGACCCGGGCAACAAGTAGCCCGGGCCATCGGAACGCGCGAAGGGTCCACGTTCGCTATGAGACGTCGTCGGTGGGAAAAGAAAAACGCCGCGGATGAGGCGGCGTTTTCCGGATAGGCACCGTCGCACTCCGTGCGACGGCTACCAACTAGGCTTTCTTGACGCTGTGGACGATCGCGGCGAAAGCAGCGGGTTCGTTCACGGCGAGATCAGCCAGGACCTTGCGGTCGATTTCGATCTTGGCCTTGGTCAGCGCTTCGATGAAACGGCTGTAGGTCAGGTCGAAGGTGCGGACGGCGGCATTGATGCGCGCGACCCACAGGTTGCGGAAGTTGCGCTTGCGGGCTTTGCGGTCACGGTAAGACCAGTACTGGCCTTTCATCGTGGCGTCTTTGGCGTAGCGGAAAAGTTTGCTGCGGCGGCCGCGGTATCCTTTGGCTTTCTGGATGACGCGTTTGCGGCGTTCGCGTGAGGCGGGGGCGTTTGTTGCTCTGGGCATGGTCGGGTTCGGTTAGTGTTTAGGCGAAAGGCAGGTTGGCCTTGATGCGGTACTCATCGGTCTTGTCGACCTGCTTCATCTTGGCGAGGTGGCGCTTGCGCTTGCGGTTCTTGCTGCCGGCGAGGTGGCGGCGTCCCGATTGGGAGGTCATCACTTTGCCAGTGGCGGTGATTTTAAACCGCTTGGCAACGGCTTTCTTGGTTTTACGGCGGGCAATGGCTTTAGGCATACAATTATTTCTTACCGATCAAAGCGAGCGCTGGCTATTCCGAGCCATTTCCGTTTTCAGGCGAAGAATCGTGAGACTCTTCCTCCTCCAAAGCGGGTTCATCCTCATGGGAGAACTTTCGCACCCTTTTTCGAGCGGGGAGTGGTGATAGCATCAAATTAATACTTTTGCCAATCAATTTTGGTTCAGTATCTGCAACCCCGATTTGGGACAGGTCGGCACGCATGCGGCGGATGAGGTTCATCCCGATGTCCTGGTGCATCATTTCGCGGCCGCGGAACTTGAGTTGGAGCTTCACTTTCATGCCCTTCCACATGAATTCTTCGGCATGGCGCATCTTCACGCCGTAGTCGTGCTCGTCGATGTTCATGTGAAAATTCAACTCCTTGAGCTTGGTCGCGGAGGAATTTTTCTTCGTTTCCTTCTCCTTCTTGGAGAGGTTGTAAATGTACTTCCCGTAATTGAGGATCTTGCAAACGGGCGGATTGGCCGTGGGATTGACCTCGACGAGGTCAAAACCCCGCTTGCGGGCTTCGGTCATGGCCTCGGCCAGACCCATGACGCCCAGGGACGTGCTGTCGGAATCGACGATGACCAAGACTTCGCGGGCGCGAATCTTGTTGTTGGCACGGATGAAGGATTTATGGATAGCGATAACGCCTCTCAGGTTAGGGTTTCAATTGCCGCCGCGTGGACATGCAAAAAATCACAGGGAACGGCGCGCAATCTCGTCGAGCAGCTGATGAAAGAATTCGGGCCATGGCTTGGCCTCGGGAGCGGTTAATTTACGGCTGCGCACAGATACATGTTCACTCGTGGATTCTCTTTCACCAATGGTCAAAATGTAGGGAACTTTAGCAAGTTCCGCAAGTCGAATCTTCGCACCCAGCTTCTCTCGGGACTCATCCAGGGTCACGCGGACGTCCTTGGCCTTCAATTCGGCTTCCAGCCGGCGGGCGTAATCGTTCTGGGCTTCCGTCACTGTGAGGAGGCGTACCTGCTCCGGCGCGAGCCAAACGGGGAAGGAACCGGCGAAGTGCTCAATGAGACAACCGATGAACCGTTCCATGCTGCCGAACGGTGCACGGTGAACCATGACCGGAACGTGTTCCTTACCATCGGAGCCGGTGTAATTGAGGCCGAAACGGATAGGGAGATTATAGTCAACCTGTACCGTGCCGAGCTGCCATTCGCGGCCAAGGACGTCCTTGACCACAAAGTCGATCTTGGGGCCATAGAAGGCCGCTTCACCCGGTTCTTCGGAGAACGGAACGCCGAGGCTGGCGGCGGCATCGCGACACGCTTTCTCGGCCTTGTCCCAGTTGGCGGGATCGCCCGTGTACTTGGCGCTATCGGGATCGCGAAGCCCGACCCGGACGCGGTAGTCCTTCATGCCGAGGAGATTGAAGACCGTCTTCACGAGGTTGAGGCAACCCATGACTTCCGCCGGGAGTTGCTCTTCCGTGCAGAACAGATGCGCGTCATCCTGTGTGAACGAGCGGACGCGAGTCATGCCGCCGAGTTCGCCCGACTGCTCCCAGCGATAAACGGTGCCGAACTCAGCCAACCGGATCGGGAGATCGCGATAGGAATGCTTACGGCTCGCATATATCTTGATGTGATGCGGGCAGTTCATCGGCTTGAGCATGTAGCCGTTGATTTCGCCGGCATCGAGCTTGTTGGAAAGTTCGCCGCAGGTGCAGCCTTCCTTGGCCAGCAGGTCGAGAGTCTCGCGTTCCACGATGGGCGGATACTGCGAATCCTTATAGTAGGGAAAATGGCCGCTAGTGCGGTAGAGTCCCAGCTTGCCGATATGGGGCGTGAAGACCTGGCTGTAGCCCTGGCGGGTCAATTCCTGGCTGATGAAGGTCTGCAGTTCCTGCCGGACGATGGCTCCATTGGGCAGCCAGAGGATCATGCCTTGGCCGACTTCGTCATCGATGTGGAAAAGCTCAAGCTCGCGCCCTAGCTTGCGGTGGTCGCGCTTCTTGGCTTCCTCCAGCATGGTGAAGTGGGCCTCCATCTCGGTCTTGTTCTTGAAGGCCGTGCCGTAAATACGCTGGAGCTGGGGATTCTTTTCGTCACCCAGATAGTAGGTGCTGGAAACGTGAGTCAGCTTAAACGCACCAACATTGCCGGTGCGCATGACATGGGGCCCGGCGCAGAGATCGACGAAATCGCCGTTGGTGTAGAGGGAGATTTCCTCGCCCTCGGGAATGCGGTTGAGGATATCGAGCTTGAACTTGCTGGGGAACGCGCGGTCGGAGAGCCCGGCAAGTCGGCCCGATTGACCGAGCTTGATCGCCTCTTCGCGCGAGATCGCTGAGCGGACGAACGGTTGGTTGGCCTTGGTGACGGCTTTCATTTCCGCCTCGATCCGCTCGAAATCGGCGGGGGTGATGCGGTGGGGCAGATCGACGTCGTAATAGAAACCGCTTTCCACGGGCGGACCCGCGGCGAGCTGGGCGTCGGGCCAGATTTTCAACAAAGCGGTGGCCAGCACATGGGCGGCGGAATGGCGGATGCGTTCAAGGTCAGTCATGAGAGGGAAGCCAATCTTGCGCGAAAAGCCGCGGTTAATCAACCGCGATGCGAGGTTGAGTGAGGGATTGGGGTGGCTGGCTCAAGGGCTTGTGAAGATCGTGAAGAAGTTTTAGTTTTATTTCATGCCGAATCGTTATACCTCAGGCCCCATTTTCATGCCTGATGCAGACTTTAATCTTCCGGCAAAAATTATCTTCGGCGTGGGACTCTACGTGAGCGTCTGCCTGATTGCCCGGATGTGGTTGAAATATCGGAACGATAGCCTGACGAAAAAGCTGTTCTGGTCGGTGATCTTACTAATGCCCTTGGCAGGCTGGGTTTTCTACGCAGCCTTTTATAATCCTTACCCGTATCCTGGCGGCAAAAATCCGCCTGAGTAAATTGTCTATGATCGCCGGTGAGTAAAAGCGGATCGAATCCGGACGACACCAACGGAAAACCAAAGACCCGTCCAGAATTGAAACCAGTATCCATGGAGCAGTTACTCTCCTTAGTCCATTGAACCATGGACCGGGAGATCATCCCTGATTCCAGAGGAGAGAAAGTGAGTGAGCCCCTGAAGGATGAGGACGATCAGGTCTTCCATTCGGCAGGTTGATCGAGGAAACCAATTCAATATGCATGTACTTTCCTGCCGAGCCAGCTAAGAAGACGGAGATGCAGCCGGATTCGTTTGCCAATCTGAAAGGGCGCCGGCGGTGGATCCTAGTCTTCCTAACATTTTGGCTTGTATTTCTGACCGTCGCGGTAAACGTCGAAATGACGAATCTCCAGTCCAAAAGTGAGATCCCTTTACCTTTTGGGATCACCTCATCTCACGGAGAGGTTTTAGCGCAGGATTTCGCCTACAATGTCCTGTTTTTCAAGGGCGTTCGTGACGGCTTGGTCAAGCATCCCTACCGCATGGAAGAGCAGGAAGAAATGATGCGTCAGATTCTGCCTGGAATGCCTACGGGAATGATTCACGGTTATTCACCCGTGGCCTTTATTTTGATGCTGCCGTTGCTCGGTTTCCCCGGCCAAGCAATATACCTGATCTACACCACGCTTTGTGTTATCGGCATCATCCTGCTCTTTAAGATCTATCTCCTGCCACGCTCCGAGGCTCCCTTGCAGTTGCTGGCGTTGACGGTCTGTGCCGTCAGCGTTTGGCTGACCAGCACCTTTGCCACAGGACAGAGCTCGATTTTCACGACGACAATCCTCGGCGGTTTTTGGTGTCTGCTCCAGCGTCGCGAAAAAACTTCTCCACTCCATGTCGATTTGCTCATCGCGGTGCTGTTCTGGATGATCTGCCTCAAGCCGAGCGTCGCCATCGTTCCGGCGATGCTTCTGCTGGGGAGTCGAGCATGGCGAGTCTTGGTGATCGGAGTGGCCTTGCTCATCGTGACCTGGATTTTCTGCGCGAGATATTATGGTGGATGCTGGGGGGGAGTTTCGGATTATCTCCATCTACTAAATCACTATCACAGTGGCGATTTTACTCCCTACTTTCGAGGCGCGGGGGGAGATGCTCAGGCGCAATATTGGTCAGACCTTCATTTCTCCATCGAGCGTAATCTGATTCTTTTCGTAAGCCTCATTCTTGTGGTCTTGCGATGGATGAGGCATCTCTCCGGATCGGAACATTTTCAGGGAATGGTCTGGGTTTTTTTGTTATTATCTCCCTATCTCATGCCGACCGAAAACTGGGTACTTTGTTTGCTGGTCGTGGAAGGCAGCTTTTTTCAATCCAATCGTGGGTTTCTGTTTTATGGAAAGTTGCTGCTCCTTATGGGAATTTTTGATCTACGGCTTGGACTGACCTCCTCCATGGAGGTCGAATATCAACTCAAATGGCTTCTCTTTCTGTGGATGGTGTTCGAGTGGTTTCATGCCCGGATGACGCAGACGCTGCCTAAATTTAATCACGCTTCTCTCTCTTGAATTGAAAACACGGGAAGAATCTTCTTGCCGCCACGGCGCAGGCTTCTATTGAACACGGCATGAACCCGAATGCTTTGCCGTGGCTTTGGCCCGTGCTTTTCTATCTGGCGGGCTCATTCCCTCCGGGCTACCTGGCAGGCAAGGCGCGGGGGATTGATATTCGCCAGCATGGCAGCGGCAACATTGGCGCGACCAATGTCTATCGCGTGATGGGACGCCCGTGGGGAATCACGGTTTTCATCATCGACTTCCTCAAAGGCTTTCTCCCGCTTTTTTTGCTCAAGCGCTACTGCTATCCCTCCGACGATTCCTGGGAAGTATCGCTCCTGCTCGTTCTTTGCGCTTTCGCCGTCATCCTCGGGCATAACTACACCCCTTGGCTTGGGTTTAAGGGCGGGAAAGGCATTGCGACTTCGGCCGGGGTACTGGGGGCCCTGCTACCGTGGGTACTGGCTGTCTCGCTCTCCTTGTGGATTATTGCGGTGCTGCTGACGCGGACGGTGGCGATTGGTTCACTGCTGGCTGCGGCGGTGTTGCCGCTGGCCTGTGCCTGGTTTTATCCCGGACAGTGGATTTATTTTGGTTTGTGTACGGTTGCGGGAGGGCTTGCGGTCTGGCGTCATCGCTCCAATATCTATCGACTGCTGGCCCATCAGGAACCACCGCTTAATTCTCCCTCGCCCAAAAAAGAAGCGCCATGAACATCATCATTCTCGGACAAGGCGCGTGGGGCCGTGCCGTGGGGCAGGTCGCGAGCCGACTGGGTCACGCTGTTACCTTTGTCGCCCACACCGATCACACCTGGCCGGACGTCAAACCGGACTACATCCTCGTCGCCCTCCCGGTGCAGCATGTGCGCGAAACGCTGGCCCGTTTCCCGCACTTGGGCGTGCCGGTCTTGAGCTTGAGCAAGGGATTGGAGGTCACGACCGGTCAGCGGGTGAGCACGATTATTTCTGAAGTCTGGAACGAGCCGCGCGTCGCCGCGCTTTCCGGGCCCACTTTTGCGGCGGAGATCGCCGCCGGACTTCCCGCCATCTGTACGATTGCCGCGAACAGCGAGGATCTGGCCAAGGAATTCCAGACCATCCTTCATCAACCCAATTTCCGCACCTACAGTTCCGCCGATTTGGTCGGCGTGGAATTGGGCGGAGCTTTGAAGAATGTCTATGCCATCGCGGGCGGGGCCTGTCACGGGCTGCGGCTGGGACAGAATTCGCAGGCGGGATTACTGACCCGGTGTCTGGCCGAAATGACCCGCATCGGCGTCCAGGCCGGGGCGAAGGCGGAGACCTTTGCGGGGTTGAGCGGCATTGGCGACCTGATGCTGACGGCCACGAGCGATCAGAGCCGCAATTTCCGGTTTGGCTCTCTTCTCGCCCAAGGGCTCTCCATGGATGAAATTCTACCGAAACTCGGTGGCGTCTGCGAAGGCGTGCCGACGACGCGCTCCGTTCATCTCAACAGCGCCATCCCCGCCGATTCCAAGCCCATTATCACCCAGCTCCACGCCGTCCTCTATGAGGGTGTGCCGCCAAATGTGGCCGTGAAAAACCTGCTGGGCCGCGCCGCTCGGGACGAGTAACCTTTGGGAAAGTTTATTCCTTCAGCACCCCTCATCTCGTCTGGCTTGGAGATAATCAATTCCATTCATGAACCGTATCCGACGCCTGGCGAGGACACTCCTTCACGGTTCCAGACGCTTGATCATCGAGCTCGTTCGTCGTCTGGGTGCGGGTACCCTTCGGTTTTTGCAGGACCGCTTGCTGGGGGCGATTGGGGATCTGCCATCAATTGGAGAAAAGATTTACATCTCGCGTCTCGGATCCTCACGAGCTGCTTTGCAGGAACAGGAGATGATCGATTTTCTGCTGGAAGAAGGGTGGACGATCATCCAGGCGGAGAAATATTCATTCAGGGAGCAAATCGCGATTTTTGCCCATGCCCGGGCTGTTTGTGGTCTACACGGGGCGGGATTGACCAATCTCATCTGGTGCCCGAGAGGCTGCAAGGTGCTCGAGCTTTGTGCGTCGAACTTTCTCAACGGGTGCTATGAGGGGCTGGCTGTCTACAACGGGTTGGATCACCGATATCTAATCTTGGAGGCGGACCGTCATTACCGGCCCAGCGTGAACCTCAAGGATTTTGCCACTGCCATTCATGGGCTGGACATTGGTTAACCCTGCGAAAGTGCATCGATCTGTGCCATGGACAGGCATATGCCATGCTGCCATGTAAAAATTGCCTTCATGAGGTCTTTTAGATATAGTCTTAATCGATTTCAAAATAATCAGCTTATTTTTTATTGTACATGTCCGATCCTTCGACCCTTTCTTCGGCTCTCTCGACCCAGACCATCAAGGTGATTGAGTCAGATCCCTTGTCCCCGGCTGCATGGGAACAATTGGCGGAAAAGGCTCGTGGACAGAATGATCCACTGAGCATCAAAAGCCTGGAGATTATTGTCGAGGGTCTGAAAAAGTTTGCAGAAATTAAGGCGACGGCTGAAGAAAAGAAACTGCCTCCGCCCCAGATTTCGGGGATGTCCAAAACCATCTTTTTGCGGTTGGCCAAGGCCTACAACAGTCCCACCCTCCTCAAGGAAGCCGGGTTGATTTATTTGCGCGATTTAGGTTTGCCAAACGTCGCCTTGCAGCATTTTGAGCGATCCATGCGACTCGGCGGGCCTGAGAAGGAACTACGCCCCCTCAGCGAAGCCGCGGCGGTTGCCGTCCAGCGACAGATCAGCTTGCAGAGTGGCCAGGAGGCGGGACATTCCGGCATCACCACGGCCCAGCACGCCAAGCCTGTCGCGCCGAATATCATTCGCAAGACCGGCAAGTTGTTGATGCCGACGCGCATCAATCAGACCTCGGTCACGAAGCTGACCGCCGAGTTAGCTGGCCTGGAAAAACAGGAAGCGGAGCCTTTGCCTTCAACCACACCGGAATGCCTGAAGGGCGCCGAGGCGGCAATCGAAAAAAAGCAACTGGTCCGGGCGGAAGCTTTGTTGAAAAAGGCGAATGAAAATCCCGCCAGCAATCCCGATATGTGGCAGGCCTGGACCAACCTGGGGCAGGCCTGTTACGAAGCGGGGTTGCCGGTACGGGTTGAGACCGCCTTTGCCGAGGCCATCAAGTATGATCCCGATGAATTGGCTTCTCACTACAACCTGGCGCTCGGTTATCACCTGAACGACAAGTACGAGTTGGCGCTCGCAGAATATCTAAAGGCGGATGCGATTGAACAGAAGCATCCCAAAGTCTGGTGCAACGTCGGGGTTCTTTATTTCCAGATGGATGAATATGCCAAGGCCGAGCTGGCCTTGCGCGTGGCGACCACCGTGGCGCCCGATTATGCCCGCGCCTGGGACAATCTCGGGGCTACCTTGGGTGCTGAGGATAAATTTGATGAGGCGTTGGCGGCCTGCCAGAAGGCGATTGAGCTTCGCCCTGACTACCCGGAAGCCTACTTCAAGCGCGGCGTGATTTACTTTAGCCGCAACGAATTTGCGGAGGCTTCAGCGGAGTTCAAGCGCGCTGCGCAGCTCCCCGCCGTGACGGCCTACTGCGAGGCATTCCAGTCGATGATTCATTCCCAGCTTGATCAGCCCGAAGACGCGGAGGCCGCGGTGCAGCGGGCCGTGAAGGCTGATCCGAAGTGTGAACTGCTCTGGATGGCGTGGAACGATCTGGGTCTCGCCTGGCATGCCGCGGGGAATTATCCCAAGGCAGCCACGGCTTACGAAGAGGCGACAATGATCAAGCCCGACGAACCGGAAGCATGGTTCAACCTGGGAGTCAGCTATCACCAGAGCGGTGACCTGAAAGCAGCGCGCGATTCCTATCAGCATGCGGTCGACTTGAGAGAGTCCTTGGCGGCGGCTTGGCACAATCTCGGCATCATCTGCACGGAGACCAACGACCACGAAGCAGCGATGACCGCTTTCCGGCGTGAAGTGAATTTGGATCCCGATAACGTCCGGGCTTGGTACGACTACGCCCTGACGCTGGACAAATTGGGTCGCAAGGACGAGGCCGGCGTGGCGTTTGCCAAGGTCGATTTGTTGAGCAACGCCCAGATCGAGGCGCCTGAGTATTGATTTTCAGGATGTGCCACGCTTGAGTGGGGATTGCGCTATGCTCAGGCTTTCCTGCTCTCGATTTTGCCAGATTGCTTTCCTGGTCTTGGCAACCTTTACCCGGGCAACCGCTCAGCAAACCTCGCCCTCGGAACCAGACTCGATTCACAGCGCGGCTTACCGGGCTTCGCTTGAACTCCAGACCTTTGCTTTGATCAATCAGTACCGTGAGGCAAATCACCTGCCAACGCTCCAATGGAACAGCATGATCGCCAAGGTGGCACGTGGGCATAGCGCCGAGATGGCTACAGGTGAAGTCGACTTTGGGCATGACGGCTTTAGCGACCGGGTAACAAAATTGAAGGCGGTCTTGGTCGGCGTCCACGGTGCGGGGGAGAATGTGCTTCGGACCGACAATCCGGTGGACGTCGCAAAAATGGCGGTGGAGATCTGGCTCCACAGTCCGCGTCATCTGGCGAACATTCGCGGGGACTTCAACTACTCCGGCATGGGTGTCTGGGTGAGCGACAAGGGAGTGATCTATTTCACCCAGATGTTCCTGAAACTCCAGCCGACCGTGAAGCCACCCGAAACGGAGACCGCCGCCGAGCCGACGGTGATAACGCCATTCGGCCTCCTCGCGCCGCCGAGGACGCGTTAGCAACCGTTCATTCCAAACAATCCGTCATCCTGAGCTTGTCGAAGGATGACGGAATTTCTGAGTTGAACTTTCACCGAGAATGCCTACGGGAATCTCCATTTTACTCAGATCGCAGCACCACCCTTTCCAAAACCGTTGAGCGCGTTATGTTGCCTGAAATGGATCGCACCATAAAAATCACCCCCGACTTCATCCGCAGCGCCAAGTCACGCGGCGAACATATCGCCGCCCTCACAGCGTACGATTATCCCACCGCCCGGCTACTTGATGAAGCTGGCGTGCCGGTCATCCTTGTCGGCGACTCCGTCGGCATGGTTGTGCTCGGCTATCCCGATACCACGCAGGTCACGCTGGCGGAGATGCGCCACCACATTGCGGCGGTCGCACGGGCCCAGACCAGGGCGCTCATTGTCGGTGATCTTCCCTATCACACCTATCAGACGGCGCAGAACGCGGTGGCCAATGCCCACATTCTCACCGAGGCCGGTGCCGAGGCAATCAAGCTCGAGGGCGGCGTGGAAGTTGTCCCCGAAATTCGCGCCTTGCGGGAAGCCGGTATCGCCGTCATGAGCCATATCGGCATGCTTCCGCAGAACATCAAGCTGGAGGGCAAATACTCCATCAAGGGCCGGTCTGATTCCGAAAAAGAACGCCTTCTGGTTGATGCCCTCGCCGTGGAGGAGGCCGGGGCCTTCGCCGTCGTGCTGGAACTGGTCGAACCGGAATTGGCCCGGGAAATCACTAACCGGCTCACCATCCCCACGATTGGCATCGGCTCCGGTCCCCATTGTGGAGGCCAGATTCTCGTCACCCATGATCTCGTCGGTCTGTTCCCCTGGTTCCGGCCCAAGTTCGCCGTGGCCAAGGCGGATGTCGCTTCTGCTATTCGCACGGCGGCGGAGGCTTATGTGCACGAAGTCACAGGTAAAATCACCGAGCCCCCAATCAGTCGGTAGTGGCGCTTACCAAGCTATCTCCCACCTCGACATCTTCAACCGCCCGTGCGGTAATACCTCCCTACACTCTATTTCAAAATGAACAGACCGCGGCGACGCCGCCCTAATCCGAACGCCAACCCAAAACCGAGCCCTCAGCAAGGGGCTCCCCGAGGGAAACAATCCTCTCCCAAGCATAAATCCGCTTCTCATCCGAAGCACAAGCCCCTGCGCGGTGCGCAACCGCCGCCCCTGCCCAAATCGGGTGGTTATCCCAAGCCTCAACCGCGTCGCGGTGCTCAGCCGCCTCCCCTTCCCGCTGCCAGCTTCAAACCCCGGCCTCCTTCTCAGGCTCAGCCACCCCTCCTCCGGGAACCCAAGTCTGCCGCGGGCGTCCACTGGCGGGAGGCCCTCATTCCGCTCCTGACGGATCGCGGTTACCAGCCTCTCGATGAGAAGGCCCTGGCCCGTCGGCTTCATGTTTCCCCCGAGGAGACGGACGCTTTTGCCGACTTCCTGGCCGAGGAAGAAAAAGCCGGACGCATCATGCAGGTGCGCCATAGCCTCTATATCCTGCCCAAGCGCCTCGGCTTTTCCGTGGGCCGGCTGCAAATGAACGAGCGCGGCTTCGGCTTCCTCGTCCCGATCGATCCGGCCGAACCCGACTTCTACGTCGGTGCGGAAGATACTGGCACCGCTTTCCATGGCGATCTCGTCCTGGCCCGCCTCAAGGAACAGCATGGGCGCCAGCGCGACAGCCGTCTCCGCGGCGAAGTGGTGAAAGTCCTGCAGCGCAAGCGGCGTCAGCTTGTCGGCACGCTCCGCAAGACACCGATGTTCTATTACGTCCTGCCCGACGAAACCCGCATCCCCCACGACATCTCGGTGCGCCCTCCCGCCGACCTCTCGCAAATCGGCCAGAAAGTCGTCGTCGAGCTCAAGGACTGGCCCGACCGCCGCAAGCCGCCGGAAGGCGTGATCACCGAAGTGCTTGGCGATCCCGACGCACCCGGTGTCGATCTCCTTTCGATCATCCGTAAGCACGACCTGCCCACGTCCTTCCCGGAAAACGTCGAGCAGGAAGCCGCCGATATCTCCGCCCAAATTCCGCCGGAAGAAATCGCCCGGCGCGAGGATTTCCGCAAAATCTTCACCCTGACCATCGACCCGGACGACGCGAAGGATTTCGACGATGCTCTCTCTTACCAGATCACACCCCAGGGCGACTTTGAGATTTTCATCCACATCGCCGACGTCTCGCATTACGTGCAGACCGGCTCCGCGCTCGACATTGAAGCGCGGTCGCGTGGGAACAGCATTTACCTCGTGGACCGGGTCATTCCGATGTTACCCGAAAAGCTCAGTAACGGCATCTGCTCGCTGCAACCGCATGTCGACCGGCTGGTCAAGACCGCCATCGTCACGCTCGACAAGCGGGGCGAGATCAAGTCGTTCCGGTTCGCCGCCGGGATCATTCACAGCGCGAAACGCTTCACTTACAAGGAAGCCTTCGCGCAGCTCCGCAAACCAGCGACCACTCCCCTCTGCGGTCATCTTCATGCGCTCAACGACATGGCGCAGTTGCTCCGCAAGCGCCGCTTCGCGAAGGGCGCACTCGATCTCGATTTTCCGGAAGTGAAAGTCCGCGTCGATGAACTTGGTATCCCGACTCATCTGGAGAGGACGGAGAACGACATCTCACACCAACTCATCGAGGAATTCATGCTCCTGGCCAACGAGGTTGTGGCGCTCGAACTTAAGCGGCGCGGTCGCCCCGGTCTCTATCGCATCCATGAGACGCCCGATCCGGGGCGCCTGGAGGAATTCCGCGCGCAAGCCAAGTCGATGGGCTATTCCTGTGGCGACCTGACCCAGCGCGGAGAAATCCAGAAGCTTCTCAACAAGGTGCGTGGTCAGCCCGGGGAAAGTGTGGTCAAGATCGGCCTGCTCAAGTCGCTCAAGCGCGCCATGTATAGTCCCAAGCCGCTCGGCCATTACGGCCTGGCCAAGATCAATTATACCCACTTCACCTCACCGATCCGGCGCTACTCGGATCTGGTCGTCCACCGCGTTCTTTTCGGTCAGGCGCGGGACACCCGGGACTTCGGCTATGATAACCTCTCCCGGCTGGCCCTGCATCTTTCGACCACGGAACGCTCTGCGGCCGAGGCCGAGCAGGAGTCGGTCAAACTCAAGAAGCTTGAATACTTTGACCGGCAAGCCCACGCCACAAAACGCACCTCTTTCCAAGCCTTGATCCAGGAGGTCCGCTCCTCGGGACTCCTGGTTCAATTACCCGAATTTGTCGTCCAAGGAATGGTACCGCTTTCCGCCTTGGAAGGAGACTTGTTTATCTTCAGCCCCCAACGCCTGGAGCTTCAGGGACAGCGCACCAAGGTCATTCTTCGCGCCGGACAATCCATCCAGGTGGAAGTGGCCACCGTTGATTTGGGGAGACAACAAGTCGATTTCCGCATTTCAAAGCAAAATCTACTAAAAATTTCATCCAGAGGACGTGTTTAATGGCAAAAGATGTGCTAAACTCATAACTATGAGCCCAGAGGAATCACTACAAGACGTTGCCATCCGCGAGCGTCAACTGGAGGCGCACATCCTCCGCTCCTCGGAGTATCTCCGGCGGGCAGATCAGGATTTAAAACGTCAGGTGACGATCCTTTATCTGGCTATCGCCTTGCTGGTGCTTTTCCAGGGCCTTTTCACTTTCCGGGCTGCCCATGAAGTACCCCTCAGTGGCTTTGCCCTGATGAGCTTCACCTCTTTTCTCGCGATCGTGAACTGCATGCTCATGATCCGAACCAAGACCTGGTTGAATCGGCTTAATGAAGCCTGGTTGAACCCGCAGGAGAAGGTCGCCCTGGAGTCGCTCAAGAACCAGCGTTATGCGATACTTTCCCGGCGCACCAGTGACTCACCGGGTACGCCCGATCTGGGCCTGAATTAGGCTAGGTTCAGCCTATTCCGGCGCGCGCTGGGCCTTGATGATTTCCTCGCGGAGGAACTGGAGCTTCGGGCCGATAATCGCATCCTGTTTGTAGGCCGAGAGCGGACGATCCAGACGCTGGCTCCAGTTCTCGTCAGTCGCCGTGCCGGGTTGATTGAAGCGCCAGTCGACCGCGAAGATATCGCTGATGACGAAGATCGCCCAGCAGGACTTCGACTCAAGCAAGGCAGCGAGAAATGCCTCATGCAGCTTCTCGGTCAATAGAACCGGCGGTTCATTTTCGTTCTGGCCCAGGAACCGCATCAGGCGCTGTAATTCCAGCCAGGCTTCATGCCCATTCGGGCCATGCCAACGGCGGGTCAAATCGTGGTACCAAACGAGCAATGGGGCGTGGTCGTGCGTCCCCCAAGTCGCGATGCTGATCTCGGCCATCTTCTCCCGAGGCGTGAACTCGTGCGTCTCCGGATCGGTCAGAAATTGAGGAATGGAAAAACCGGGGATACCGAGTTTTTCCAGCAACGGCGGAACATACTTGGGAACGACGCCGAGATCCTCTGCGACCACTGCAGTCGAACCCGCTGCCTTCTGGATCATCTTGAGGAGAGCTTCCCCATCTGCGCAATTGAGCTCCGCGTTTTCCTCCGGCTCGTCTTCACGGGGAATAAAGTGGGGCAGGCGGCCCCCGGTTTTCTCCTCCGCCTGAGTTGTGGTGAGATCCGCGAAGGCGCTGTTCTCCTGCGGTTGCCAAGGGAAGCTATAGAGCCGGAAAAAGCCGAGGACATGGTCGATACGGAACGCGTGAAAAATGAGGCTGGTGGCCTTCACCCGGAGACGCCACCAGGTAAAATCCTGCGCCCGATGCGCATCCCAATTGTAAAGCGGGATGCCCCAGTTCTGGCCCCAACGGCGGAGGAACTCGTCGCCGGCAAAGAAAGGTTCCGGCGGAGCGCCACCCGACCAGGTCAGGTCAAACAGCTCCCGCTCTGACCAGACATCCGCGCTATACCGGCTGATGCCGAAGGGGATATCGCCCACCAAGCGCACCTTGTTCTTGTCCGCCCAATCCCGCACGTCGGCCCATTGCCGCCACGCGATCCACTGGACGTAGGCCGTGAATTGGCGGTAACGAACCAGTTCTTCCCGTTCCGGGGCCGTGGCCAGCCAGATTTCCGCTGCCTCAAGATTCTGGTGCTCCGGGATCCATTGATGCCACAGCGCATTCCCATGATATTCGTTGAGCAGAGTGCGGAAGAGCGTGTACCCAGGCAGCCAGCCCATGTTGCTTTCCACAAAGGCCTGGAATTCATAGGCCCGGTCTGTACCGGTATGGAGATCAACTGCCTCAAATTCGACATAGGCGTGAGAAAGAACCTCCAGCTTGAGTTGCTTCACCCGCTGATAACGCACCGGGCCCGCCTGCAGTTCGGCGCGCACAGAATCGGGGAAAACCTCCGTCAGGGTTTGAGGCAACAGACCGGGGACTTGCTCCGGAGTAAGCGAGAGATAGATGGGGTCAAGTGCCACGGAGCTGATGGCGTTGTAGGGACTGTTGTCTGCCCCGGTTTCGTTGATGGGCAAGAGTTGCAGAAGTCCCAGCTTCTGTTCGGCGCAAAACGTGATGGCCTGCCGCACCGCCTCGGTATCGCCGATACCAAAGTCCTTTTCATGTCGCAAAGCAAACGCAGGTACCAACATACCGGCAAGTCGTGGGTAAGCAGGGTTGGCCATAACGGAGCCAAGGGTAACGGCCAATGCCTCTTTCCCGCAAGCCTGCGGTGTGACGAATCCTGGTGATGACTCCGCGAGGACGACAGGCCCCTGGGGGATAGCTTGTTTTTTCGCAACTAGAGCCTATTTTGATGGTTTAAAGAATAGATATGTTAGAACCACTGCCCGCCTCTCAGTGGAATACGGCGACGGCCGCCCACTTGATGAATCGCGCCGGTTTCGGCGGGAGTCCTCAGGATATCGAAAATTTGCGCCTGATGGGCCTCAACCGTGCGGTCTCGTGGTTGGTCGATTACGAAAAAATCCCCGATACGACTCCCGCGCCCGACTGGGCTCAACCGGACCCCAACTTTCTGGCCCGGCGCGAGGCCATTCGCAATGCGGCTGATCCCGAAACCCGCCGGATGCTCCAGCAGCAGCAGGATCAGGAAGAGCGCACCCAGATCGCCGACTTGCGCTATTGGTGGCTTCGCCGGATGGCGCTGGGGCCACGTCCTTTCCAGGAAAAGATGACTCTTTTCTGGCACGGTCACTTTGCCACCAGTTTTGAGAAAGTGCGGATGCCCTATTTCCTCTGGCTCCAGAATGAGACCTTCCGGCAAAATGCCACCAGCCAGTTTAGTCAGTTGCTGGTGGCCGTTTCCGAAGACCCTGCCATGCTTCGTTACCTGGACGGGGCGACCAGCTATAAGGGCCATCCCAATGAAAATTTCGCCCGCGAGGTGATGGAGCTTTTTACTTTGGGTGAGGGTCACTATACGGAACAGGACATCCAGCAGGCCGCAAAGGCCTATACCGGATGGGGCTTCGATAAAGATCACCTCCATTACCAATATCATCCCGGCAACCATGATAACGGTCCGAAAACCGTCTTTGGGCAGACGGGAAATTTCACCGGTGAAGATGTCTTGAACATGATTTGCGCGCAGCCGCAATGCGCGAAGTTTATTACCGCCCGGCTCTGGCGCTTCTTCGTCCAGGATCAACCTTCGCAACCAGTCGTGGAGGCCCTGGCTGCCGATTTCCAGAAGAGCGGCATGGACATCAAGCATCTCATGCGAACGATCTTCACGTCCCATGAGTTTTATGCGCCCGACATCATTCGCTCTCAAATCAAGAGCCCGGTGCAATGGCTGATCGCCGCCACGCACCAGCTTCAAGCCCCTTTGCCGACGCAGGCCATGTGTCTGGGCATGCTCTCCCTGCTCGGACAAGAATTGTTCCAGCCCCCCAATGTGAAGGGATGGGATGGAGGCATCGCCTGGATCACGACGAACAATCTGCTCAACCGGTACAATTTCGCTGCAGCGCTGGTGGAAGGTGACCGGGTTCCCCTGCCCGGACTGCAAGGTCAGGTCAGGAGCCTGATGAATAGCATCTCGGAAGATGGCCTGGCGCAGATCGCTCCGGCGGACGTCAAGTCGCTCTTTACCGCCATTGACCTGAGTGCGCCGGATGTTTTTCTCGATGCCCTCCAGAACCGCTTCCTCAATGCGCAGCTCAAGGCGCAACGCGTCAATTCGATCCACGATTTCCTAAAATCCAAGTCCCCCATCGAAGAGTCTGACATCCGCAAATCAATCCGGCTGCTGATGTGCACGCCGGAATACCAACTGACCTGACGCCATGAATAATCCCCTCCTCACTACCCGACGTGACTTTCTTCGCACCACTCTCCTCGGTGGCGCCCTGACCTGGACAGTTCCCAGCTTCGTCGCGCAGACTTTTTCCGCGCTCCACGCAGAGGCAGACGGCGCATTGACGCAGGTCACCACGGGCAAGGACAGTCCCATCCTGGTTCTGATTCAGCTCGCAGGCGGAAATGATGGCCTCAACGCGGTGGTGCCTTATACCAACGATTACTATTACAAGGCCCGCCCCTCCATCAGCATTCCCAAGGAACAGGTCTTAACGCTCAACGATACGCTGGGACTAAATCCCGGCCTGGTCGGGTTCAAGAGCCTTTACGACGCGGGCAATCTCGCGGTCGTCAACGGCGTCGGTTATCCAAATCCCAACCGGAGTCACTTTCGCGCCACCGAAATCTGGCAGACGGCCAGCGACGAGGACAAGTACCTGACCGATGGCTGGCTGGGACGCTATTTCGACAACGCCTGTCAGGGTTGCGATCCGACCATCGCGATCAACATCGGACCGCGTCTGCCCCAGGCTTTCGCCTCGCATTCGCCAACCGGCATCACCCTGGAAAATCCCGACAGCTATCGCTTCATGGGTGCGAGCCCAAACGACGATGAGAGTCTGGCCTACCGGAACATGTATACGCCCGACCCGAACGACCTCTTTTCCAACTCCTCCAATTCCGGTGCCAGCGTCAGCATGGTTTCCGGCACCGTGACGTTGCAAAATGGCCAGAGCGCACTCGACTTCCTGGAACGGACGTCCATGGATGCGCAAGTCAGCTCGGATAAAATCCGCGCGATTGCCAGCAAGACGGCCAACAATGCCCCTTATCCGAGATCGGGCCTCTCCAATAATCTCCAGTTAGTGGCGCGATTGATCGCGGGTGGTCTGCCGACTCGTATCTTCTACGTCTCCCAAGGCGGCTACGATACCCACACCAACCAACGCAATAGCCAGGATGGTCGCCTCAAGGAATTGGGCGATTCCGTCAAGGCCTTCACCGATGACTTAAAGGCGATGGGCCTCTTCGACCGCGTCATGATCATGACCTTCAGCGAGTTTGGTCGTCGAGTCGCCCAGAACGGCAGCGGCGGCACCGATCACGGCGCGGCGGCTCCGATGTTCCTGATGGGAGGCAAAATCAAGTCCGGCCTCCTCGGCGCCGAACCCAGCCTCGCCCCCGCCGACCTGAAAGATGGCGACATCCAATACAACACTGATTTCCGCAGCGTCTACGCCAGCATCCTGCAAGATTGGCTCAAGACGAATTCCCTGCCCATCCTCGGTCGCCAGTTCCCGACGATGCCGATTGTGGCTTAGGTATAATTCAGAAGAAACTACGTATTGCCCATTTTTTCCATTAATAAAATCATGAAGATCTCCGAGACCGGCCAAAAGAAAGAGCTTCGTTGGTTTGATTTAGAGCTACTGCAATTAAGGCTTGATGCATCCCGTTCGTTTCGCGATCGATTAGTTTGGTTAGAAGAGATGACAAGACTTGCAGATGAATCCAGCAAAAATCGCGGATTGATCTCACTGTCGGCAAATTCTTTTGTGCGTTTTGATGCCAAGTAAAGTGCTGCTCCCATGGCGTTGAGGCCATATGCTCCGGGCTGGAGCACACCAATTCCATTCGCAGGCCGGTAGCTAGGATAAAGTAAGCTCGGCACGTCCACGCCGAAAAATCATTACTGCTACGTCCACAGCTTTTGTTCTCCGAACAATCCACAGAGAGTACTTAGCAATCCATGCTTCCCGAAGTCTCCGACATCGCCAAAGTAACGGTGTTGCATGGGATTCAAGAATTCCGTTAATTCCGTCTGCCTTCCGTAATTCCGTCAAAATTCAGCGACGGTCATAGACC
>CAIPBM010000035.1 GCA_903863295.1 uncultured Verrucomicrobiota bacterium | reverse complement strand
TCCGCCGCAGCTAAGCAGATCGAAGGCGGAGGGCAAGACCTTGCGCAGGGAGATAAAGGAGACATCGGCGACTACGAGATCGAACGGGCCGGGAAAATGTTCCCCGGCATAAGTGACCAAGTCGCGCGCGTTGACGCCCTCATGCACCCGGACGCGGGGATCGTTGCGAAGCTTCCAGTGCAATTGCCCGTGCCCGACATCGACCGCCACGACTTCCCGCGCCCCATGCTGGAGCAGGCAATCGGTAAAGCCGCCCGTGGAAGCGCCCATGTCCAGGCAGCGCCAGTTGGTCACGTTGAGCCGAAAGCCGTGAAGTGCACCCTCCAGCTTGTGACCGCCGCGGCTGACATAACGATCCGCGCCCCGCACCTCGATGGAAGCGGCAGGGGTGCACGATTTACTCGCCTTGTCCCAGCGCTGTCCATCCACCCAGACTTCACCCGCAAGGATTAATCGCTGGGCCTGCTCCCGCGACTCGACCAGCCCGCGCGAGACCAGTTCGAGATCGAGGCGGTTGGATTTCATGAGGCCTGATGCTAGGGACTAATCCCGCGACGGTGAAGAATCAACTTTAGACCATTAGCCCCGAATGTCTTGCTGGCTAAACTTCATTTGCCTGAACTGCGGCACACCGTTTGCTCATGGCATCCAACGCTAATTCAATATACCGAAGGGGCGTCTCCAGACGATCGGAGCTTGAAGCGGTTGCAAACACCGTCATAAAAAAGTTTTGGTCGGACACGAGATAACCCTTGTGACTTTAAGACTTAACTCTAAATTTGTAGTTCCATGCCTCTAAACCAAGCCACCCTCGATAGCACAGAGTCCTTTCACGGTCTCTATGATCCCTCGTTTGAACATGACGCCTGCGGCGTGGGCATGGTGGCGAGCATCAAAGGTGTCCGTTCCAACTCCATCCTGCGCAAGGCGTTGACCTGCGTCTGTTCCCTCATCCACCGCGGCGCGATGGATGCCGATGCCAAGACGGGCGATGGAGCCGGTGTCTTGACCCAGATTCCTTACAAGCTCTTCCGGCTCGAAGTTGAAAAGCTCGGTCACAAACTCTTTCAGGATTCCGATCTCGGCGTGGGCATGATGTTCCTGCCGAAGGATCCGTATACCCAGGCCCGCTGCCGTCATATCGCGGAAGTGATCCTGACGGAGAACAAGCTGTTCCTTTTCGGTTGGCGCGTGGTTCCGGTCAACCAGGCCGTCCTGGGAGAAAAAGCGCTCCGCACCTGTCCCGAGATCGAGCAAATGCTCATCGGGCGTCCCGATCCCTCCGTCATGAATGATGAGGAATTCGAACGGAAGCTCTATCTCTGTCGCAACCAGATTGAGGACAAGGTCGAGAGCGAAGGCATCAAGGATTTCTACATCCCCAGCTTCTCCAGCCGCACTCTCGTTTACAAGGGGCTCCTCGCCGCGCCGACTTTGGAACGGTTCTACCTCGACCTGCGCGACCCGAACTACACGACGGCTCTCGCCATCTTCCATCAGCGCTACAGCACCAACACTTTCCCGACCTGGCCGCTCTCGCAATCGCTGCGCATGATGAGCCATAACGGCGAAATCAACACCGTGGTGGGCAATCGCCTCTGGACCAAGGCCCGCGAAGCCGAATTGCAAAGTCCGCTCTTTGGCGAGGACATCAAGAAGCTGCGCCCCATCATTCAGCCCGGCGGCAGCGATTCCTCCAGCCTTGATAACGCCCTGGAGCTCCTCGTCATGGGCGGTCGCGACATCCTCCATTCCATGCTCATGCTCGTTCCTGCCGCCTGGCAGGGCGATCCTTCCACACCACAGGAAGTGAAGGAATTTTACGAATATCACCAGACCTTGAACGAGCCATGGGACGGTCCCGCCGCGCTGGTCTTCAGCGATGGCCGTACCATCGGCGCCTGCCTGGACCGGAACGGTCTGCGTCCCGCCCGTTACAAAATCACCGATGACGGGCTTTTCACCATCGGTTCCGAAGTGGGCCTGGTTAATATTGACGACGCCAAGGTCATTGAAAAGGGCCGGCTCGGGCCGGGTGAGATCATTGCCATCGACACCGTCGCGGGCAAGCTGATGAAGAACGACGAGATCAAGGCGACCTACGCCAAGAAGCAGCCCTACGGCACCTGGCTCCGCGAGAACATCAAGGACATCGTGGCCAAGCCTTCGCTGGAAGCCCAGCCTTCCCCCGGAGCAACGCTGTTGCAGCAACAACTCGCCGCCGGTTATACCGAGGAAGAAGTCAACGTCATCCCGGCTATCATCAAGACCATGGGCGAGACCGGTGAGGAAGCCATCGGCTCCATGGGCGATGACGCCCCGCTGGCCGTGCTCTCGAAGAAGCCCCGGACGCTCTACACCTATTTCAAGCAACTCTTCGCCCAGGTGACCAATCCGCCGATTGATCCGATCCGCGAGAAACTGGTCATGTCGGTTGAAGTGCTTGCGGGCACCCATCATAACTGGCTGGAAGAGACGCCCGCCCACGCGCGGCTGCTCCGCCTCCAGTCCCCGGTTTTGACCAACCCGGAAATCCAGCAGATTCTCGCCCTCAAGGAGAGTCCTTTCCTGACGGCCACCTTGTCGTGCCGGTTCCCGGTCAGCGAAGGCCCGGACGGACTCAAGCCCCACCTCGACCGCATCTGCGCCGAAGCCGAGAAGGCGGTTCGCGATGGCGCGTCGATCCTTATCCTGAGCGATTGGGATATCGATGCCGCCCACGCACCGATTCCGATGCTCCTCGCCACGGGTGCGGTTCATCATCACTTGACCCGGGCTGATCTCCGTTCCAAGGCGAGTCTCATCTGTGAAACGGCCGAGTGCCGCGACGTCCATCAACTGGCGTGCCTGCTTGGTTATGGCGCATCTGCGGTCAATCCCTACGCGGCTCTCGCCACGTTGCAGGATCTCCTCACGCGCGGTGAGATGAAAGTCACCACCGATGCCGCAGCGATCGCGAAGAACTATCGGTACGCGCTCGAAAAAGGCCTGCTCAAGATCATGTCCAAGATGGGCATCTCGACCCTGGCCAGCTACAGCGGCGCGCAGATGTTCCATGCCATCGGCATTCACCCCGATGTCATCGCCTTTGCCTTCACCGGGACGAACTCCCAGGTCATGGGGCTCGGCTTCCGCGAAATCGCCGAGGAAACGCTAACGCGTCACGCCCATGCCTTCGCACCCGATGTGAAGTTGAGCGACGACGGCTACTTCCGTTTCCGCCGCGATGGGGAACTTCATGCCTGGACCCCGCCCGTGCTGCAAAGCTTCCATACTTACGTCGGTATCAAGGGTACGGACAAGGCCGGGAAGTGGGATGATTATGCGAAGTATGTTGCCGCGGTGGAAGAAGCCGCGCCGGTCGCGCTGCGCCAGATTCTCACCCTGAAAAAGGGAACGCCGATTCCCATCGACGAAGTCGAATCGATCGAGGACATCCGCCGCCGCTTTACCACGGCGGGCATGTCGCTCGGCGCGCTTTCGCCCGAGGCCCATGAGACGCTCGCCATCGCCATGAACCGGATCGGCGGCAAGTCGAATTCCGGGGAAGGTGGCGAGGATCGCTCCCGCTTCACGCCGATGGAAAATGGCGATTCGAAGAACAGCCGCATCAAGCAGGTTGCCTCCGGACGTTTCGGCGTCACGGCGGAATATCTTTCCAGCGCCACGGAAATCGAAATCAAGATGGCGCAGGGTTCCAAGCCGGGCGAAGGTGGACAGATTCCCGGTGCCAAGGTCAGCGCGGTGATCGCCAAGCTGCGTCACAGCACGCCCGGCGTCACGCTCATCTCCCCCCCGCCGCACCACGATATTTACAGCATCGAGGATCTGGCCCAGCTCATCTATGACCTCAAGCAGGTCAATCCCCGGGCGAAGGTCTGCGTCAAGCTCGTTGCCGAGTCGGGCGTCGGCACCATCGCGGCTGGCGTGGCGAAGGCCTATGCCGATATCGTCCTGATCTCCGGTCATGACGGCGGCACAGGTGCGTCGCCGCTTTCCTCCGTGAAGAACGCGGGTGGTCCTTGGGAGCTTGGGCTCGCCGAGGCGCACCAGGTTCTGTTGCTAAACGGTCTGCGCAACCGCGTCACGCTCCGCACCGATGGCGGGATGAAGACCGGTCTCGATATCCTCATTGCGGCCATGCTCGGAGCGGAGGAATTCAACTTCGGTACGGCGGCACTCATCGCCACGGGTTGCGTCTATGTCCGCAAGTGTCATCTCAACACCTGTCCGGTGGGCATCACCAGCCAGGACGAGAAATTCCGCGCCAAGTACAAGGGCACCCCTGAAAATGTCGTCCTCTTTTTCAACGCGGTTGCGGAAGAAGTCCGGCGGTACCTCGCCAGCATCGGTGCCCGGAGCCTGAACGAAGTTATCGGACGCACCGATTACCTCGAACAGCGCCAGGTTCCGAATCATCCCAAGGCCAACCTGCTCGATCTTTCCCGCCTGCTGGCCATGCCGAAGATTGATGATGGCACGCCCCGCTTCCACACCTGGGAACGGAACGACAAGCTGGAAGACCGCACGCTGGATGACGTCATTCTGCAGGATGCGAAGAGCTGCCTCCAGACCAAGCACAAGCTCAGCCTCAGCTACAAGGTCAAGAACACCTTCCGCAGTATCGGGACGAATCTCTCCGGGGAAATCGCCTATCGCTACGGCGATGAAGGTCTGCCGGAAGACACCCTCGACCTGACCCTGAGCGGCAGCGCGGGCCAGAGCCTTGGAGCATTCCTCGTCAAGGGCGTGCGCATCACGCTCGTCGGCGAAAGCAATGACTATGTCGGCAAGGGCATGAGTGGTGGAGAAATCATTCTTGTTCCATCTCCTGTCGCCAAGTTTGATCCCTCGAAGAACTCGATCTGCGGAAACACCGTGCTTTACGGTGCGACCGGTGGTTCGCTCTACATCCGGGGTCGCGCCGGGGAACGCTTTGCAGTTCGCAACAGCGGGGCCACGGCGATTGTCGAAGGCATTGGTGATCACGGCTGCGAATACATGACCAACGGCAAGGTGATTGTGCTCGGTGCGACCGGGAAGAATTTCGCCGCAGGCATGTCCGGCGGACTCGCCTATGTCCTCGATCAGGATGGGGCTTTTGAGCAACGCTGCAACAAGAGCATGGTGACGCTGCATCGCCTGTCCGATGCGGAGGAGATCAACGGCCTCAAGGGGCTGATCTTCAAGCATCTTGAGTTGACGGAAAGCGCCTTGGCCAAGGAAATCCTGGGCGATTGGGCCCGCTTCGAACCGCTCTTCTGGAAGGTTGCGCCACAACCGCCTGCTGTCCTGACTCCTCCCGTCGCGGCCCCCGCCGCGACTGCCGGAGAACCTGCGAAGGCATGAGCGCGGAAGTCGCTGAACAGCTCTCCATCTTCGTTGCCAACAAGCCAGGGGTTCTGGCCAATGTCTGCGATTTGCTCCGGAAGGAGAAGCTGAACATTCTGGCCATGACGACCTCGGACAACCGGGATCACAGCATCATCCGCCTCGTGGTCAATGAGCCTCATCGTGCGCTGGTGGTGCTGGAGGATTACGGGACGCTGGTGCAGCGTACGGACGTGATCATGATCGGAGGGCCGAATCGTCCGGGCATGATCGGCGAAATCTCCCGCAAGCTGGCCGCCTCGCAAATCAATATCGATTATCTCTACTGCGCCACCGCACCCACCGCCAAGCTGGGCCTTCTGGTCTTCAAGCCTTCCAATGTCGGGAAGGCCCTCAAGCTTCTGAATCAGCGGGAGGAGTAGATTTTCGAATCATATAGCGGATGCGATCAAAGGGCTTTTCCACAAGGATTATTAAAGCGCCCGTCGCAGCAATGGAAATAGCCATATAACTCCATGTATATTGCCAATGCGTGTAATCCTTAAGGTATGTCTTAACCAAAGGGTGCATTAAAAAAAGCGGATACGAAAATAGACCTAAAAACTTGTCCCATGAAACTTGGGGTGATCTTTTTGAAAGCAAGCTAATGGTGGGAACTGCTAGAAGATAGCCCACGCAAACATTGATCTGAGTACCCGATTTCAGCCCCAAAGGAGACATTTTGGTTAGCATGAATACCACGCCTAGAATAGCAATGGTTCCATACAGGTTTCGTACATCCTTCCAATCTCGCCGGTTGATCAAAATGCCGGTAAGAAACGTAAATAACATTCCGGGTAAAAAGATATAAGTCCAAAAAGTGGGATCTCTCAAGAATGACGCTGCAGTAAATATTACCAAACTTCCTGTGATCAGCATACGCAAGATCCAGGTTGGCAAGAGGACTAAGATTGGCACCAGAGTATAAAAATGCGCCTCACAGGCCAGAGACCAAGCTGTGTCGATGATACTCGGGCTCCCCGTGAGATAGGCGTAATTTTGAGGAAGTAAAAATACATTAAGAATAATAGTTAATGGATGAGTGGGGGGGGTAAGGAAGAGCCCAAGAATAAGCACCGTCAGATAAAGTGGATAAATCCGAAGGAAGCGGTCGAGATAAAAGCCACGCACCCCGCTTCGCGGAGCTAGCTTGTGAAACTGTCGCTCCATCAAGAAGCCGGATAGCACATAAAAGCCTACCACAGCCCATTGCCCAGGATTAAATCCTTCCCAAATCCATCCAAAGTGGCTCAAGGCCACCAGTAGCGCCAAAGCAAATCGATAAGTCCCAAACATATAGATCGTAGGGCTAATCTCTAAACCCGTCGCAGTTGCTTCAAGATCGAAGCCACGGGAAATATCCAGTGGAATTGGTCGCGGCGGCGTTCCATCGGCGGATAGGCGGGGTTGTAACTGGAAAGTGTAATCAGGTTCTGGTCGAGTTGCACATGCATGATCTTGCAGAGCACACCCTCATCCTTCAGGTTGACCAGCACCGTCTCGCCATTGGTTGGCACGCTACCGGGCAGGAGAATCGCAATATCACCGTCGGAGAACCGGGGCTCCATTGAGTCGCCCCGCAAGCGAACACCGAAGCCCCGCTCATCCGTGATGTCGCTCGGCACGACTTCATCCCATTCGCGGGGCACGACGCTGAAATCGATGGTCAGTGCCGCCTGGGTCCAGGAGAGCACGGGCAAGTTCCGCAAGCCATAGGCCGAGGCTACGTTGCCCTTGACCGTGATCGCTGACGATTTCTCGATCAAGAGGAAGCGAGTACGCAATGCATTGCCCGGGTTACGTCCCCGCTCCACCTGCGACAAATAGCTCCGGTCGATATCGAGCTGACGGGACGCTTCTGTCTGGGTCAATTTGTGGCTGACTCGCCAAAACCGGAGCCGTTCGGAAAAATTGTCATTTGGCGAGGAAGAAGGGGGGATCATGGGCGGCCTATGTAAAGAACTCAAAACTACACGAACAAAGTCCAAAAGTTTGAAAAAGTCAACCGGGCAAGCGGGTTAATGAATGATTAGAGCTGAAATTTGGGCGAAAAATCCGCCATCGTCGAGTCCTGAAAATGAGGTATCAGCAAGCTTTCAGGAAGTTCATTTGAAATCGAGGACGCGAGTGCCCATCATCTCGGCATGAAGAAAAGCGTGCTTGTACTTGTGGCTTTTTCGCTCTCACTCGGCCTTGCCCCGGCTACTCCGCCGTCGGATCCACCCTACCATTTGACCACGGTCAGTTGGGTTATCTCGACGCGCGATAATCTGGATCAGGACGATCGCTACGTCAGCCTGATTGGCAAGGTGACGAAAAAAATCGACGATGATACCTACTGGTTTACCGACGGTACCGGCAGCGTGCGCCTCGATAGCGGCGACTTTCAGTTACCGGTGGGGCGCAAAGTCGTGATCGGCGGACGCATCGACCAAGCTTACCTCGGCTTCGGTCATCTGGAGGTCGATGTGAAACAGTGGCACTACGCGAAGAATCCATAGGATATCATTTGGAAGGCCGTGGCAGATGACGGCTTAAACCAAATCCGGGAACGATTCGAACTGACCGAGAATGTCGTGGGCGAAGTCGTTGAAGGCGTAATCCTTGTTTCCCCGTGCGTCCCAGATGGCGCCGGTGGAGGGGAGCTCCTCCCAGGCGCGTGGATCGAGCATGGAGTTACCGCTGTAGCCGATGCCGATCTGCTTGACCAAATGATTTGCGGAGACGACGGCGTGGGCCAGGAGGGAGCGACGGTTGATTCGTTCCGGAGCCTCATGCTGGGCGATGGCGTCGATCAAGCCCTGGGGTAATCCTTCCTGCTTGAGCCAGAGGGCGGCGACCTGGGCATGATCGATACCAAACATTTGCATCTCGCAGGAGACCAAGGGGAGTTCCTCCTGCAGCGAGCGGTTCATCGTGGAGAAATAGGCGAAGGGAAACATCTCGGCGAGGATGGGTTTGCCGATATCGTGGATGAATCCGGAAATGTACTCGAGGCCGGACCGTCTCAGGTCGAGAGCATCGTACATGAAATCGGTGATGACCCCGACGGAAATTTGATGCCGCCAGAGAGGCGTCCAGTCAAAGCTTTGTGAGCGGGGGCACTCATAGTTCAACGCGAAGAAGGTCAGGGCGAGATTCCGTGCTCTTTCCATGCCCAGCGTATCGAGCAGCTCGGTTGCGCTTAAATTTTCCGCCGTCTCCTCCTCGGTTTGCGGATTAATCATGAAGTTGACCAAGGCGCGGACGGCGGGCTCGTAACCCGGTACTTTTTCCATCACCTCGATCATCGATTCGGGATCCTCGGCCCGAGGTTTGCACAAATCCCGGATGGTGGTGACCATGGCGTTAACCTTAAGGGGCTCGGCGCGGTTCTTCATCGCGTCTTCAACGTGGGCGCGGGAAAGCTGGATGGAGGTTCCGGTCTTGGCCTGGTTGATCGTCCATTGCGATTTGGTCTGGGCGAGCAAGCCGTGTAATGTCTGGGTGTTGCCACCGGAGCGCGGAATCGACAGCGGCTTGGGAGGCGGCGGCGCTTCCAGGGGAAGGGTCTCGTAGCGGAAGTTGTGGACGTTCTCCAAGGCCACGCGTAGTTCGCGGTAATTGGCAAAGCGGTCATCCGGCGAGCGCTCCATCATTTTTTTGATGAGGTAAATCCAGCCGGTGGGCAGATTGCACTCGCGCGCGATTTCCATGGGGAAAGGCTTTTCCAGGTGGCCCCAGACAATGTCTTCCACGGTCGTTCCGCCGAAAGGCGTG
>CAIPBM010000034.1 GCA_903863295.1 uncultured Verrucomicrobiota bacterium | reverse complement strand
TCTACGCCCCTTTCTGGATCATCAAGGCCGCCCTACCTCATATGAAACCTGGCTCGGTCATCATTGGCACGACGTCGGAACAAGCCACCGATCCGTCCGCCGATTTATACGATTATGCCCAGACAAAAGCCGCAACGACCAATTACGTCCGCTCGCTGGCCAAGCAACTCGCCCCCAAAGGCATTCGGGTTAACGGAGTAGCTCCCGGCCCCATCTGGACGGCACTCCAGGTCAGTGGCGGTGCCAGCCAGGAGAAATTGAAAAAGTTTGGAGGACAAACGCCCTTGGGACGCCCGGGGCAACCGGTCGAATTGGCCTCGATCTATGTCCAACTCGCCGCCGAGGACGCCAGTTATGCGACCGGGCAAATCTACGGCTCAGCCGGCGGCGCAGGCATGCCCTAGGAGCATCGGCCGTTTTAAATTTAAGGACAATGATGACGGTGCCCCGGTCAATCCTTTCACCATTGTCCCGGCGACCAGACTGTCCCAGTTGAAATCGACCAAGAGGTCGTGCCACTTTCAAATCCCGGGTTGGCAAGTAGATTGGTGCCGCCTGAGATTCCCATGAACGTGTCATCCACGTAGACTGTGCCAGCAACGGACGAGGAATCGTCAAAATAGAATTTCACCGTCGTGCTGCTTCCGGAATTGAACGGCATGGAGATGTAAGTCCACGCGGGCGTGGCAGCGATGAATTCATTGGCGAGAGAAGTCCCCGTGACGCCGTCTCTGGCCATGAGACGGATCGTGCCCGTTCCCTTGAGCCAGAGTCCCGCCACATAGTCCGTACTCGCAGTCACGTTGACCGTTTGCATCACGTGAGCATAGCTCGCGGTGCCGCTGAAAATGCCTTTTGCCGATTCAAGTCCGCTATGAACGTTAGGTGAAATCCCAGTGACTTGCCTGGCCGTCCATACGGTGCCTGCCGACGGATTCCAAGACGAAGTGGTACCGGCTTCAAATCCCGGATTAACCAGAAGATTAGATCCACCGGAAAGTCCCAGAAACGCGTCGTCAATTGAGACTGATCCGACAATGGAGGACGAATCATCCACATAGAATTGAGCCGAAGTGGTGGTGCCCGAATTAAAAGATACGCTCCAGTAAGTCCAGGTCGAGTTGGCCGAGACATATTGCTGGCCCAGCACCGTATGCGTCACCGCATCGCGGACCATAAAATCACATGTGCCTCCACTCCCCCGGATCCAGAACCCGGCCGTGTAGTTCGTATTCGTGGACACGCTGACATTCTGATAGAGATGCGCGTAGCTGGCCTGGCCGGAAAAGATGCCCTGCACGGACCATGTCCCGCTATGGACATAGTTGGGTTGGCCCGCCGCGTTGTTGGTGACTTCGGCACTATTCGCGCTCTCCGTCGTCCCGTTAACCGCAGAAACAACGTAATAGTAGGTCGTGCCCGCGACGCCCGTGGTATCGGTATAACAGACGCCATGAGACAGATCGGCGATGCCAGTCTTGGCTGCAATTGTCGTGTAGGGGCCGCCGGGTGTAGTTGAGCGCTTGACGTTGTAGTAGGGAGCATTATCGGGCATATCCCAGTCGAGGGCGACGCCTCCGGATACATTGCGCGCGGTGACTTCGGCGGGAACGCTCGGCGTGGGAGGATTTTGTTGATAAACCCGTACGTATGCGACATTCATCTTCGTCGTGCTGGTTGCCAATGATCCGTAACCTCCGCTGGGGCGATTCCCCGCCCAGGAGTTATTCTGTACCTCGGTTGTCAGGAGAAGATATTCACTCGTCTGGGAAATGGGGCCCGTGGCCGGATTCGGCGTGCCAGCCACCGTGGGAGGATCGGCCTGCGTATCATTATTGATCGTATATTGATAGGCACCATCGATGTAAAAGGATTGGGAGGTCGGCGTCCATAACAAGCCATAAATGTGATAGCCACTGCCAAGGCCCGAGCCACGCAGGCCATTACTGGCGCTCTTCTCATCCGCATTATAATTGTCCCAGTGGAGAGCGGAATCGACTTGCGAGGAGATATCCGTCTGGCTCGAATTCAAGGCGCGATGTTCCATGATGTCGGCCTCGGTGCCATCGGTATGGGGATAGTAAGGTGCGGCACCGGTACCGCCGTAGGAATCAACCCACATCCAGAATGCTGACCAATCGCCGCCGGTATTCACGGTCTGTATCTTGGCTTCAATGTACCCGTAAAGCGGTTGATACTTATACCGCATATCAATGTACCCCGTATAGTCGTTGCCGCTGGCATCGGTGTAGGCAGTGATGGTCAATCCATTGTTGACCGAAACCGCTGCGGTCGTATTCGTTGCCGTCCGGTAACCGCCGAGATGATCATAGGTCCAATGCGTGGTATCGAGGGACGTTCCCGTAAACTCGTCATCAAAAACCAGGGTGTAACCGGAGGGTGGTGTGGCGAGGGCGTTGGAAAGGCATGCCAACAGGGCGAAAACAATAAATGTCGTCGCCATAGATACATATTTTCCTTTCGAAGACTGGTGCATAATGGAAGACCTTTCGTGGTTATCCGAATGATGTAGGTGAACTTGGATTAGACGACCGGCAGTCTGGCCATCCCCTGATTCGTCACCGTAACAACAAACGTATTTTTAGAAACAGGTCGTTTGTTCAACTTGTAGCATTGGGAAAGAATCAGCCTTTCAATGAATCAAAATGATGTCCGCGCTATTAACGCGGGATTTCACCCGCAGGCGCTGAGGTCACGGAAGAAGTAGGCAACCTGGTCTCTCTCTTCCTGCGAATTTTTCCAAAGATTCTTCTGAACCAATAGCTTGCCCCTTTGCGCCAGCACGGCGTAAGATGCGGGTTCAGTACATGATCCAAGGCGGAGTTAGCTTAGCGGTAGAGCAGGTCCTTTACACGGACAAGGTCGGGGGTTCGATCCCCTCACTCCGCACGGATGACTTGCACTTGTCTCCGCTCACGGCACACTGGTCGGACACCTATTAACAAGGCTTTGTCATCATGGCTAAACTTCGCTGGGGAATTATCGGCACGGGGCGGATCGCGCAGACTTTCGCCAAGGGCGTTGCCCGCTCGCATACCGGAGAACTCGCCGCTGTGGCCAGCCGGACGAAAGCGAAGGCAAAGGATTTTGCCAAGACCCATCAGGTTACCCGTGCTCACGGTTCCTATGAAGCGCTTCTGGCTGATCGCGAGGTGGATGTGGTCTACATCGCCACGCCGCATCCGCAACATCTCGAATGGACCGTCCGCGCTGCAGAAGCCAAAAAGCACATTCTCTGTGAAAAGCCCTTGGGTCTGCATCATGACCAAGCCGTCGAAATGATCCAGGCAGCCTGGGAAAACAACGTTTTCTTCATGGAGGCCTACATGTACCGGTGTCATCCGCAGATCGCGCGGATGATCGAGTTGATTCGCGCCGGTACCATTGGCGACGTGCGCGCGATCAAGGCCAGTTTCGGTTTTGCCGCGCCCTACGATTTGGAGAGCCGGCTCTTTAACCGCTCACTTGGCGGCGGCGGTATTCTGGATGTGGGCGGCTACTGTACGTCCATGGTGCGCCTGATTGCCGGAGTGGCGCAGGGAAAACCATTTGCGGAAGCGGACCGGGTTTCGGTTTTCGGGCAAATCGGACCACAAAGCGGGGTGGATGAATACGCCACTGCGCTCATCGTTTTTCCGGGCGAGATCGTTGCCACGATTTCCTGCGGCTTGCGTCTGCAACAGGAAAACAAGGTGCGGATTGAAGGTAGCGGCGGATCGCTGACCCTCACCAATCCCTGGACGGCCAACGTCAACGGCGGCGAAACTTCGCTCATCCTGGAACGGAATGGTGAAGCCAGCGAAACACTGACCGTGACCTCCGGGCCGCTTTACGCCCTGGAAGTCGATGTCGTGGGCAGGCACATCGCTGCGGGTGATCATCAGGCGGCTTCGCCCGCCATGTCGTGGGCGGATACGCTGGGGAATATCCGCTTGCAGGATGAATGGCGCCGGGCCATGGATGCGCCTGCGCCTTTCACGACAACGAGACCAGTTGCGCCTTCGCACTTGGCGCAGTAGGTTGCTCTTCATGAGCCATCCATCTACCTGGGAGCAGACTTTTACTGCTCTCTTCCACGCTTCCGTTGCTCAATACCAAAAAGGTCATCAAAAGGCCTCTGGCTTGGTTGATGACGCCGGTGAGGCTTTTCTCGCCTCGATTGGGTATACAACTCAGGAATTCTTCGACTTTGTGGAGGATTTTGCCCGGGGAGGGGAACCGCCACTCGAAACCGCGCTGAAGATCGCCGCCGTACGCCGGGACTACTTTCTCCAGGAACAGAAAGGGGTGCCCTCCAGCCGCCAGATCGCCATGTCCGACCTGCCGTCCAAGGACGCGCAGGTCGAGGGCATAGAGTGGTTGCCGCGACTTCTGCCAAAGGCGGAAGCCAAGTTGCGAGGTGAAATGCCTCCGGATTTGATGTATGGCTGCGGTGGCGATCGCAAATTTTTCCGGACGCACCAAGTCGATCCCGCTGAGTTTCTCCGGCGCGTTTGGAAAGCGGCCGGTCGTCACGGTGAAGTGATTGCTTGGATTAAGACCTTGGCACACTGAGGGCGATCTGTATTGGACGCGGCCCGCTCCCAACTGGACTTGGATGCGCTTCCTGTTCCCTACGGCATTTCATTTCGCACTAATGTGGATGGCATGGCGTGTTGAGATCGCAATGAAATTGTCTCCGCAATCGCTTACCTGGATGAAACTTAGGGAGAGGATAGCGAACAACGGATACTCATTATCGGTGTGAACATACCACGTTCGCGAATGGATGATCTCCCGTTGCGAATCGATACTTAATCCGGGATCATATTTATTTTTAAACTAGATTTATCTTGGCTTAGTCAGCCCTTTTCAGTACTTTACGCGCGAAATGAAACTTTTCTTGGGGTGGATATCATTTGTCGTCGTCGCGTGCATTTCACCGATGGCTTTTGCACAGTCGGTCGATTGGACGAATTCAGGTACCGATAGCAATTTCGATAACGGCCAAAATTGGACCACGCCGACAGCCACCGGAACCGTTCCGGGTCCAGGGGATTCCATGCATATCTTCCCAGGTTTCACGACTTCTGCCGCTACAATAGACATTGCCGTGAACCTGGGTGGGCCACTGAATGTCACGATTAACGCGACACAGAATGAAAGTGTTTATGGTTTCTTGGTCAGTAGTACCTTTTATAAAAATTCAGCGCCCGGTGGAAGTTTGAATTTTAATTTTGGGACAACCAATAGTCCAACGACTCTTACCGTGGGAACCGAAGGAACGGTCATTACGGGTGGGGCAACGGTCTATTATAATGGTAATTTTCAAACATCGAGTCAGGCCATCATCGGTGTTACTGCTGTTAATAGCCCAATTGATGTAGGGCAAGTGTCCGGCACTGGGACTCTCTACATAAAGACGGGAAATTTTTCATTTAACAGTGGTTCGTCATTACTCCTCGGTGATGGCTTTGATGGGACCGTCTATCAGGGATCAACCGGCTCAAGCGCGTCGCCAACTGTTACATTTTCATCGGCTGAGTTGGCCATCGGAGGTGCCGCTAATGGTACCTATAATCTCCAGTCAGGCTCCTTGAATATAGGCACGACGCCTACGGATACCTCCATTTTGAGTGTGGGCAATATTGGTACCAGCGTCAGTGGAGTCCTGAATCAAACCGGAGGTACGCTGACCGCTGCCGCTGCAACTAATGTCATTATAGGTGAGTTTGGAACGGGTTCCTACAATTTGTCCGGTGGAAGCGCCGATTTTCAAAATGGCTTTACCGTGGGTGCCAATGGCTCGGTCAATCAATCCAATAGCGTGAATGGGAACAACATTGTGACGAGTTCACTTTCTGCGGAAAACACGGTGACGATTGGGACTAACGGCACTTACACGATATCGGGGGGCAATGCTACTTTCAATAATGGTCTGGTTCTCAACGGCACGCTTAATTTGAACAGCAGCACGTTGAACGGCCAGACTCAGACCGGGGTGGTTCAAGTGGGAGAAGATGTACTCACGGGATCGGGAACCATTGTCTTTGGAGGCGGTACTCTCAAATTGACGTCAGGAGCCACGACTGCATTTGCTGATTCCTTCAGCGGAACTCTTTCCAATGGAACATCGACGATCGACGCCAGTTCCGCAGGACTGGATACCTATACTTTCAACAATACGCTCGTTGATGGCACCTCAAGTGGTGGTATTTCGCTCATCGGTGATGGAAGCACTGTATTCAGCTTTGGGGGCGGAACGACTAACACTTATACCGGTGTGACCGGCGTAACTGCGGGAATATTGAATACGAGCGTCGCCAATATTGCCAGCTCCAGCACGCTGAGCATGGGCAGCGGAGGCGCGATCAATCTGACTAATCTCGCTCCTGGTGGATTTACTTTTAATGGTTTGGGAGGTCTGACCGGTTCTGGATATCTGAACGTTAACCTCGCCCAGTCCGGGGATACGCTGACGATTGCCAGCAAATCGAGCTCGTTTACGGGTACCATTGGAATCGGCAATAATGGCAACGGAGGCACGGTTCAACTTTACGGCGGAACCTTTGGTAATATTGATTTTAACAACGTGAGCAGTGATGTCGTGATCGGAGGCAATCTTAGCAATCTGCAGAACGGATCCGTCACCTTCGCCAGCGCAAATCCCTATATCAATACCGGAGCTAATACGATCCAGACCACGATTGATTCCGGCTTCTCGCTTTCTGGAACGAACTTGAACGGCATCGTTGACAACGCGGGCGCCCTCAATCTCTCGGGAACCTTTACGGGAACGGTTAACACTAACTCGGGCTCTCTATCCGCCTCCCAGATCACAGGTAACGTCATCTCAAACAGTGGTTCGCTCAACGTCACGACGATCACGGGGAATGTCGCGACGAACACAGGCTCTCTCGGTGCCACGACCATTGGCGGCAGCGTGGGAACAGGTTCAAGCACGGGGCTGATTTACTCCAATTCAGCCTCGCCGACCGTTCCTAATGCCACAACCTTGTCGATTGGAGGTTCACTACTTTCAAACGGCACCATCGGTATCCGTATCAATGGCGATTCCAACACCTCCGATTTAATTTCCGTGACGGGATCGACGACTGTCTCTGGAAATGTCCAAGCCACGAACGTGGGCAAGAGCAAGGCCATCGGCAGCAACCCGGTGACGACCACTTACACGATTCTCGACTCGAGCAGCGTAACGGCGACGGGGCCGATCAGTTCACCCTCTGCTTCCGCCATTTACTCCTACAATGTCGTGGTCAATCCGACGAACCTTCAACTTCAGGTCACCCAAAACCCGCTAACGATGTTTGCTCAAAACAAGAATCAGAGAGCGGTTGCCCAGGCGCTGGATGGCACGGCGAATAATCTCATTACCACCGTTTATCAGTATGCCCCGGCGAGTGCCATCCCGAATCTTTTATCCCAGAATTCCCCTCAGGCGCTGCAATACTCCCGCAACATCGCCTTTGAAAATTCGACGTTTATGGTGCAGACGGTCAACGGGGCTCTGTCCAATTTCCGTGATGGCTATGCCGGACTCGATACCAGCGCCCTCAACGTGCTGACCCCCGGCTTCACCAGCGGCCTGGGACGCTCAATGGGTACGTTGCTGGCCTCCAATTCCCCTGCTTTCCACCAGAATGCACCCAATGGGGTGAACTATTATCCGGGTGGAGATGATTCCACGCCGTCCTCCTCGCCGCTTTCGCCGTCGTCAAATCAGACCACCATTTCGTCCTCGTCCTCCTCATCGCCCACGGGCGATTCCTCCGGTCGGACGATTTCGGATAGTCCCGTTCCTCTCCATACCATTTCCTCCTCGACGCTCCGGTCATCGCAGTTCAGCGAGTTCATTGGCGGCGATGCCATCCTGGCCGATTTGAATCAGAACTCCTCGGCCAACAACAAAGCCAGTTCTACGGGCGGTGATGCTGTTGCAGGCGTTAATTTCCGCATGACCTCCCATCTCTCGGCCGGTGTGCTCTTTGACTATAACCATACCGATGCGAAGACCGACGGCTACGGCAGCAAGACCACGATCAACACCTATTCGCCTGGCATTTTTGGCACCTATTTTGACCATGGCTTTTATCTCAATGGCCTCTTTTCCTTCGGTTTCAATACGTATAACCAGAACCGCTATCTTCCGGCCACCGGTGAAACGGCCAACAGCTCCCCCAACGGTCAGCAGTACGTCGCTAACCTCGATACCGGCTACGATTTCCATCCATGGAGTGATTGGACGGTCGGGCCGACACTGGGCGTGACTTACGTCCACCTCAACGTTGATTCCTTTACCGAGACCGGCGCACAAAACAGCCAGTCAGACCTCGCCGTGCAGAGCCAGAGCGCGAACAGCGTTCGCAGCCGTCTGGGCGGACATTTGGTTTATCAGACACACGTAGGCAGCGTTCTCCTGCAGCCTAACTTCAGCGCGATGTGGCAGCATGAATACCTGAACGATAGCTCGGCCATCAACTACCAGTTCAGCGACTTCGGTTCCGCCCAGGAAAGCTTCTACACGGCGAATCCAAGCCGTGATAGTGCCCTGATTTCCTGTGGTCTCACCGCCAATCTCGATTCCAACATGGCGCTTTACCTCAACTATATCGCCGATGTCGGAGCCAGTAATTTCTTCGCCCAAAGCGTGATCGGCGGATTCAAGGCCAGCTTCTAGTCGGTTGAATTGTCAAAGGTTGGTCTTACGCCAGCCCGCCAGTAGTACAAATCCCCATGCGGGCAGGAATAGGTCGGTCCAGAAGACGGCGCCTGCATTGCCCGGTGAAAAATTATGGTGGGCGATTATCTGGTAGAGATGCCCGCCCGCCGCTCCCCAGAGGAAAAAGGCCGGTCCAGTGACCGCCGCCAGCCGGAGACCGAAGTCCCGGCGGAACGCCAGCAGGCCAACCACGCCAAAGCCCAGGCTGGCAAACCCGACTTCATATTGAAAAGGACTATTCGGCCAACCGATGAAGTCGGCTGCCATCTTCGCAAAGAAGACATGCATGACAAAATTACAGAGATAGTTCAAGCCGATGGCGCATGAGCAATAGAAGGAGAGCAAGGCTTCAAAGACCACTGCCGGGTCGTGGCCACGGTTGCGATGCCAAAGCGAAATGCCCGCCGCGATCAAGCCCACCAAGGGAATGACGATAAAATAATGGGACAGGAGAAAGGTGATGGATTCGGTTAGCATAACGGAATTGACCAAGTCCCATGGTTTAATGCACGAATAAGTTGCAGAGAATGAGAAGCGATGGTCGCTATAACGACATTTAAATTGAAAATTTGAGCAAGACACCAAATTAAAAGAAAAGCCCCTATTTATTTAGTCCGCTCCGTTCCGGGGAGGTACCATGGCATTAAACTATCCTCTTTTTAAAATATCGCTTTCAAATCAGATCATTTAATGTTAATCTACTAGAACGTATTAGAGGCCCGTGATAGCACTACTCAAGCAATTAATCAACGAGTGGGGTGGCATAAGTCCTTCCCTTGGTGTGGTGGTGAAATCCGACCATGTGGAGCTTTCGTCTACCCATCTCGTCATTGGGGTGGAGATTGACTGGACCAATCAGGGAACAGAGTTGATTTCTGTCCGGGAGATTCAAATGGGAATCTATCTGGCCAAACGAAGCAAGGAGCCGCTCCGGTTTTATCCCTTGGAACGCTTTGCGCGTGTTTTCACTCACCGGGCGATACAAAAGTCGCCCCTGCATGCTTTTAAGATTCCGCCTCATCACAGCCATAGTGAGCGGATTCGATTTATCTCCCAGGAAGTTCGCGATATCCCGCCGGGCACCTATATGGTGGATATCGTGGTGAAAGATATCCACGAGGTTCGGCATGTCAGCCGCACGGAGATTGAGCTCGTCGCCAAGCAGAAGTATCGCCGCTCGGAAGAGTGGGACGAGGAGCGGGTGGCTTGAGTCAGCCTGACAATCCCGGACTTTTCACGCAAACGGATCGATGTCCCGATTTTCGTTCCAGACATACTCGGCGCGATGGGCAACTTGAAGCGCTGTTTCGCGGTCAAAGACATGCGCGATGAGCCCCAGCGCCATGTCGATTCCGGCGGAAATCCCCGAAGAGGTGAAGAATTTTCCCTCCTCCACCCAGCGGGCTTGCCGGATCCAGTTCACCTGAGGTCCCTGAGAGGTGACCCAATCGAAGGCGAGCTTATTCGAGGTTGCCCTCACATTGTCCAAGAGCCCGGTTTTGGCCAGCAAGGCGCTTCCGGTGCAGACCGTGGCGACGAGGCGCGCCTCAGTCGCACGGATTTTGAGGAGTTCCATGAACGCGGTATCCTCGACGGCTTTTCGGGTGCCGATGCCACCGGGAATAATGAGAAGATCAAGCTTGGATGCATGTACGAGAGTTTGATCCGCCACGCCTTGAGGCCCGTGACTGCTGGGAATGGCGCCCGCCGTCTGGGCCAACATGGAAATGGAAACGCGTTCGCCCAAAAGGCCGAACATCTCCAGAGGTCCATAGATATCCAATAATTCAAAGCCAGGAAAAAGCACGGCTCCAATTTGAAGGGCAGGGGATTTCATGGTTTCACTGTATCAAAAAAGAGTGAAAACGGCTGCCGGAATGGGTGACGAGTCCGATAGAAAGAGTCATTTGTTTTAGAGGATTGAGATAATCGGCTTGACCCTGCAACAGATGTCGATCATCAAACCCCGATGCATCTGGCTCTCTCGTCCCCTAATTTCCGAATTCAATGAAACCCGCTTACCCGTTTCCGAAGCCGTTCGTCTGGGGTGTGGCCATGGCTGCGACACAAATCGAGGGAGCTGCCACCAAGGACGGCAAGGGCGAATCGATCTGGGATCGTATGGGTGCTACGCCCGGAAAGATTCACAATCACGACACGCCTGCCGTGGCTTGCGATCACTATCACCGCTACAAGAGCGATTTTGCCTTGATGAAGAAGCTCGGGGTGAAGAACTACCGGCTTTCCATCGCATGGCCCCGCATCTATCCCCAGGGCCGAGGCGCGGTCAACCAGAAGGGGGTCGACTTTTATCATCGCCTGATCGATTCCATGCTGGAGCATGGCATCACACCCTGGGTGACCATGTTTCACTGGGATTTGCCCCAGGCGCTGGAAGATGAGGGTGGTTGGCGGGTGCGCGGCGTGACTGAGGCTTTCTCGACCTACGCCGACACCATCGTGCGCGCTTACGGGGACCGGGTGAAGAACTGGATCACGCTGAACGAAATCATCTGTTTTACCAAGATGGGGTACGGCGGCGGCGATAAGGCCCCTAATACCAATGAAGGTGATCGCGTCGTCAACCAGACCTACCACCATGCCGTGCTTTGCCATGGTCTCGGCGTTCGCGCCGTGCGTGAATATGGTGGACGCGGAGCACGGGTCGGTTTGACTGATAATTCCAATATCACCATTCCCTTGATGGAAACCCCACAGGATATCGCTGCGGCCAAACAAGCCTTCGTCCAGGAAAACACGCGCATCCTGGAGCCGATTTACCGGGGACGTTATACCACGGAATACCTGCGCTCAGCGGGAGCCAACCGGCCAACCTGGGAGAAAGGCGATTTCGACCTGATCAGCCTTCCCACCGACTTCCTCGGCATGAACATTTACACCGGTTTTTATGTCCGTGCGGGTCGTCGGAACGCTCCAGAAATCGTTCCGCTGACGCCCAATTACCCGCGGGCTGATGCACCATGGCTCTATCTCGTTCCTGAGGCGATGTACTGGGGACCGCGCTGGGTGAATGAAATCTATGGCGTAAAGTCCATTTACATCACGGAGAACGGGGCCGGTTACGATGATGAGCCGCCGGTGAAAGGCGAATTGTTTGATATCCATCGTCGCAACTACGTCCGCACCTGCCTCAAGGAGCTTCATCGCGCCGTCACCGATAAGGTGCCGGTCAAGGGTTACTTCCTCTGGTCGTTTATGGATAATTTTGAGTGGCAGGATGGGTACAGCCGCCGGTTTGGCGTGGTTTATAATGATTTCACCACGCAGCGCCGGACACCCAAGCTCAGCGCCCATTGGTACCAGAAAGTGATGAAAGAAAATCGCCTGATATAAGGGCGAATTAAATTGCAATAGCAATTAGTCAAATACAAGAATGGGGGCGTGATCATCTTTGTTTTTGATGGGCCGCTGGTTCGGCGGGGTTTTAGTCGGGGGCTTAGACTCATGTTGTTGGGATTCATAGGGGCTCCTCTTCTGGCCGGGATTTCGTTCGCTGCAACGACCACGCAAGCACCGCCCCCTGCGCCGACGGGAATGGCGGCTACCAGCACCAGCGCCGTCGCGCCTGCGGGAAATCCCACGAAGTCAAATCCCACGGCTGCGTCGGCCGCGGATCCATTGGAAACATCCAACGGCGTCAGCCAACCGGAAGTTCAGCTCCGCCCCTTCATGCTGACGTTGCCCCGGGATCACCTGCTGGGCGATTGGCTGGGCCTGCTTCCCAAGATGACTGATGCAGGCATTACGCCGACCTTGAATTACGTCAACAATATCGCGGGCAACCCGACCGGCGGCAAAAGCCAGGGACTCGCCTACGCCGATAATATTGGCTTTGCGCTCGATTTTGATCTGCACAAGATTGTAGGCCTTGATGGGGGTTCGTTTTTGATCTCCATGTCGCAACGTGATGGAACCAGCCTCTCGCAGCGCAGTGTCGGGAATGTCTTCTCCATCCAGCAAGTCTACGGCGGACAGACGTTCCACCTCATCGATGTCGCGTATCAGCAGAAGCTCTTCGAGGATAAGCTGGAACTAAGCGTCGGACGCATTGCCGCAGGGGACGACTTTCTCGTTTCTCCCTACAACTACCTCTTTATGCAAAACGGGTTCGATGGGAATCCGGTCGGTGTCTTTTTCAACTCGCCCGGGATGACGGCCTATCCGAATGCCACCTGGGGGGCTCGCGTCAAGGTCAGGCCGACCAAGCGCACCTATGTGATGGTCGGCGTTTATAACGGTGATGCCACCATCCGCGCGGATGACAGCCACGGCGCAAATATGTCGATGAACGGGCCGCTCTTTGTCATGGCGGAAGCCGGCTACAAATACAATGGATTGCCGGGCGATTCGCAGTATCTCGGCAATTACAAAATCGGCGGCTGGTATGATCGCAATACGTTCACCGATTACACCACGGTCGGTACCGGTGGGCCGGTGGGGACGACGCAGGGCAATTGGGGAATCTACGGCATGTTCGACCAGGTGGTGTTGCCCTTCGCGGAGTTGGGGGCCAATCGAGGCATGGGAGTCTTCGGCTCCGTGCTCGTCTCGCCAGATCAATCGGTGAGCCAGATGCCCTACTTCTTCACGGCGGGCGTGGCCGCGCGCGGCATCTGGGCTTCACGACCCACGGACGTCGCGGGCTTCGGTGCGGTTTTCGGTCAATTTAGCAATGACCTCCAGGATGCCCAGGAGCGCCAGCAGCTTCTTGATCCCACCATCGGCGTCCAGAATCACGAGAGCGTCCTGGAATTAACCTACCGCTTTAATCTCAGCCACGGTGCCATCTTCGTCCAACCGGACCTCCAATATGTGATTCGTCCCGGCGGCACGGGACAGATCAATAATGCCGTTGTTCTGGGGTGCCAGATGGGAATTAATTTCTAAACGGGTCAGGGGACTTTTTGTCGGTGGCCCGGGCTACTTGTTGCCCGGGCGCGCGGAGCGCGCAGGAAGCGAGGACGGCCTCTATTGTCACCGCAGGATCGGGGTCGCATAAACGGATCGCTTCCTGTCGCCTGGCGGCGACCCGGACAACGAGTTGTCCGGGCCAACACAATACCCTTATCCCTCCGCCCGTCGCTCGCGGAAAAACTCCTGGAGGAGTCCGAGCGATTCGCCCGCCAGCACGCCGGGCGTGAGGACACAGCGATGATTCAGGCCGGATAGCTCAAAGAGATTGAAGGCCCCGCCACAGGCACCCGCCTTGGGATCGCCGACGCCGAAGACAATCCGATCGACGCGGACATGGGCCAGCGCGCCCGCACACATCGGACATGGCTCCTTGGTGACGTAGAGCGTGGTGCCGTTCAGGCGCCAGGTCTTGAGCAGGGCCTGGGCTTCGCCGATGGCGAGCATCTCCGCGTGAGCGGTCGCGTCCTGGCGGGTCTCCACTTCATTGGCGGCCTCGGTCAGGATGACGCCATCACGAACCAGCACCGCGCCCACCGGGACTTCGGCTTGAGTTCTCGCCAGACGCGCAAGATCGAGCGCGCGACGCATGAAAACCTCATCGCCATCCTCAAGTGAACCTGAGGCTTTCGTGATCATAAGAATAGTCGATCCCTGAGGACCATCCGAAAGGCGGGAGGGGCCAGCATGAAGCCCTTAGATAATGGCTTCGGCGACTTCACCAAAGGCGCGGAATTTGCCGTATCGCTTTTCCTTCAACTCTTCCTCGTCAAGCTGTTTGAGCTCCTTGATATGACGCAGGACGACAGCTTTCACCGATTCAGCCGCGGCTTCCCAGGACTGGTGCGCGCCGCCCGCAGGTTCCGGAATTACTTCGTCGACCAGCTTCAGCGCCAGCAAGTCGGGCGAGGTCATCTTCAGGGCCGCTGCCGCCTTCGGCGCATGGGCCTGGTCTTTCCAGAGAATCGCCGCGCAACCTTCCGGGGAAATGACCGAATAGTAGGCGTTCTCCAGGATCAAAACGCGATCCGCCACGCCGATACCCAAGGCACCGCCGCTGCCGCCTTCGCCCAGGACGACGGCGACAATCGGCACGCTGAACGTGAACATCTCGCGGAGGTTGACCGCGATTGCCTCGGCGATGTGGCGTTCCTCGGAGGCGATGCCGGGATAGGCCCCGGGCGTGTCGATAAAGCTGATGATGGGGAGGCCGAATTTGTCCGCCAGCCGCATGAGGCGGAGCGCCTTACGGTAGCCTTCGGGATGGGCGAGGCCAAAGTTATGCCGGATGTTCTGCTTGGTATCGTGCCCTTTTTGGTGGCCGATAATCATGACCTTTTCGTCGCCGATCTGGGCCAGGCCACCGACCAGTGCGAGGTCGTTGCCAAAGCAGCGGTCGCCGCTCATCTCCATGAAATCACCCGCGATGAGCTTGAGGTAATCGAGGGTGTAGGGCCGGGCCGGATGCCGCACGATCTGCACCCGTTGCCAGGGCGAGAGGTTCCGGTAGATATGCTCGCGTTCCTCTTTCAGCTTGGCCTCCAGGGCTTCGAGTTGAGGGCCGGCATCGACAATATGATCCTTGAACTGGAGTTTGATCGCCTCGATTTTCTTCTCGAGTTCAACCAGCGGTTTCTCAAATTCCAGCGGCGTTAATTTCATCTTCGTGCTTGGGTTCAGGTGGAAACAGGGAATTGTGCCTTGCTTGGAATGAAAGATCAATGGCTTTTGGACTTCCCCTTTTCCGTCATCCTGAAGCCTGTCGAAGGATCAGCCCTCGATGATTTGGAAGTCATCCGTTAATATGTAAATCAATGGAAGCTGATCCTTCGACAAGCTCAGGATGACGGATTGCTAATGTCGAGTTTTGGCCCTCCCCATCTAAACCATTTGGTAATTTCGAAAATTTGGTAATTTGGTCTGCCTCCACCGACTCGACCCGCATGCCCGCTTCCTCCAAATATATCGTCCCGGTATTTTTCCTCATTCTTTTCCTGGGCACGATGGTTCTTGGTCCAATCCTCTATTTTGGATTGGCCTGGGTCTATCCCGTGCCCTTTCACCGGGCTATGGATCGCGCGTTGATGATTTCGGCGGTGGCGGCGCTGGTGCTTTTCTGGTCGCGGATCCCGCTCGGTAAATTGTGGCCCTGGAACAGCGAGGCCTGGAAGCAGCTTCTCCTCGGCTACTTCATTGCCGCCGTCTCGGTTCAGGCGATGATCGGGCTCGACCTCGCCTTGGCCGGATTTACCCGCGCCCCTCTCTCGGAACATCAGGTAATCAGTCGTCTGCTCGTGGCCCTCGTGGCTGCGCTTCTCGTTCCGCCACTGGAGGAGACCGTCTTCCGCGGCTTTCTCCAGCGGGAACTGGTCGCAAGCCTCGGCTGGCGCGCGGGCTGGATCGGGGCCGCCGCTATCTTCATGCTCGCCCATTTCGTAAAAATCCCCACCGACCTCGACCAGCAGCCCGTCCATTGGTGGAGCGGCGTTACCGGACTCGGCGCAGCTTTCTCTCCGGTCGCTCATGGCGATTTTATTTCCGGCAAAGGCTTCAACCTCCTGCTCATCGGCCTCATTCTCGGCGGTATTTTCCTGCGCACAGACACCCTCTGGTTGAATGCGGGACTCCACAGCGGCTGGATTCTCGCCGTCCTTCTTTTCCCGGATATGACCCGCCCAGTCACTCCGCCTCGCTTTGAAGGGATGGGGGGAGATATTCTTTCCACTCCGGTCACTTCACTGGTATTAATTTTGCTCGGTTTATGGCTGTGGCGCTTTTATCGTCATCCCTCGATTGTGCCCGAGACTGGGGCGAATGCCTCCTGAATCTCGCCTTTCCCTGGCCTGAGAGCGCCGAAGCTGACCCGGTCCGGATCGAAAAGCCCTACTGCCAGCAATGCGGCGAGCCTTTCCCCGCCATGGAAAAGCAGAGTCACGATTTCCTTTGCTACAACTGTGTTGACCAGAAGTGGTACTTCCAATGGGCGCGGGCCGGATACCGGACGGAAGGGCAAGTGCTCGAGGCCGTGATTGGGTTCAAGTACCGGGATGAGTATTATCAGCTTGGCCGTTTGACCGAATGGCTGGTTGAGACATTTGATCAACATTGCGCGCAGGAAAAATGGGATGCCTTGGTCCCCGTGCCCCTATTTCATCGACGGCGAAGGGAACGGGGATTTAACCAGGCCTATGAACTCGCCTCAGGTCTTGGTAAAGCACGCAAAATAACGACTTGGGACTGCCTTTATCGTTATCGGGAGACGCAATCTCAGGCCCGATTGGAGCGCATAACCCGTTGGGAAAACATGAAGGGCGCATTCAAAATGAAAGCGGGATTTGACGTCCGGGGCAAAAATTTGCTAATAGTGGATGATGTCCTCACAACAGGCGCGACAGTAAATGCCTGCGCTCAAGCCCTGACCCAAGCCGGGGCAGGCCGCTTGGCGGTCCTGACCATTGCCCGGAGTTGAAGTTTCCATTTTAAGACCATGCCCCACTCCTCTTCCCCTTCCGACAGCGTTTTCCCCAAACCCGATTACGGTAAAACGCCCACGCGCAAAAAAGAGATGCCGGAGGGACTTTGGACGAAATGCCCCGGTTGCAGCGCCTACGCTTTCAACAAGGAACTCGAATCGCGCCAGATGGTCTGCAAGGAATGCGGCCACCATTTTAATATCACCGCGCATCAACGGCTCAGTCACCTGTTGGATGAAGGTTCCTGGCAGGAATTTGATGCCGGGGTCGCCTCCGTTGACGTTCTCAAGTTCACCGGCGCGACCAGCTACTCTGAGCAGCTCAAGAAATACCAGAAAAAGACCGGCCTGAAAGAAGGCGTGGTTTGCGGGCTCGGCAAGATCGAACAGTACGCGGTTTCGGTGGCGGTCATGGAATTCAACTTTCTCGGCGGATCGATGGGCTCTGTCATCGGGGAAAAGATCACCCGGGCCATCGAACGGGCCACGGAGCACCGCGTTCCTGTGCTGGTCTTCTCCGCTTCCGGTGGCGCGCGCATGCACGAAGGCATGTTCAGCCTGATGCAGATGGCCAAGACCAGTGGCGCTCTTTCCCGCCATGCCGCCGCCAAGCTCCCTTTCATCTCGATCCTGACTCACCCGACCATGGGCGGGGTCACGGCCAGCTTCGCCACGCTGGGCGATCTCATTGTTGCCGAACCCAAGGCGATGGTCGGCTTTGCCGGCGCCCGCGTGCTCAAGGAGACGACCCGCCAGGATTTGCCCAAGGGTTTCCAGACCGCCGAATTCCTTCTCGACCGCGGCCTGGTCGACCGCATCATCGCGCGGCCCGACATGCGATCAGAACTCGGGAAAATCCTGGGCTACTTCAGCAACAAGCCCTCGCTGGCCAAGACTTCCTCCCGCAATGGCCGTGAAGCCACTGCCCATCAAAATGGCCACGGAGCGGCTCATCGCAATGGGCACGCCAGTGAGACGGTTTAAAGAGGAATCAATAAAAGCCGTAGATCGCCATGCAGTGGTAGCCGCCGCTGTCCCAGCGGCGGAGATTTTACGAATGAGCACCAAGCCGGAAAGTTGATTTGCTTTGGGAAACCACTCGCGGGAAATAGACTCCGCAGCCGTTTTCAAGGATTTAACCTAGTCTGGGAGCATCCGCCGCTAGGGACAGCGGCGGCTACCTCGGACTTTCGCAGAGGTCTCGATCCGCCCACGATAAATGAAAACGTCCTAGAAAATCGCGGAGCAGGCTTGGCTAACCGCGCCGGACGCTCTACGCTCACCCTCCCTATGGAAGACGAGAGCGAGCTATTGGCCCTGCGACGGGCCCGACTGGACACGTGGCGCGAGATGGGAATCGACCCTTTTGGCGAGGCCTTTCCCGGTACCGAAACCTGCCGGCAGGTCATCGAGACTTACGCCGATGAGCGCCCCGTTCGCATCGCGGGTCGGCTGATTTCCAAGCGCGAAATGGGCAAAAACGTCTTCGCCCATATCCAGGATGAAACGGGCAAGCTTCAGGTCTACGCGCAGGTGCAGGGCCTGGGCGACAAGTTCGCTTTCTGGAAGCTGCTCGACCTCGGCGATTTCATCGGCGGCGAGGGGACTCTCTTCACGACCAAGACCGGCGAAAAAACCGTGCGCCTTTCCGATCTACGCATTCTCTCCAAGTCGCTCCGCCCGATCCCCAGCCAGTGGTATGGGCTCTCCGATGTCGAGCAAAGGTACCGTCAGCGCTATGTCGACCTGATCGTCAGCGAGGATTCACGGCGGGTGTTGCTCTTGCGGAGCAAGATCGTCAGCGAAGTCCGCCGGTTCTTTGAAGAGCGGGGATTCCTGGAGGTCGAAACGCCCATGATGCAGACCATCGCGGGCGGTGCCGCGGCACGTCCCTTTGTCACGAAGCACAATGCCTTGGGCATCGATCTCTTCATGCGCATCGCCCCGGAACTTTACCTGAAGAGGCTCCTCGTCGGCGGCATGACCAAGGTGTTCGAGATCAACCGTAACTTCCGCAACGAAGGCATCTCGCGCCGGCACAATCCCGAATTCACGATGCTTGAAGCTTACTGGGCCTACGCCGATTTCGAAGCGATGTCGCAGCTCGTTGAGGATCTGATCACCAGCGTGGCGCTCAAGACCGTGGGCACGCTTCAGGTCGGGGGGCGCCCGGCCAGTGAAGACGGCACGGTTCCCTCCGTTGCGCCGATTGATCTGACCGGCCCGTGGCCGAGACGTCCTTATCGCGATCTGGTCCGCGCCGCGGCGGGGGACGACTGGTTCACCCTCACGCCTGAAGCTCGGCGCGAGCGATGCACCACCCTCGGGGTTGAGATTTCTCCCGCGATGGAGGACTTCGAGGTCACCAACCAGGTCTTCGAAAAACTCGTCGAGGCCAAGGCGCGCAATCCGCTTTTCGTCACGCACCTGCCGAAGGAATTGGTTCCGCTCGCCAAGCAGAACGCCGCCGATCCCTCCGTGGTGGATGTCTTTGAGCTGATCATCGGCGGGCAGGAAGTGGCGCCCGGCTACAGTGAGTTGAATAATCCCGTGGTGCAACGGCAGCGCCTCGAAGCGCAGGCGGGCGAAGAGACGCAAAACCTCGATGAGGACTTCCTGACGGCGCTCGAGTACGGTATGCCTCCCGCAGGCGGCATCGGGCTCGGTATTGATCGCCTGGTCATGACCCTCACCGGGGCCGATTCCATCCGCGACGTGATCCTCTTTCCGCTGCTCAAGCCGAAGGCAAACGGTTAGGGCAAAAGCATTCTGCAATTGAAGTTGTGAAAACCGATCTCGCGAATGATCGGTTTGACCCGTCAAAAGACATCGCTTAGCTTGAGGGCATGGCCATAAGTCTGCCGCTCCATGAAATGTCGCAGTCCGACAAGCTCGCGATGATGGAAGCCTTATGGAGTGATCTCAGCCGCGATGCCGACTCCTTTGAGTCCCCCGCATGGCATGAAGCGGTGCTTCTGGAGCGCGAGCAACACCTTGCCCAAGCTGAATCCTCTTTCATCGATTGGGAAGCGGCCAAGGCCGAAATTCGCCGCCGAATTGCGTGAACTCTATCCATGCGTGATCAATACGCGGGTGACATCAGCGATGTACTAAAATTCGCATTCCTTCGTGCGCTGGCCTCGAATGATCGTTGTTTAGGAATTGCTTGGTATTATGATCGTGGTGACGATGGACGGCCTGATGGGCAACATTTAGAGTGGCGAGATCAGCTTTGTTGGCAGCAACTTGATTCCGAACTTCACGCTGGCCTAAGTACTTTGCCAGAGCGGAGCATCGCAGCTTTGGAAAGGGCGCTAATCTGGCCATCAAGCATCCTTTTTCATCGTGAACCCATGCCCACCCGCATGTTTCGTAAGACTTGGGCTGAAGGTATGAGTGAAACGCTTCAAGCGGCAGATGTCGTTTTTCTCGATCCCGATAATGGACTAGGTAAAGAAACGAACAAGCACGCCACCATGACAGAGCTTCGGCTCCTGCGTCGTCCTAATAGAGCTATTGTGTTCATTACCTTTCCTGGACGCAGTAAAACTCACAAAGTTCTTGTACAAGAACTGCATGAACGCTTGGTGTTAGAGACCGGTGCGACGAAGATAATTACCCTGCGAACCAGCATATCTATAGCGGGTAAGAAAGGTGGCTTTGTACCGCGTACGCGCTGGTTCACCGTCGTAGATCCTGACCCCATCCTTATTGCCCGCATTCAAGCGTTTGCGGAGCTCCTGGCAAACATGCCTCGTGTTCGAGTACAATTGAAAGGCTTGGAGGATTGTAATTAAGGGGGACTTCTTTGTTCGTCCTATCAAACGTGCAGTGATGACAAGGTTGGAAAAGTGCGCTATGTTATCCGTCTTATGACGTTGACTGAAAAGCTCCTCGCCCGCGCCAGCGGCAAGGCCCATGTGGCCCCGGGCGAAAATGTGTGGGTAAGTGCCGATGTGCTGCTGACCCATGATGTGTGCGGACCGGGAACCATCGGCGTGTTCAAGCGCGAGTTCGGCAAGACCGCCAAGGTCTGGGATAAGAACAAGATTGTCATCATTCCCGATCACTACATCTTCACCGCCGATTCCCTTTCCAATCGCAACGTCGACATTCTCCGCACTTTTGTGCAGGAGCAGGGGCTGCCCTATTTCTACGACGTCATTGATGACCCGAACGGGTACTGGATTTTTGATGCCTCGCGCGGCCAGTTGAAGAAGCAGTATGGATCGCGTTACGCGGGCGTCTGTCACACGGCGCTTCCGGCCAAGGGCCACACCCGTCCCGGCGAAATTCTTTTCGGCACGGACAGCCACACCTGCATGGCGGGTGCATTCAACATGTTTGCCACCGGCATCGGCAACACCGATGCCGGCTTCATCATGGGCACGGGCAAGTTGCTCATCAAGGTGCCTCAGACGATGCGCTTTTACCTTGAGGGTGCGTTGCCCAAGGGCGTAATGGCCAAGGACGTGGTGCTACATGTCATCGGCGATATCGGTTCCGACGGTGCGACCTATCGGGCGATGCAGTATGAGGGGCCCGGCGTTCACACCATGAACATGGACGACCGCATGACGATCGCGAACATGGCGATCGAGGCGGGCGGCAAGAACGGCGTTTTCCCGGCGGACGAAAAGACCTTCGCCTATGTCGATGAACGGACGAAGCGCAACGGCACCAAGTCCGACTACACGCCAGTCGAAGTCGACAAGGACCAGAGCTTCGTCTACGACGACACCATCGATCTCTCCAAGCTGGAGCCGACCGTCGCGCAGCATCCCGATCCGGGCCATCGCGCCCTGGCGAAGGAACTGGGCAAGATCCAGATCGACCGCGCTTACGTCGGTTCGTGTACCGGCGGCAAGACCTCCGACTTCCTCGCCTTTGCGGAAATCCTCAAGGGACGCAGCGTGAAGGTCGACACCTTTGGCGTACCTGCCACTCCCGATGTCGTGCATGAATTGCAGACCACGAAATGGGGCGATACGACCGTCTGGAGCCTCCTCGAGTCCGCAGGCGTGCAGATGACGGAAAACGCCTCGTGCGCGGCCTGTCTTGGTGGCCCGGTTGATACCTTTGGCCGCATGAACAAACCGATGAATTGTATCTCGGCGACAAACCGGAATTTTCCGGGTCGCATGGGCCACAAGGAATCGAAAGTGTTCCTGGCGTCACCCTACACGGTGGCCGCCTCCGCGCTGACCGGACACATCACCGATCCCCGCGAGTTCCTTTAAGGGGCATCCGCCGCTGTCCCAGCGGCGGATGTCTTCCCTCCGAGGTAGCCGTCGGCCTACCTACACACTCTAGAACGCCGCGACTATCCGTCCGAAGCGCCTCACTATCAATCCGAACTCGCGAATAACTGGCTTCACTCTGGATTGCTCAGTTGATCGCATTTCCGGTCGCAGTGGTCGCAAATTTGGTCGCAGAGCTCGCCCCTCTCAACAAATCACTCGGGCCTTCAAAAGCGTCCAGCACCACTTCCAGCGCATCGGGCGGGATGTACAGGTCTTCGGGCATGGTCTGGTATGGC
>CAIPBM010000033.1 GCA_903863295.1 uncultured Verrucomicrobiota bacterium | reverse complement strand
CACTTTGCGGCTTCTAGATTTGATCTGGAATTACGATAATGATTTGGAATATGGAACTTGGGAACAACACGCACTCAACGAGCTAGTCCAAAACTGCAGGATTTTGCAAAAAATCATCCTCCTTGCCAATCGGCCGGGCGAATTTAACAGCTTTCCGGTGGAGCGAATTCCCTTGCTTGGCTTTTATAAACTTAAAAAGCAGATCAACAGTTGGGTCGAAGGTGACTTTATCTGTCATTTTGCGGGAATCCGCAGTCCGGATCTCGAAAAGCTGATTGAGGTTTACCTCGCTAAAGTTACAAATAACAGCTCAGCCTCTCGGTTGTCGTAAATTGGGACTGTCCTTAATAGCTAGGCTTACACCGTGATCGTCATTTTCAACCACACCGGCTATTTGGGAAACCGGCTTTTTCTTCACGCGTATGGGGAAGCCTTGGCCGAGGCCTCGGGACAGAAGCTCTATGATTTCGATCTCAACACCTACGCGGCGCTGTTCCCGGCAACCCGTCCCTGGGAGCCACGATGGCTTTATCGTCTTTTCCGTAAAATCGTTCTTCAGTTGATCAAGCTCTGTCGTCGGTTTCCGGCGGGACGGGCCTGCTTTGTTTCGGCCGATGGAGTGGGTGCTGATTTTTCTCCGGGGAATCCCGCTTTCATCGCGCAAATCAAATCGCGAAGTTTCACTTTTTTGAGTGGATTGCCCTACCTGGCGGAGATGACTTTCCCTGCGCCCGAAGCTGTCCGGGCGAAGCTGACGCCTGATGCCGGAGTTCTCGATCAGATACGAGAGCAACTAGCCGTTGCCCGGGGTGGGGCTGACATCCTGATCGGGGTCCATATCCGGCAGGGGAACTATGCGGATTACCGGGACGGTATCTACTACTACTCGTCAGATTTTTACCGCCAAGTTATGGCGGCTTTGGTCGATTTTTTCCCGGGGCGAAAAGTCGCTTTCCTTATTTGTTCCAATGAATCCCAGCCACTGGAAATTTTTGCTCCGCTCAAGATTGCGTTGGGGCCCGGGACGGTTCTTGGCGATCTCTACAGTCTGGCCGGTTGCGATTATGTCATCGGGGCGCCCAGTACCTATTCGCTTTGGGCAGCGTTCTATGGCCGCAAGCCTATTCATGTGCTGATCAAACCGCAGATTCCCCGCAGCCTGGACGACTTCTATCTGCCCGATGGTCGATTTGAGTGCATCGATCTGGAAGGCAAGCTGACCTCTTCCGCTGCCCACGCTTAGTTAAGTCGTACGGGGTGAGATGTCGGCCGCTTCTCGACATTTGATCCGGTATCCGCTAGGCTCCACGGATGAACGATGCCCTCTTGAGTCTCCTGGAAGACAACGCCCTCGCTACGCCCGAGACGTTGGCCGCCCAGTTGCAGACAACGCCGGACGACATCAAGGTGCGGATCAAGCAGCTTGAAAACGACCGGGTGATTCTCGCCTACAAGGCCATTGTCGATGATGAGCGCGCCAAGCGCACCAGCGTCAAGGCGGTGATTGAAGTGCGCGTCACGCCGGAGCGGGAGGGTGGCTTTGACAAGCTGGCCCATCGCATCGCGCAATACCGCGAAGTCCATTCCTGCTTTCTCATGAGCGGCGGTTTCGACCTGCTCGTCTTCATTGAGGGCAAGACGCTTCAGGAAGTGGCGGGATTTGTTTCGGAGAAGCTTTCGTCGCTGCCCGGCGTTCTCTCCACCGCGACTCATTTCAACCTGAAGACCTATAAACAGCAGGGCGTCCTGCGGCAAAAGCCCCAGACGGAAGAACGCCTCCAGGTCAGCCCCTGACGCGCTTCCCGCGTCCAACCTTTTACGTCCATGCACCTTCCTCTTTCCACTGTCTCCTCGACTTCACCCAACGACTACGTCGCGGAGCACGTCCGCGCCATCCCACGTTCCGGCATCCGCGATTTCTTCGAGATCGTCCAGACGATGAAGAACGTCATCTCGCTCGGGATCGGCGAGCCCGATTTTGTCACGCCCTGGCACATCCGGGAAGCGGCCATCTACGCGCTGGAGCGGGGCAAGACGGGTTACACCTCCAATCTCGGCTCGATGAACCTGCGCGAGGCGATTTCAGATTACGTCGCCACGAATTATGCGTTGCGCTATGACCCGGCGACGGAAATCCTCGTCAGCGTCGGCGTCTCCGAGGCGCTCGATCTCGCCTTGCGGGCGGTGCTCAACCCCGGCGACGAAGTGCTTTATCACGAGCCTTGCTATGTTTCCTACAGCCCGAGCATTGCACTCGCGCATGGCCATGCCGTGGCGATTGGCACCAAGGAAGAGGATGAGTTCAAGTTGCGCCCCGAGGCCCTCCGGGCGGCGATCACGCCCAAGTCCAAGGTGTTGCTCATGAATTTCCCGACCAACCCGACCGGGGCCGTCATGACGGCGGCGGAGTTGGAGGAAATCGCGGTGATCTGTCGCGAGCACAACCTTCTCGTCATCACGGATGAAATTTATTCCGAGCTCTCCTACGCGGATGCGCACACGTCCATCGCGTCATTGCCCGGCATGCGGGAACGGACGATCTTCCTTCACGGCTTCTCCAAGGCCTTTGCGATGACCGGCTTTCGGGTCGGTTATGCCTGTGCGCCTGCACCGCTGATCGACGCGATGATGAGGATTCATCAATACGGCATCCTTTGTGCGCCGATTGTCAGCCAGGAAGCGGCGCTGGAAGCTTTGCGCCATGGCCACGACGACATGATCGAGATGCGTGAACAGTACCGGCTCCGTCGCAATTTCCTGGTTCACGCTTTCCGGGAAATGGGTCTCCATTGCTTTGAGCCGCGTGGTGCATTCTATTTGTTCCCCAGCATCAAATCGACCGGCATGACCTCGCATGACTTCGCCTTTGGGCTGCTCAAGCAGGAACAGGTTGCCGTTGTCCCCGGCACAGCGTTTGGCCCGAGTGGCGAAGGCTGTGTCCGTTGCAGCTATGCGACGGGCATGGAGCAACTCCAGATCGCCGCTGAGCGAATCGCCCGGTTCATCCAGAAGTAGGCTTCCGGCTGATCAGACCTTCATCTGGTCGCGGAATTTCGGGGAGAGATCGCGCAGGCAATCGGAGAT
>CAIPBM010000032.1 GCA_903863295.1 uncultured Verrucomicrobiota bacterium | reverse complement strand
GGATGATTCGACCAGCCCGGACAGCGACCGCACCGCGAGCGCCGACAACTCGGGCCTGAGCAAGGACGAGGTCGCTTCGCAATTGGGCAAAAAGCTGGAGGAATCGGGAGTGGAGAATGCGGTCAAGACGGGCACCAGCGGTTCGGATCATTCCCAAGCGAATCCCTTTGCCGATTTCTATCTCTCTGTCCGCGACCAGGTCATGAACAAATGGGAACATCCCAACCTGACGGATGAAACGGCGGTGAATCCGGAGGTGACGATTCATGTCGAAAAGGATGGCCGCGTGCCGCCGGAAAGTGTCACGCTTTCCCGTTCTTCCGGTAATCCGGCCTACGATGACTCCGCGCTGGCGGCGGCGAAAAGTCTCGGTTACCTGCTTCAACCCTTGCCGGACGGCTGTCCGCCTGATATTCACATCACTTTTAAACTTACCCACTAACGTGAAACTATCGCCTCTCTCTCTTTGCTCGGTTCTTCTTGTGTTGCTTGGCTTTTCCATGACGGCTTCCCGGGCCCAGGTCGTGGCCGATGTGGGGGCGCTCGTGCGCGTGGGCATTGCCCCGCTGGGCGGCGCGCAGGGACATGAGGCGACGGAAATCGTCAGCGCTGATTTGAAGCGCACGGGGATGATCTCGCCCGTCGGCGCGGACTCCGGCGAATACCTGGCCAGTGGCGAGGCGAGCGATTCCGGCCTTACCGGCAAGCTGGTGAACAAGAAGACCGGCGCGGAGGAGTTTTCCCAGACCTTCACCGGCACCTCACGCGCGGCGGCCCATGCGTTCGCGGATGCGATCACCAAGGCGGTCACGGGGCTGCCCGGTTTTGCCTCCAGCAAAATGGCGTTCATTTCCGGGGCATCGGGCGCGAAGGAACTTTATCTGGGCGATATCGACGGTTACAACGTCCACCAGATCACACATGACGGCGTGATCAGCGCGAGCCCCTCCCTGAGCCGGGACGGCACGAAGCTGGCCTACACCTCCTACAAGAGTGGCTATCCCGATATCTACCTGATTAATCTCAGCTCCGGCAGCCGGACGCGCATCGCTTATTTTCCGGGCATCAATTCCGGGCCTTCCTTCTCGCCGGATGGATCGCAGATCGCCATGACGTTGAGCAAGGACGGTAATCCTGAAATTTACACGATGCCGGCCAGCGGCGGCGGCACGACCCGCATCACCCGGACACGCGGCGCGGAGACCTCTCCATCGTGGTCGCCCACGGGAGACCGGCTCGTCTATTCCTCCGATGATCGGGGCAATCCGCAGCTTTTCATCAGCAGCTCCAGCGGGGTCTCCGAGATTGATCACCTCGTCACCGGCAACTCCTACTGCACCAAGCCGGACTGGTCCCCGGACGGCAAGCTGATTGCATTCACCACACGGTTGAGCGGTCAGTTCCAGATTGGGGTCTACAACGTGGCCAGCCGGACCGGGCAGTTGATCACCACGTCGGGCGGGGAAGACCCGGCCTGGACCTGCGACTCGCGCCATCTGGTTTACTCAAATAACGGGCATCTTTATCTCCTCGACACCATCTCGAAACAGTCGCTGCCGATTGAACTCAGCGTGGGAGGCTGCGGCGAGCCCACGGTCGCTCCCTGATAAGAACATTGCCAATCCCACTCCACAGCCGTATAACTACCAGCTTGCTCCTTTAACCTTCGATGTCCCATGAATAAAAAATACCTCGCTCCCGTGCTTCTCGCCTTAACCTTGGTTCTCGCCTCGTGCGGAAGTGACAAGGATGGAAACTACACCGGCATGGGGTCAGACGGTAACGGCGGAGCGATGCCGAACGGTGGTGATACCGTGGACATGAGTAACGGAGGTATTCCCCCCGTTCGTCCTGATATCAATCCCGATACCGACGTCAACTACAGCACCCTCGCATCGGATACGGTCTACTTCGCTTTTGATAGCTCGGTGGTTCCCGGTGCGGAACGGGGCAAGCTGCAGCAGGTTGCCGACTGGATGAAAGCCAACCCCGGTAATCGCCTGTTCCTGGCCGGACATGCCGACAAGCGCGGCACGCCGGAATATAATCGCGCGCTGGGTGAGCGTCGTGCGCTGGCCGTGCGGGAATATCTCGCGGGTCTGGGCGTTCCTGCTGCGGCCTTATTCACCAACAGCTACGGCTCGGATCGTCCCGCGGTGCAGGGTGACACGGAAGAAGCCTACGCGCGGAATCGCCGCGTGGAAATTGGCGTGATCATCAAGAAATAGCGGCGCGCTAACGCCGTCGCGGGTTGATTTTTTGCCAGAGAATCGCCCGGAATTTTATGGGCCTCTCTTCATCTCGATCCGGTACAGGTTCGGGCGTGAAGTGGCTCCGGGTGGCATTACTGGTTCTGAGCGGACTCTGGATCTTTTACCCCTGCCTGCATGGCACTTGGGCCTGGGACGATGTTATCTACCTCCCGCAAAATCCGCTCCTGAACGACCCAGACCGGCTCTGGAAAATCTGGTTCGCGCCGGGCAGCATGCTCGATTACTACCCGGTTGAGGCCACGCTGCAATATGGGCAATGGCAGCTCTGGGGCAACGCCACATTCGGCTATCATTTGACCAACGTCCTGCTCCATATCATCAGCGGACTGCTGGTCTGGTGGCTGCTGGACAAACTGGGATTGCGATTGGCGTGGTTGGGCGGACTGCTCTTCATCATTCATCCGATGCAGGTTGAGTCGGTGGCCTACATCGCGGAATTCAAGAACACCCTCTCGCTGCCCTTCTTTCTTTTGGCAATGGGCTGCTGGATCGATTACGAGAAGGACCGGCGCGCGCGCGATTACTGGCTGGCGCTGGGACTCTTTCTTCTCGCGATGTTGTGCAAGATCACCATGGCACCGTTTCCGGCGGTGATCCTGCTTTATGCCTGGTGGCGGCGAGTCCGGATTGGGCTGCGCGATTTCGAAGCCTGCCTGCCGTTCCTGTTCATTTCCATTGCCCTCGGCGCGACCACGCTTTTATCGGGCATCTGGCACCGGGAACTGCACCTCCTGCCGGATGAAGTTGTTCCGCTGGGCGGTTTTTTCTCGCGCATGGCATGTGTGGGGCTGACGCTTTCGTTTTATTTTTCAGAAGCCATCCTTCCCCTTTCACCGCTGCCCTTCTATCCGCTCTGGCCGCTTGATCCGCCCTCACTGATGCAATTTCTGCCCTGGCCGGTTTTCGTGGGCGTTGCTTGTTTTCTCTGGAGGAAGCGGAACGGCTGGGGGCGCCACGCGCTGCTGGGCCTGGGATTTTTCGTGCTCATGCTCTCGCCCTTCCTGGGATTCACGCCCGTCTCCTACATGAGTTATAGCTGGGTGATGGATCATTTTCTTTACATCCCGATCATCGGCCTCATCGGGCTGGCCGTGGCTGCCTTGGGGCAGATTGAAGATATGCTTTCCCCATTGCTGTGCTCGGTGGCAGTCGGGTTGTTCGCGGTCATCGCGGCGCTTCTCGCTCTCGAAAGTCACCTCTATGCCGCGAAGTTCATTAGTGAAGAGACCCTCTGGGTTTACGCCATCAAACATAATCCCGGTGCCCTCGCCGCGCATAACAACCTTGGCCTGGTCTACCAAATCCAAGGCCGGTTAGCCGAAGCTGAAAGGGAGTATCGTGAAGTCCTTGAGCTCAACCCCAACTACGAATCCGCGCACAACAATCTCGGCAGCGTACTCATGAGCACAGGGCGTCTCCCGGAGGCAATCGCGCAATTTTATGCTTCAATCGCCCTCGATCCCAACTATGCCTCCGTTCACTACAACCTCGCTGATGCCTTGTCGCAGGTCGGGCGATCGCAGGAAGCGATCGAGGAATATCAACGGGCCTTGCAGCTCAAGCCCAAGTTTGCCGAGGCCGACTACAGTTTCGCCAATCTGCTCATTCAATTGCACCAGATTCCCGCGGCCATCCACTATTACCAGGAAGCCGTGCAAATCAGGCCCGATTACACCGATGCCCATGCCAATCTCGGCAATGCGTTGTTGCAAACCGGGCATACCCCGGAGGCGATTGACCAATACCTGATCGCGATCAAGCTCTCGCCCAACGATCCCGATCTTCATACCGACCTCGGCATCGCAATCGCGCAAACCGGGCGCCTCGACGAGGCCAAGGCCCAGCTCAACGAGGCGTTGCGACTTGATCCCCATTATGAGGCCGCGCGGAAGTACCTGCTGAAGATCGAAGCCTACGAAAAAAAGAACCAGGCCAAGTAGGACAAACTGGGAAAAGCGCTGTCATCCTGAGCTTGTCGAAGGATCAGCCTCCATCGACGTTCACAATGGGCGGAGAAACATCCAAATCGTCGGGGAGCTGATCCTTCGACAAGCTCAGGAGGACGGATTTTTGGTGCACTAATTTTTTTTGGAAATTAGGGAAAGCGCATCGCAATTCGCCGCCGTCCTTGATTACCGGCGTCGATCTGGCTCAATAGGGCGGTGACTTCCGATTCCCCGCTAAGCTGCTCCGCGCTGCACAAGACTTTTCGCTTGGGCCATACCGACCTCAATATCCTGCGCGGGCTGGAAATCGCCTTTCCCCGGCGCGGGCTGAACACGATTCAGGGTTCCTCGGGTTCCGGCAAGAGCACACTTCTCCAGATTCTCGGCGGCTTGGAAAGCCCCGACTCCGGCCAGGTGCGCTGGGAAGGAGAATCGATCTACGATTGGTCACGGGGTAAGCTGGCGGCGTGGCGCAATCTCACCGTGGGCTTCGTCTTCCAGGCCTACCATCTTTTCCCGGAGCTCTCCGCCCTGGAGAACGTGGAGTTCCCCGCCCGGCTGGCCCGGAAGGGCGATCCCGCCCTGAGCGCCCATTTGCTCGATCAGGTCGGTCTCGGTTCGCGGCAGGAACACCGGCCCTCCGAGCTTTCCGGAGGTGAGCAACAGCGCGTCGCCATTGCCCGCGCCTTGCGCAACAATCCGGCCCTTCTCCTCGCCGACGAACCGACGGGCAATCTCGATGCCACCACGGGCCGTGAGATTATAGATTTGCTGCTGAAGCTCCACGAGGAACGGGGCAACTGCCTCATCATCGTCACGCACGACAATGCGATTGCCGCGCTGGGGCAGCAGATTTATCGGCTGGAGGAAGGGTTGCTGCGGATCAAGTAGGCCCGCGCTATTTTTTCGCTCTCCGGCGACGGTCATTGACCACCGCTACAGGCTGATGACAGCAAACTGCGTGGGTATATCCCAAAATAATTGGGGGCGGTCTTGTTAATTGAGGCATGGAAGGCCAAGATTCGTTCTTGTGCGACTCTCCTTTTCTTTCGCCCGGTTGACGGTTGCGGGGACGGCGGCGGTTTTCGTGGCGGGATGCGCCGTCGGGCCCAATTATCACCGCCCGATGATGACCGATATTCCGGCGAGTTATGGCTGGAAAATCGCCACGCCCAGCGACGACAAGATCAAGGGCGACTGGTGGAAATCGTTTCACGATCCGGTGCTGGACGACCTGGAGGTGCAGGCGACGGCGGCGAATCCGCGTCTGCGGGAAGCCATGGCGCGGGTCGATCAATCCCGGGCCACGGCGCGCATCGACCAGTCCCAATTTTTCCCCCAGGTCAGCCTGGATCCCAGCGTCCAGCGCATGCACACATCCCCCGCGCAAGTGCCGCCGCTTTTCACCGGGACGGTTTACACCACGCCGCTCGACCTGAGCTATGAGATCGATATCTGGGGCCGGGTGCGGCGCTCGTTTGAATCCGCGCAGGCGGAAGCGGAGGCGACGGTGGCCGACTACAACACGGTGCTCCTCTCGCTGCATGGGGATGTCGCGGTGAATTATTTTCTGCTGCGGCAGATGGACGCGGAGACGGAAATCCTGCAGCGGACACTGCAGCTTCGGCAGAAGTCGGTCGATATTTTGGAGGAGAGATTCCGGGGCGGATTGGTCACCGGCTCCGATGTCGACCGGGCGCGGACGGAACGGGAGTTGACCCAGACGCAGGTCTACGAGGCGCAGCGCCAGCGCACGAATCTGCAGGACGCCCTGGCCCTGCTCTGCGGAAAAATCGCGCCCTCCTTCCGGATCGCGCCCGGCACCGCCGTGGGAAAGGTTCCGAGTGTGCCCCTGGGTCTGCCGGCGTCGCTCCTGGAACGGCGTCCCGATATTGCAGCGGCGGAACGGCGGATGGCGGCGGCCAATGCGCGCATCGGCGTGGCTTACGCGGCGTTCTTTCCGGCGGTCAGCCTGACCGGCGAGGCGGGCTATTCGAGTCTCACCGCGGCGTCGATGTTGAATTGGGAGAACCGGCTCTTTCAGGTGGGGCCGGAGGTGGCCCTGCCGATCTTCACGGGCGGACGCACCGTGGCCGGGGTGAAAGAGGCGCGTGCGGAGTACAACGCGACGTGCGCGGAATATCGGCAGACGGTCCTCGTCGGATTCCGCGATGTCTCGGACGCGGTGAATGACCTTCAGAGTTACAAGCTCGAAACCGGCTCCCTGGATCGGGCCGTGAAAGCGGCGGAGGCGACCACCGACACGTCGAATCGAAGCTTTACCCAAGGGCTGGTCAATTACCTCAACGTCGTCGATTCCGAGCGGGTACAACTCGAAGCCGAAACGCAACGTGTCCAGGTGATGGCCCTGGAGCGAGTCGCCACGGTGCACCTCTACAAGGCGCTGGGCGGGGGATTTGAGGTTTCGGGGAGGTAGAGGG
>CAIPBM010000031.1 GCA_903863295.1 uncultured Verrucomicrobiota bacterium | reverse complement strand
GTCAGCCACGCCAAATTCTATTTTCACAGCGGTGAGCATGAGGAAGCGCTGGCCCGTCTCAATTATCTCGTGGATCAGGAGACGATGTACTTCGGCATGTTGACCGGGGAGATTGGCTGCGGAAAATCGCTGACGCGTCAGATTTTTGCATCGCGGATCAATACGGAACGCCACTGCCTGGTTCATTTTGAGAACTCGGTTTTCCCGGCCCCGGACTTGATTCGCCGCCTGTTGGGTGAATTTGGCTGGGCTAAGGTGGCGGCAGACGCTTCTGATGATCATAGTCTCTACATCTTGATCACCAAGTTGCTTCGGCAATTATCGCGCGATTACAACCGCCAATTGGTTCTTCTATTTGACGAGGCCCAGGATATGTCGCGTGAAACGCTGGCCGATCTCAAGCGTCTCTCCAATCTCAACGACGAGGGGATCGGGCGGTTGACCATGATTTTTATCGGCCAACCCGAGTTACGCCAAATCGTCTCTCAACTTCCAGCCATGGATCAGCGCATCAGCCTGCGCTTTCACCTGAAACCGTTGGGTCTTGAGGAAGTCGGGAAATACCTGAGCCATCGTCTGAAGGTGGCGGGACATCCCACGGCTGACATCTTCACGGCTGAAGCAGAAGAGAAGCTTTTTGAAGCCAGTAGTGGTTTCCCCCGCGAGATCAACCGGCTGGCCAAACTCAGCCTTGAATTGGCCCGGTCTGATTCCGCGCGGGAAGTCAACGGGCAGCATATCCACCGTGTGGTCGATGATTTACGCCGGCACCAGAATATGCCAATACTCCGGGGAGTGTCGACATGACGCCTGAGCAGGAAAATCCGATGCGCGTCAGTGCCTGGAGTGCCGCCGGAGAGACTTCAGCCGCCGTTGAAACGGCACGTCCGGTTACGCGCTTGAAACATGAGGAGACTCCTTCCAAGGCCCCGGAAGATCAAACTCCCCCTAGTTCTCTTTCCATTGATCCCTATCGGCTATTGGGTGGTGTCTGGAAACGCCGCTGGTGGATCGTGCTGGGGCTGATCCTCGGTTTATCGGCGGGACTGGCCTGGGGCGTCTTTTGTACGAAAACCCGGTATGTGGTCTCGGTGCAGTTATTGAAATTGGAACTCCCGACGTCGTTCCGGGTTGGGGATATCGGGGAGGCCTACCATCCCCATCAACTTTCCAATGCGACGCTAGTCAGCGCGGCCAGCTCCTTCAACGTGCTGCAACGCGTAGTGCAGAAGACGACTCAGCCCATTTCGGTTGCCCTGCTCCTGAATTCCACGGAGGTGAAAGATGAGCGTAACAGCGACCTGATCACGCTCACGCTCTCGGGCTATCAAAGTCCGCAGGCTACCGTTGACCTGGCCAACTTGTGGGCGCAGGAAGTCGTCGGCTTTTCCAAGGACATGCAGATTAATGAAAGCGCCGACATGCGCGCTTTTCTCCAGCAGCAGGTCGATGCCACGGATGCGGAGTTGAATAAACTCAACCAGGAAATTCTCGATTACTCGAAGAAAGAAAACATCGTCGATTCAGACAAGGAGATCGATGCTGATCTTCGCTCGCTGGGAGATGTGGAGGCGCGTTACCAGACCGCGAAGATCAACCTGGATGGCATCGATTACAAAATCAAAACCACGGAAGAACAATTACGACAGCAAAGCCCGCTGGCGGACCAATTGAAAGTGGCACATGCCGACCTCGACAATCTCCGCACCCGCTATACGGATCAAAATCCTCTCGTCTCCGCGCAAATCGACAAGATCGCGGATCTTGAGCAGCAGTTGGAAAAGCAGACCAGTGGAGCAGGAGGCGAAAGTGCCCAGTACGCCGGGACATTTCTCGGCAATACGCTTTATCTAAAATTGCTGGATCTAAGGAACGAAAAAAAAGGATATGAACAGGAGCGTGATGCCCTGGAAAAAATCCAGCAGGAGGCGCAGGCAACACTGTCCTCGATTCCAGAAAAATCGGCCGCACTGGCCCAGATGCTCCAAAAGCGCCAGGCTTTGACCGTTGGGAGAAACCTGCTCTTCAGCCGCCTGCGCGAAGCCGAGCTTTACGAGACCAATGCGCCCGGATTCTTCCAAATCTTTCAGCCAGCCACTCCTGAGCGAGTCGAGACGCGCAGTAAGAACATCAAGATCACCGCCTTTGCGATGGCCGGGTGCATCGGAGGTATCTTCGCAGCTTTGGTGGTGGCCCTCGGGTTGGAATTGATTGACGCCCGGCTCCGTCGCGGGGCGGAATTACAAAAACTGCTTTCGGCCCCTCTACTGGGTTCCTTTAATCGAAAGGATACCGACACCATTCGACAGGGCGTTGCGGGGGAAATCTGGTCGCGCTGGATCGGGAGTCAGGTGAAATCGCGAACGCCGCGGATCATCTGGAGTCCCATCCCTTCCGCGACGGAAGCACTCTTTTGGGATTCCATGCTGCTCCAGGCGGCGGGATTGCTCGGCGATGTTCAGGTCATCGATTGCCTTGACCAAAGCAATCCATTGCCGCTTCCGCATGGTCCGGTCATCGCGAATGACCCACGAATTCACTTGGAAAGCTGCGACATCACCCGGCTTTCCATTGCCCAGGCGGAAGCCTTGGCGGCGTCATGGGGCGAGGCGAGCCGTCGGGGGAAACATATCTGGATTCGCCTGAGCGGGCCTG
>CAIPBM010000030.1 GCA_903863295.1 uncultured Verrucomicrobiota bacterium | reverse complement strand
TCTTTTTACGCTCGCTATCTTGTTGGCTATTTCCTCAGATATTGCTTCAGCGGACGACCGTTTTGCCCTGACTCTGGGCGCCCAGGGTAACCTGATTATCTTTGGACCCAAGGGTGAGCGGACGGAAATCACGGTTCCGACGATTTCCAAGTCGATCACCGTGGGAGCGACGACTTTTCAGATTAGCTTTGGCCGTGATGCCAACGATCTTTTGACCGCCATTCTTGCTCCTGACTCGACGCAGCCTCAAGACCTCCACTTTGACGTGGCGGGCAAGAAAGTTGACGCGGACAAGCAGGCCGTCGTTACGCTGACTTTCCGTGGCAACCGGGTCAATATTGATCCCGGCTACATTGGTGCCGTCACGGTCAATTCTGAACCGGTACGTCATCACGCCTTGGCCGATTCGAGCCCAGCCCCGGTGCCTCAGCAAACTTCCGCGCCATCTATTGCTCCTCGTTCATCCGTCGCGCCTCAGCCCCGGCCTGTTGCCCCGGCGCCTGTGGTTGTCTCCACTCCAAAGCCCGCTCCCGTCCAGCATCAGCCCGTTGCCTCGGTACAGCATGAGAGTAAGTCGGCACCCGTTGCAGCCGCTGATCCTGCGCCTGCGGCCGATAAGTCTGATCCTGCCCCGGTCAATGGTTATACCCCGGTCGTGGTAGCCCCCAATCCTCCTTTCCTCGGTTCCTTGGCCGCTCAGCCGCCCATGGGCTTTGGTGCTCCCTCCGGTTCGGGTGGAGGCGCTCCTCCGCCGGACGGCAAGCTCTATTGGTCGGAGCCAATTACGCCGCCCAGCGGAGTTGCCCCGACTGTTTCGCTCGATCAAATGAAACTGGTTGAAGTTCAGGGCGATGTCTCCATCAAGCTGGCTGATGGTGATATCAAAACGGCTCACGATGGAATGATCCTGCCTTCCGGTTCGACTGTATCGACGGCTCCGAATGCCTCTGCCGCAGTTTTCATGGGTGGGGTTAACTCGATCCGCCTCCTTCCTGATACGGAAGCCAAAGTCTCCCAGAAGCTGACCGGCTCGACCCGTCATACCAAGGTTAATTTGCAACAGGGTGCCGTTTTCTCCCGCGTCGGACATCGCGATGGTGAAGCCCAGGATTACGAAGTGAGTACACCTGAAGGCGTTGCCGCTGCGCGCGGAACGGAATTCGCCGATTACCGGGGCAAGGGCAGCGACGGCAAAATACATCACTATGTTTTCGTGGCGAAGGGTATTGTCCAGACCTTCGTTGCCGGCGAGACCTTTAAGGTTGTGGCGGGAAGCGGCTCAGACTTGGGCTCAGCTTCCATGCCTCCGGCTGACGATGCCGCCGCCATTATCCGGGCGCTGCTCGTCACCCTCCAGCCCTACAATTTGAAGCTGGCAGGCGTGTTGGTGCGGGTGCAAAATGGAACGGCCTCTCCCGGCGATACTGCTTTCTACAACGCCGTGGTTAGTTACTTCACCATCGACCTGCAAAACATCGTGAACGAATACAAGGACACGGTAAATCCTCTCTATAATATCGTTCCCGCCGCACGTCGCGCCTTGAACCAGATTCTGGAACCGTTCGGTACCGTTCCGTTGACTCCGTTCTAATCTTGCTAGGGAGATTAGACCTTTTTAAGGCTCTTAGAGTCTTGACCCAATTTCCGTAGAATTACCCTCTACGGAATCCTCTGGTGGATTTTACACGGGCTGTGAATGGACCAAGAAGAACGGTTCCATTTCAATTTGTCTCAGGAAATGAATTAAGCTTTGGAAAAATCTTTTTGCCCGTGATACGGTTTAAACTTCGCCCTTGAACCTGACCTGTACTGCTCTGGATTGATCAGGTTTGGATCTCGCGACTTGATCGGCGATAGCGGTCAAATCACCACAACCAAAGACTCGTATCATGATTTATCTTGGAATAGATTGCGGCACTCAAAGCACCAAAACCATTGCTCTGGACGGCATAACAGGTCAAATAGTTGCTTCAGCCACGAGAAGTTACGACATCCTGGCAGGCCTGCCTGCGGGACATCTGGAGCAAAACCCCTCGACTTGGACGGAAGCACTCGATGCCACAATTCAAGAGGTGCTTTCGGCTCTGGGCTCACGCCGGGATGAGGTGCGCGGCATCGGAGTTTCCGGTCAACAACATGGGTTTGTCGCGCTTGATCAATCGGGTCAGGTCATTCGTCCGGCCAAGCTTTGGTGTGATACCTCCACGGTAGAGGAATGCGACCTGATCCGTCAGCACTTTGGCGGTTCCCAAGCTGTGATTGCCAAAGTCGGGTTGGACATGCTGCCGGGATTCACCGCGCCCAAAATCCTCTGGCTCAAAAGGCATGAGCCGGAGAATTTCGCGAAACTTGCGACCGTCCTGCTCCCGCACGACTATTTGAATTTCTACCTCACGGGACATTACGGCATGGAGTATGGCGACGCGTCGGGAACCGCGCTTCTCGATGTTCGCACCCGCACCTGGTCACAGGAGGTTCTCCATTTCATTGATCCAAGGTTGGTGGAGAAAATGCCCGCGCTCCACTCTTCCCGCAAACCAGCAGGAACGCTTCTTCCCGCCTTGGCCAAAAAGTGGAACCTGCCATCGGGAGTTGTCGTCAGCGCCGGAGGCGGTGACAATATGATGGGGGCCATCGGAACGGGAAACATTTCCACCGGCCGGGTAACGGCCAGCCTGGGCACCTCAGGCACGATCTATGCCTACAGCAAGACACCCGTGATTGATCCCCAAGGCGAGGTCGCCGGATTTTGCGACAGCACGGATGCCTGGCTGCCCTTGGTTTGCACAATGAATGTGACTGTGGCGACCGAAGCCGCGCGCCATCTCTTCAAGTGGAGCCATGCCGAAGCCGAGCAGGCCATTCGCAGTGTCCCAGCCGGGTCCGATGGCCTTATCTTTCTTCCCTATCTTCAGGGAGAACGCACGCCGAATTTACCCCAAGGCTCCGGCGTTTTCCATGGGTTGACGCCACGAACGATGAACCCGGCCCACATGGCGCGCGCGACGATGGAAGGCGTCACGCTCGGCTTGGCTTACGGGCTGCAAAGGATGGAGTCGCTCGGAATTACTCCGACCGAAATCCGTCTGACAGGCGGAGGCAGCAAAAGCGGAATCTGGCGCCAGATTTGTACGGATATCTTTGGTTGTCGGGTCGTCACTCTCGTCGAGTCGGAAGGCGCAGCCTTCGGCGCCGCTATTCAGGCCTTGGCGAGTGTTGAAACCAGCCAGTCTGTTGAGACTTGGTCGGATCAATTCGCTCTCGTTGACAAGGCACAAATCACCGAACCACAAAAAGGGAGCGCTGCCGTTTACGCGCAAGCGAAGGAAAAGCAGGCGGCCCTCACCAACGCCTTGGTCGAGCGGGGCCTCTTATAGGCTCTCATTTGCTGTGACGCAAACGTTCAGCGGCGATTGAAGATATAAATCACCATGCTTCCACTTCACCGGTACGGAGAGTTTTTCATCCGCTGTGGCGTCCTTGTTGCGTTTCTCGGCGGCGCGTCCTTCCTTCGTGCCAATGTTCAGCCGAACAGCCTCTTTACCGACGGCATGGTTTTACAAAGGGATAGGCCGGTGCCGGTTTGGGGAACCGCAGGTGATGGTGAGAAAGTGACCGTGACCTTCGCCGGACAGACCGTTTCCACGACCGCGCAGGGAGGCAAGTGGATGCTTAAACTGCAACCACTGACGGTTAATAACCAGCCCGCGACTTTGACCATTAGCGGGGAGAATACGGTAACGGTCAGCAACGTCCTCGTGGGGGACGTCTGGGTCTGCAGTGGACAATCCAACATGGAGCGCCAGCTTGGGCCCCGTCCGCCCCAGCCGCTCATCGACAATTGGGAGCAAGAGGCGGCGACGGCGGATTTCCCCAACATCCGGGAATTTTTTGTGCCGGAGAAGGGGCTCCCCGCGCCAGTGGACGATGTCAAAGGCAAGTGGGTCGCTTGCACTCCGCAAACGGCACCAAATTTTAGCGCAGTGAGCTTCTTTTTCGCGCGGGCCCTTTACTCCAAGATCAACGTTCCCATCGGGTTGCTTTTTTCTGCGGTCGGCGGCACGCCCGTGGAAGCCTGGACGAGCAAGGAAGCCCTGGGCAGCAAGCCGGAAGGGCAGGATGTCCTTGCGGGTTATGAAAAAGCGTTGCAGGACTACCCCGGCAAGATCGCTGATTATCAGCAGCATCAGGCCGAGTTGATGCAGAAATACGCCGATGACCTGGCCAAGGCGCAAGCGGCCAACCAACCTCCGCCGCGCAAACCTGGTCCGCCGAATGATCCCGCCGTTCACGATTTGCCGTGTCGTCACTATAACGCAATGATCGCCCCGATCATTCCCTACGCCATGCGCGGGGTCATCTGGTATCAGGGCGAAGCGAACAGCGGTCGAGGCAAGCAGTACCAGACTCTCTTTCCCCTCATGATCTCGGACTGGCGGCAACGTTGGGCTGAAGCCGATTTCCCCTTTCTTTTTGTGCAGCTTGCCCCCTATCGCGGCAACAGTCCCGAGCTACGGGAGGCTCAGTTGCTCACAGCCCAAACGATCCCATCGACCGCCATGGTCGTCACAACGGATCTTGGCGTTCCTGATAATGTGCACCCGCCACACAAGGCACCCGTTGGCGAGCGCCTGGCCCTGGCCGCGCGCGCGCTGGCCTACGAGGAAAAAATCGAGTATTCGGGCCCGCTCTTTGAAAAGGCGGAAGTTTCCGGCAACCAAATCGTGGTTCACTTTACCCACGTGGGCAGCGGCTTGACCGCCAAGGATGGGCCACTTAAAGGTTTTGCCCTAGCGGGTGCCGATAAAAAATTTTCCCCGGCAGAGGCATCCATCCAGGACAATACGGTGGTTGTTTCCAGTCCCACCGTTCCGAGTCCGGTTTATGTCCGGTACGGCTGGAACTCGGTGCCTGAGGTGAACCTTTATAACGTCGAGGGTTTGCCTGCGTCGCCTTTCCGTACCGATACGAATTGATCCAGTTGCCTTTGGCCCGTCCTGATTAAATTTACTGCTGGAGACCCTGCAAAAGTCCCGGAGGGACTACCGAAAGTAAACCCGGCGATTTATCGCCGGGTTTACTTTCAAGCGGGTTCGCGTCCCAGCGGGACGCATGAAATTCGCGTTTTCAGAGGGGCGATATCGATATCTTCAACCGTCCCTCCGGGACGGACTACTCGACATGCCTCGACCCGGCGATAAATCGCCGGGCTACTTTCAGCGGTCCCTTCGGGACCACGAGCCGATTTTCACAGATGTCTCTTCTAAGGCACTTCCGTAAATGTCCTCCGCCCCTCAGGCGTGACCTTTACGTCGTAATTTTCCTGGTGATCTTTCCATGCCACCGTGAGACGCGTCTTGTCTTCGTTCCAACTGGTGATGGGTACATCGTCTCCCTGTCGATGAGGATAGAGAAGCATCAGAAAATCAGGCTCGACCGCACGTGAACCGATCACCACTTGCGTACCCATTCCCATGGAGCGGCCGGTAAACTGGTGCGCGTCATCCGTCTTTTTGTACTCGATGGTTGCAACCATGGGGATCGGTTGCAAAGTCGGGATCTCGGGCACGGTAATATCCAGGATGCGGACGAGCAAAAGTCGGTCCCCCTTGGCCGGGACAAGTCCGGTTTGTCCCTGGAAAGCACTGTCCAGGATCACCGGTTGACGGGCGGTTGTTGAATCGCCCAGCAGGATGTCGGAGCCTTTGATCGACACGGTGGAGATGTCCGGCGGCATGTTCATCCGCCACTCGTAAAGGTGCTCGGCATCATCTTTGCGGATATCATCCGCCACGAGGACGTAGGGATGTTTGCCGCGGGCCAGAATCACGGTGCGGAAAGACTTGCGCACGGGATACCAAGGAGCGCGAATGACCCAGCCATCCTCATCGTCCCACATGCGTGGATCCCCGTGGGCGCGATCCGCAAAACCCTCGTAGTAAGCGCGGATGGCCGGTGAAGGATCGGCCTCCCACTTATCCAAGGGAATGCGCGACTGGAGACGTTCCGCCGACTCGGCGAAATTGGAGAGATCGCGCTTGGCCAGGGATTCCCTCGATTCCGTGAAGCTCGACTTCATCCACAACCAGTCCCAGCAATACTTGGAGTCGACAATCGCGGTGGTCGCATCCGGGGTATCCTCTTCCTTGATCCACTGTCCCGGCGCGGCAAAATAGCCTTGACCCCGGCCATCAATGGTCACGACATTGTGGTACTTGGATTCGGTATCGCGGTAGCCATCGCACGCCCAGGCTCGACCCAGCGCGGAGAGCGTGAACTGGCCCCGGTCCGGATGATCATGATTGGCGAAGGTTGTATCAGCCCGGCAATCGACATGGAGATCAAGATCGTCCACGCCCCAGCCTGTACGGGTATAGAGTGAGCCCCGTCCCTTGTCGTAGAAACTCAGCCCACCTCCGACCAATGCCGCGGCCGCTTCCTGCGCCGCGGTACGTGTGTCCTTTTTCCCGGGCACCGTCGAGGTGATCCATTGTACCTCGCTGGAATCGGCGGCAATGTGCGCCCAATCCTTTTTGATCACCAGCGGGTGGTTGCGGTAGACAAAGTCGATGCCGGCGTTATCCGGGAAAAAATATTTCTGCACTTCCACCATGCTGAGATTGGGAGGAAAATTGCCCAAGTCTGAGCAGGACTGCCAGGCACCCCCGAAGGGTTGCATGGCCTGCACCAGCCAGGAATCGGATTGCAGCCGCCAATGGGGATGGATGAGCAGATTCTTGCCGCGGTTGGCAAAGGCCACCAACGGTGAGCTGAGATGACCAATTCCTGCGGTATGATAACCGATGCCTTCCGTCCCCATGCCGAGATCGTCGATGCCATAGGTCAGGTAATCCCGGTAGACTTCATAGATGCGTGCCAATCCGCGTGGGTCATCTCCCGGTTCTCCCTCAATCGCAAACAGACAAGCGGCGTATGACTCGGTCAGGCCGAGATGGTTCCAATTTCGCCAATGGGACGGGAGATCCATGCCCAGGGTGTATTTGCCGACGGTTGACCGGACGATGAGCGAGCGAAGGGTGTCCCGCTGGTCGGGCGTCATCCATTTCCAGGCCCAGTCGTAACCGTAGGCGACCTCGTTCGGCACCAGATAGCGTGTCGAGTACCAGTGAAATTCATGACGCGGTTGGGTGTTGGCGACATCGACCTTGGGGCCAACGAACCGTGCATAAGTGGCAAGCGCCGTGGCTACCCGTTTCCCGGCAACGGCATCATCATCAATCAGCGCGACGAGAGCCATGGCCTCGATGCTCGCCAGCAGCGGATTACGTACGCCCCACTTGGTGGCGGGTGACCGGCCTGGGACGTTCGATTTGAAACCCGATCCTGGAGGAGAATCATCCGTGGGGCTTTCCTTGTAGGCCGTCTTGAAGGCCTCGAGATCACCGGCCGCCAGCGCGGTGAAGCAGAGGTTTTCCCAAGTGCCTTTGCTGCCGATCCCCTTCTCAAGTTGGGAGCGCAGTTCCGCCAGAGTCGCGACTCCTGCTTCGTTCGAGGCTAGATTTTGGCGGATGCGCGGCAAGTCCTCCGGGCCAAAAAGGATGCGGGGATGCACGCCAACCGGCGGAACATGGAACAACCGATCCTTGGCAAAGCCCCGGTCATCGGGGGTCCAGGGTACAGACGGTGAGGGGGGATAATTGAAGGTGCCGTTAAGGGCGCGGTCTACTTTTTCGGATGGCTGTATGGCATCGACGTCGCCGACCCTCGGATCATTTGCGTAAAGCGGGGTGGCCAGGAGAGCACCCAAAAAAAGGAATTGGAGTTGGGTTGGTTTCATCAGGATGAGGGTGCTGGCGGTTAATGGTGGAGAGGATACCCGGTCAGGTTCCGAAATTCTTGTCTTTGTCCTCGGCGTAAGGACTGTACTTCGGGCCCCGCTGGGCTTCGTCATCCGTAGGCAGTTTCAGACGATATTCGTCAATGTAGAGTCCCATCTTATCAAGAGGAATGGGGACGAAGCCGGGAATCTTGGCCGATAAATCGACGCCGGGTTTAAGTGCAAAATTACCGTGGGCGGCATCGACAAAGCCGGGGTCTTCCGCCGTGACGAGGTTGTCCTTGATCAGGATGAGGTCGGGGTTCGACTGGTTCTCCGGCTTCATCTTGATGAGGTACGGTTTGTCCGACTGCGTGAAGATGAGGTTCTGGATCACCTTGGTTCGCCACGGGAGTTCAGGGTGGTTTGCCAGCATGTCGGTCATGACCGGGAATTGGACCGACCAGGGAGCCTGGTCGGGATGAATGGCCTCCACCCCTTTGATCAGGTGTGGGTTGGTGGCGTACCCGCGACTGATGCCGCGATCATCCATGCCAAAGACGGCACCGTCTGACTTGACGAAAATATTATTCTGCACCGTGTGGTCAGGGCCGGAGGCGATCCACACCCCGACGCGGGGTCCGGCGAAGATATTGCCATAAGTCAGACTGCCCGAAGCGCCGTCGTCCGGATTGACCCCACCGATCGTGTCGTGGATGAAATTGTACCGGATGATGATGCCGCGAATCGTCCAGTCCAGTGCGGAATAAAAGGCCCCGGTATCCGCCGTGTCATAGGCACAATAATAGATCTCATTATATTCGAAGATATTGTTTTCCCCGGAGAGGAGGATTCCGTCCCGTGGCGCGTGGTGGATCAGGTTGTGTGCAACGAGGATGCCGACGGCAGAAGGCCCGTCTGTTCCTTCAGCACTGTATCCGACATGGACGGCGGCGGAATATTGGTGTTTGAGAACGCCGTAATGATGCAGGTGGTTATTGACGACAAAATTCTTGCTGGGGGTCAGCGTGGCCTTGTCCCCGCCGGCCACATAGACACACCCTTCGCCGACATCATGAATATCACAGCTCTGCACGCCGCTGTTCGTGCCGTCGAGGTAAACGCCTCCCTTGGCGAGGTTCTTGATCGTGCACCCGGCAACGAGGCATGAATCGACCTTGTCCATCATGATCCCGTTGCTGAGAGAGCACTCCAGGGTCAGGCCCGTCAGCCTCACATTGGACGTCCCGTTGAGATGAATCATCGGAGTATCGAGTTGGGAGATGGAGAGTTCCGCCTGTGGGTCGGTGTCCGACGGCCAGAGATAAATCTGCTTCTTGTCGAAATCGAGCGCCCATTCGCCGGGCATGTCGATTTCCTCCAGGAGATTCAACGCGCACCAGGGTTCCTTCCCGCTTCCACCCGGCCGGTTGTATTTGGAACCGATGCCACTGGGTACGCCGACGGCGAAGGTGATGATCTTTTTATCAGCATCGATTGAGGCCACCTTGACCGCCGGGTCAGACCATCCCACGCGCCATTGTCCGCGAAGCCAGACATTGGGATTCTGCGTCCATCGGGCGGGGCGGTCATCGGAGTATTCAAAGGCACCGGGGACATCCTTGGAGCCGACTTCCACCACATGTTTCATGGTCGTGTAGCCCGTGTTGGGCCAGCGGGAAAGGGGAAGCCGGTTGCCATTGGAATAGAGTTCAAAGATTCCACCGTTATCGGGAAAGATATTGGGGTAAGGACCGGCATGTTTCAGTCCAAGCGGTTCAATGGATAAACAGACCACTTTATTCCGCGCCGCCGGGTCTAGGCGAGCCAGGATGGCCGGGTCCTCCACCGGCTTGAAATCGGAAAGCTTGAGTGTCTGGGCACCGCTGAGGCGAACCTCCTGGTTTTGGTAACTGCCGTAAGTGATGGGACTGTCCGGTGTCCCGGAGTCGTCCGCAGTCAACTCAAAGGTATGATCGAGGTGATAGAGACCGCCGAGTATCCGCACCGAAATACCTCCGGCGGGAAGTTTGCCCGCCTGTTTCACCTTGCGAATTTCATCGCGTGCGCGATCCAGGGTGGCAAACGCCTGATCGATGGATGCGCCGGTTTTGGTATCGTCACCGGTGGGCGAAACATAGAGGGTCAGTCCGGGGGCCGGGCTATCGGCGTGACTGGTTGCTCCAACCCAACAAAAAATGGAAAAGAGAGCGAGTGCGGAGAGTCTCGTGGACAGTTTCATGGAGGAATTTAAGGTTTTGGGTTGGACCAATCATCTGTGCGGAAAGGGGAGGCAGGGAGACCTTCCTTGTTGTAAAGATTGCAGCGTGGAGAGTTCGCCCAGCCGTAACGGACGGCTACAGGCTTGGCCACCTGAGGGCTGGAGACGGAGACGGTGTCGCCTTGAATCGTGGCGTCGGCGGGGAACCACTGTTGGTCATCGCCGGCGATGAAAAAGCCGATCAGTTTATCGGTGGGCAGGGGATCGACCCCCGTTGGTCGCCAGGGGGCCTGCCCCGGGGTCAGACCGCCTCCGATTTCCGTGAAGCGGACATTGATCTGATTTCCGCTGACGGTGAAATCTTTGTAGAGCGGACCGGAGGCCACCAAAGTTTCGCCGTAGACGACCTTCCGGGCGACGAGCGCCAGGCGCTGTCCCACATCGACTTTGTCCTTCGGGTGGACGTTGGAGGGATCGCCGATATCAATCGTGATCGCCATCCCGGTTTGCGGCACGCGCAAGGTCATGAACTGGGCCTCGCGCAACCAGGGCCAGCCTCCGGTGGCCACAGGCTTGGGGTCGGGACCATTGCAAGGCAGTTGAACAAAGAGAAACGGAAAGTCGTATCCCCAATGGCTCCGCCAATCCTCGATCAGTCGAGGCAGCAGATCCCGGTATTCCATGCCCGCTCCGCCATTCTCTTCGCCTTGATACCAGATGGCGCCGCGCAGCGCATAGGGAATCAGAGGCGCGATCATGGCATTGAAGGCCACGGTTGGAGTGTGGGGCCGCTTGGAGGGCGAGGTCATCCCCATCGGGTTGGGATTGACCGGCTCCGGTTGCGAAGGCTTTGGCTTATCCCCGACGGCTTTACCTGCCGCCTTGTCATCGTTGTACTGCTTGGTCGCGGCATCAAAAGCAGGCTGAACGTTTGCCTGCCAATCCTTAAGCGCAGTATCGTAATCCGTTCCCAATTGCGGATTGGCTTTATACTGGGCGTAGAGCTCCTCGGCTTTGTTCCACTGATCGAGGGTCTTGGTCAGCGGTGGAGCTTTTTTTATTCCTTCGAGACTGATCCAGATTTGAATCGGGGTGCCTCCCCAGGAACCGGTGATCACTCCCACCGGACAACCCTTCTTCGCGCGAATTTCCTTCGCAAAGAAATAGGCCACCGCCGAGAAAGTCTTGGCCGTGTCAGGAGTGGTAACCTCCCACTTGCCTTCGGGAAGTTCCGTTTGCGGTTCGGCCGCGGTTTTGTGGGGAACGTTAAAAAAGCGGAGCTGATCGTCCTTGGCCTGGGGAATTTCATCGTCGGCATTCGCAGCGGCGGAAAGTGGGAACCCCATGTTCGATTGGCCCGAAGCCAGCCAGACTTCGCCGACCAGGACATCCGACACCGTGAGGGTATTCGTGCCCTGAACCGTCAGGACGCCCGGCGTGGCATTGACCGGCAACGAATCGAGTTTCACGCTCCATCGTCCCGCATCATCCGCTTCCGCCTGCTTGCTTTGACCGGCAAACTCGACCGTGATTTTCTCGTGTGGATCAGCCGATCCCCAAACCGGGACGGCTATTCCGGTTTGTAAAACCATGTGATCACAAAAAAGACCGTTGAGTTTGACGGTCGCCGTTGCCGGTAGACTGGAAAAAGCGATCACACTGAGGGCGAGCGCGAGGAGGGAGGGGATTTTTTTCATGGAATCGTTAAGTCAGGGGGTGAGGTGAAACGTCTGATAAACCGTAGGGGACGGCTTGATGCCGCCCGTCTCCTTGAAGTCGCCGACTTGGTAGGCGCCGATGGTGACTTCGATCGGCTTGGTCAAACCGGCGGGAACTTCAGTGGGAACAAACGCTCCATTTTCGATCAAGCCCGGGCCTTTCAAGACGAAGTATTCGACGGGCAATCCGGACGAACTGGTCGCGGTGAGATCGATTTTTGCGGTTGATACGGGTGCGTCGGCGATGGCTGGAAATGTCACCGTTTGTGGTGTCGCCGTCTTATCGATGTCCTGCACGGACCACGATACCTGGCAGGTGCGTCCCGCCGCGGCGAACTGCGAGTCGCCCTCATGGTAAGCTCGGCAGAAAAACATCGAAAAACCTGAGTCGGGGGCCAACCGGTGGCGCTTCAATCGAATCGTGAAGCGGGTTTCGTTCACGCCCCGTTCGTCCTTGAAGGACTCGCTCTTGACCAACTCGATGGGGCCCCCATTCGGATCAAACTGCAAGGGAATGGTGCTGAGGGGCAATGTAGTCTTATCGGGAAAAAGCACATTTGCCATGACGGGCGGCAGGGTCTTGTCCTTGTTCGTATTGACGTCGAACGGCACAGTGAAATGGTAGGTGGTCAACGTGAAGAGGCCGTCATCCTTCAACAGCACGGACGGGTTTGGCATCGTGGCCAGGGGACTGTTGGCCAGGCTGATGGGCTGTCCCGTGGGATCAAGGAAGGTGAACATCTCGATTTCCTTGCGCGGTTCGTCGCGCATGAGGGCAAACTCGGTTTTCGCCAATGTTTCGTTGGGAAACCAGAGAGCCTTGCTGCGTGTTCCCTTGAATTCCAGATAGGGGGCGGGAAGCGCATAGTCCGCCGGCAAATCGCCTGTCATGGGAACCGCCGGATCGACCAGCCAGCCATCACGGAGGGTCAGGTTTTTCATTGGATCACCCGGTTTATCCGGCAACCGGGCCTTGGTGACGGCGTCGAGCCAGTCGGCCACAAACTGGTAGTCACGCGGAAGCATATCGAAGTGTCCGCACATCATGTCCCAGCACATGCCCATCATTTCGTTGCGGGCTTCGTAGTCGGTACCGGGGTTGTCGTTATGATCACGCCGATAGCTGTTGAGTGGCCCCATCGAACCGATGTTATGGGGATACGCACTCCAGGAAACCGTCTCCTGGCTCGCGGAATTGATGAAGAGGAGGGGGACATTACGCAGGCAAAGGCTGGGATCGGGCACCTTGGCTTTGCCCCCGGTGCCGTAGAAGGTATAGACGTCCGGCATGCCTGCCTTGATCGGCAACGCAGCCAGGCATTGCTCGGGTTTGCGAAGCGCGGCCTCAAAGGGAAAACTCATGTAGGCGGAATGCGCCAAAGGAACAATCGGGGCTGTGACCAGTTCCGGATGACCTGAAACGTCGGCGAGTTCCTTCAGATAATGATCGTAGACCGCCGTTTTGCTCTCGTCAGTAATGTCAAAGTTGAGGTCCTTTAACATGACCGGGCCAATCTCGCTACCGTTGGGTGTCAGCAAAATCTGGGCGATGCCGTATTTGCGGCAGACGGCGCGGATGGCCGGATTTTGCAGGATGGTGAGCGGAAGGCCGTTATGGATTCCAACCATCACCGCGCGAATCTTCGGAGTATTAGGGGGAATCCAGAGATAACCGCCGGAGTTGGCCCGTGCTTTAGGCGCTTGGGAAGGAACGAAATACTGGTAAATACGATTGAGCTCGGGATCAGAACTCGTCGCTGGAGCTGGTACCTGCGCTTGAAGGTAGAAGCTGGTTACAAAGAATATGTGCAATAAAACGGCTATATGTTTCATACTCTTTGCAAAAAGAACCGAAACATTTATATGTGAATCCCCGCGAGTTGGCGATAGCTAAAATCGCATAATCTGCAACAGCGGCAAATGAGGGCAAATGTCGGCGAAGCGTGATGGAAAGGTGAACCTTCACCCTTGGCTCGGCGTCACCCCTTTTTTCAGGAGGATATTGCCATACTTGCGCGTTTCACCCGTCATTACCACGGCATAGACCTGACGCGCCCGTTCATAGAAAGCAAAACGGTCGATTCGTTCGGCCGCAGGAGCACCCGGAGCATGGCGACGGATGGCCCTCAAATAATCGGTCTCCACCTGCAGGTCGAGGGTGTCCCCGGGGACGACTTGCATCATCACCAAGGGAGGCGCATAGCTATCGAGCTCGAATATGGGGATGATGGCGTCGAGGAGGGTGCTGACCGGAACGCCGTCCGCGCGCAGCACGCGTTGGCAGTAGGTGTGTCCGGGGAAGTGGGCATCCGCGAGGATGAGCTCATCTCCATGGCCCATTTCAGCCAGGGTCTTGAGCAGGTCGGGACTGAGATAAGGCGAAAGTCCTTTGAGCATGATCAGTTTGTCTTGAGTTCTTCGTCGAAGCAGATCGCCACTTTGCCACATTTCCCGGACGCCATCAGGGCGTAGGCATCAGAGACTTTATCGATGCTGAAACGGTGGGTGATCAGCTCGCTCGGATGAAGGTTCCAGCGCACCAGACGCTCAACGATTTCCTGCATCCGCCAGATCGAGGTCACCCAGGAGCCGTAGACCGTTTTCTGGTCGTGGATCATGTCCGGGGAGGGGTTGATTTCGAGTTTGCCCCCTTCGCCGATGAGCACGATGCGTCCCCATTTGCGCGTGGCGCGGATCGCCGTGGCCCGCGCCGCCGGATGGGCGGAACAATCGACCGCGCGTTCCACCCCGTGGCCGCCCGTCAGCTTGCGGACATCTTCGACGTTATCGGGGCCCGATTTGAGCGTCTCATCGCAGAGGCCCAGATCGCGGGCCAGCTTCATCCGGTCCTCCACCACATCGATGCCGATGATTTTCGACGCCCCCAGCTTGCGACAGAGCGCCGCCGTGGCCAGTCCGACCGGACCAAGGCCGGTAATCAGGACGGCGTCGTTTCCGCTGATACCGATTTTCTCCAGCCCTTCATAGACGGTACCGAAACCGCAAGCTACT
>CAIPBM010000029.1 GCA_903863295.1 uncultured Verrucomicrobiota bacterium | reverse complement strand
GATTCTTCCAGTGCTGCTCCGCCAGAATCGTCGTTGGGACAAGAAACGCCGCCTGCTTGCCTTCCTGCACCGCCTTGAATACGGCGCGGATCGCCACCTCGGTCTTGCCGAAGCCGACATCGCCGCAGATGAGTCGATCCATGGGACGCGTATTTTCCATGTCCTTCTTCGTTTCGAGAATGGACCGCTCCTGATCTTCCGTCTCTTCATAGACGAAGGCCTCCTCAAATTCGCGCTGCCAGGCCGTGTCGGGCGGATAGGCGTAACCGGGCAGGCTGTCGCGCTCGGCCTGCACGCTGAGCAGCTGCGCGGCGTAATCCATCACCGCCTTCTGCGCGGAAATCTTCGCCCGTTCCCAGCGCGATCCGCCATGGTATCGAGCGGCGGATGGCGTCGCCCCACACCAACATACTTGGTGACGAGATAAGATTGCTCCACCGGCACGTAGAGTTTGCTCTGTTCGGCAAACTCCAGGACGAGAACCTCCGATTCTGCGGAAGTCCCTGGCTGGGCGGGCAAAGTCGTCACGCCCTTGTAAAGCGCGATGCCGTGATGGAGATGGACGACGTAGTCGCCGTCCGCAATTTCAGTGAAATCAAGCGCCTGATGCTGACTGCGAAGGCTAACCAAACGCTCCTGCTGGCGGAGCGCGCGCAACGTCTGGTAGCGGCCAAAGATTTCCGCATCGCTTAGAACAACGAGCTTTCCTGCGGGCCAGACGAATCCCCGTAGAAGGGGACGAACCAGGAACGTGATGGCATCGACAGGAATTTTTACCTCGTTGAGAATTTCTTCCAGCCGCTTGTGCTCGCCTTCGTTATTGCAAAAGATCGCGACTTCCCATTTCTCCGCCAGCCAATCGCGCAGGTGCTCGAGAAAGAGATCGCGCCGGTTTTCCTGAAGGATGAAGTCGCCGCGCGGCGCATGAAGAAAGTCATGGGCAAAGAAAGTTAGCGCATCGGCTGCAGCCTGTAGCGGCGGTCTATGACCGTCGTCGCTCTCTTCGGTCGATTCCTCTTCCTCCACTCCAAGGTTCACCGTGACAAAACCCTCCGGAAAATAATCCCGTAACGTTGCCTGATCTCCCGCCTCCCCGCCAAAATTTGCCCCGGCCAGGCTCAGCTCTGCCGTCTTCAGCGTCTGCACGGATCGCTGGGCATCGACATCAAATTCGCGCAGCGAAATCAGTTCCTCATCCTCCCATTCCGTCCGCAACGGTCGATGAGCATCCCAGGAAAAGATATCAACCACCGCACCGCGCACGCTGAACTGGCCCCGTTCCTGCACCTGGGCCTCGCGCGTGTAGCCCGCATCCTGCAATTGCTCCAGAAGAGCCTCGCGATCGAGATGGGTATTCTTGACCAGCTTGAGTCGCTGGCTCTTCAGCCGCTTGGGCGGCGGCAGGGGTTGCTCGCAAGCCATGGAAGTGGCCAGTACCACGCCGGTAAATTTAGCGGAAAGCTTGGTTAAAGCTCCAAGTCGTTCCGCGGACGCTTCCGGATCCGGTAAAGTCTCAGCGGTGGGTAATTCAACCTGGGGGAAGAAAAGATGGGAAGCGCCCCAAGCCTCCAAGTCATTCGCCAGTTCCTCCTGCGCTTTCACGCCAAGTACAAGCGCCAGAAACGTCTGCTTCGGTGCCAATCGCGCCAGCGCTGCCAAGACAAATGCCTGTGCAGATGCCGGTAAATGACCGATGGAAATAGGTCCGCTACCTTGCGCCAAACCCTTCAGCTCGCGCGGGTGCATCCAGCGCTGAATGGTCTTCTCGAGGTTCTCAACGCGCGGCATAGGGGGTCTATCAATTTGCCTGAGCCTGCGGGTGAAGCAAGGCTTGACTGGGATAGGTCAAATAGGTCGGATAGGCCTAATTTATGAGCGATTTGCCGGGATTTATTCCGCCGCATGGCAATTACAAGGAACTCCGATCTTATCAGAAAGCCGAGGTGGCCTACGATATCACCTATCGCTTTAGCCAAAAATTCTTGAAGAAAGGTGACCGTACCGTCGATCAAATGGTGCAAGCTGCCAGATCCGGGAAGCAAAATATCGTGGAGGGCGTCCGCGCGTCCGGCGGATCCAAGGAAATGGAGATCAAGCTACTCAATGTAGCCCGCGCCAGCTTGGAAGAACTGTTAGCCGATTATGAAGACTTTCTCCGCGTCCGCGATTTCCCCATCTGGAAAAAGGATTCCAAGGAAGCCCAATACGTTCGGAAACTAGGCTATAAGACTCCTCAGACCTATGAGACCTATCGGCAAATTATCGAGAGCCGCCCACCGGAAATTGTAGCCAACATCGCCCTTTGCGTTATCCACCAAAGCAACTATCTTCTTGATCAACAAATCCGCCGCCTTGAGCAAGATTTTATAAAAGAAGGCGGCCTCCGGGAACGCATGACCCGAGCGCGTTTAAAAGAGCGGAATAAATCCGGTTAGTTCACGCCCTAAATCCCTGAGCAATCGGCACGCGTCGGCCCATGCCAAAGGCCCGCGATGAGACCCGCAGCCCCGGCGCGGCCTGGCGGCGCTTGTATTCGCTGAAGGTGATCTTATTGAGGACATCGCGCACGACTTCAGGCGAGATGCCCTCATTAATTAGCATCTTGGGATCGGCATCATCCACGACGTAATGGCGCAGGATGCGATCAAGCACGTCGTAAGGTGGCAAGCTGTCCTGATCGGTCTGGTTGGGACGCAATTCGGCGCTGGGCGGCTTTTCAAGGGTGCTCCAGGGAATGATTTCTTCATTGCGGTTGATCCAACGGCACAGCGCGTAAATCTCGGTCTTGAGCACATCTGCGATCACCGCCAAGGCACCACACATGTCGCCGTAGAGCGTGCAATAGCCGACGGCCAGTTCGGACTTGTTCCCCGTGGTCAAAACCAGCGGGCCGAATTTATTCGAGAGCGCCATGAGTAAAACCCCGCGCAGGCGAGACTGGATATTCTCCTCCGTGGAATCGAGCGGCTTTCCGGTGAAAATGGGCTCCAACGTCTTTTCCACATCGATCACCGGTTCGCCGATGGGAAGCACATCGTAGCGGATGCCCAGTTTCTGCGCCAGTTGTGCGGCATCACTCAGGCTCCCCTCGCTTGAATACCGGGACGGCAACGAAACGCCCCAGACCTTGTCCGCACCAAGCGCTTCCGCCGCAATCACGGCGACCAGCGCCGAATCAATGCCCCCGGACAAGCCCAGTACGACCGACTTAAACCCACACTTCTCAACATAGTCCCGGACACCGAGCACCAATCCGCGAAAGAGCTGCTCTTCCGGGTGAGCCGACATTGTCAAAG
>CAIPBM010000028.1 GCA_903863295.1 uncultured Verrucomicrobiota bacterium | reverse complement strand
GGACATCCGCCGATAGGGACATCGGCGGCTACCAGGGAGGGAAGGCAGGAATAGTTAGAGGACGATGACTCAGTTAGCTCAGGATGACGGATTTTGTAAAGTCGCTAACGCGACGGGGAGCACCGTCGCACGGAGTGCGACGGCTACCACGGAGGATTGCCCGCGATGTTTACTGCCGACCGCAGGTCCGACGGCTACCCAGGAAGACGTCTTTAGAGGATTTTACTGCGGGACGAGGACGACGCGGAAGCCGGTGAAGCGATCGGCGTATTTCGGCGCGGCGGCGGAGCGGGTATCGGCGCTGGGGAAATGATCCTGGGAACTGAGCCAGCTTCCTCCGCGGAGACTGTGGCTGCCCTTGTCGTCGTAGAGGTCCGTGCACCACTCCCAGACGTTACCGAGCGTGTCGTAGAGGCCGTACTTGTTCGGCTCGGAATAGCCGACGTCCTGGGTGGAGGAAAGAGTCGAATTGCGGGACATGGGGGCGAGGTCGATATTGGCATCACCGGACAAAAGCGCCCACTGGGATTCCGACGGCAAGGCGTAGACGTAACCGGCGGGAAGTTTTCCGGCCTTGCGCTCGTACTGGTTGAGCTTGTCGCAGAAGGCCGTGGCGGCTTCCCAGGAGATTTGCTCAACGGGACGGTTCGGGCGCCGGAAGTAGCTGGGGTTAGATCCAGCCACGGTTTCAAACTGGCTCTGCGTGACGAGATATTTTCCGGCCCAGAATCCGCCGTCTGGAATCCACATCATCGGCATGCCGCAGGCGGCGACGAAATTCTTGTCCTGCCGGAGTGTGATGGTGCGGGTGATGTTGCCGAAATCCGGGACATCAATGGAGAATTTTTGCACCTCGTAGGGAACGAGATCGATGGAAAGATTCAGGGTACCGGGCTTCACCTGGTTCAGGGTAAAGGGTGTCTGCCCGAGGATTTCCCGTCCCTGCCGGATCGTGGCGCCGGGGGGAGTGCTGTTGATGGTCACCGTGCCGTAGGGAAATTTGATCTCTTTCTGAACGCTCTCCTGATCGTGGATGGCGATGGTGACGGGAGATAATTTCCAGTCGTGCTGCCAGACGGTGAGTTGATAGTCGCCGACGGGCAACTGGTCGAGCTTGTCGGGGAACTGTCCCTGATGGGAGTAGTCGTTGGGGCCCGTGAGGGTGTATTGGACATCGGACTGGGGGCTGGTCAGGGAGAGGCTGCCGGCCTTGAGGATCAGTTCAACGGTGCCGAGATCGGTGGGCTTGTCGGCCGTGACGGTCACGTTTTGCTTATAGTCCTCATAGCCGTCGGCGTGGATGAGGACGCTAACGGAACCGGGGATGAGATCATCAAACGTGGCGGGAGTCTGCTTGCGGGAATCGCCGATGGTGACGGTTGCGCCGGAGGGCTTGCTGTCCACGGTCAAGGTGGCGCGGACCGCCGCGGCCTGCTGTTTCATGGCGGCCTGTTGCTTGGCAAATTCGGCCTGGGCGTCGGCTAGTTGCTTTTGAATCGCCGCGGCATTCTGCTGGGCGGCGGCGACCTCCCTCTGGGCTGGGACGACGGCAAATTCATACCACGCAAACGAGACGAGCAGGCAACACACCACGGCACTCATGACCATGATGGGGATGCGCTGGCTCTTGGCGACCGGCTTGATCAGGCTCGATCCCTTGCCCGTCGTTTTTTTGGGACTGGCAGGATCCGGAGCCGGCGTGCCGGGAACCGGGGCGCGAATGGGGCCGGTACGTACTCCTGTCCCCCCCTCACCGGATGGTCGATTCCCGGCCCCACCTCCTGGAATAAATTTTCCTGCTCGACTCATGGCGTGTTGGAATCAAATAAAAGAGTTGGGGGGTGAATACTTTTCACTTAAGCGACCGCTTCGACCTGTACCAGCTAAAAATGCCTCGAATGGAAAGACCTGTAAACTACAACTTGTGATGCGCATTGGCTTTCAGATCAAGCAATTCGATGGCCAGTTCCTTCCGAGAGGAGGAAGAAAGCGAGTTCGCGGGACTTTGTGCAACTAGCTCTCTGATGACCAGGCAACCAGCTTAGTCACCGATGGGAATGTTTGGGATGGCAGAGGCTGGCATCGAATGGGCCCAACAGAGACGTTCCCAAGCGCGACTTGGGAACGTCGGAACCGTCCTACTGTCCGGCGGCAGGAACGGCTTGTCCTTTGACTGGGCCGAGGACGGTGGGGGCGGCCAGAGGTTGCGAAACGTGGTCACCATGATCAGGCTTGGCCAAAGGAGAATCGGCCCAGCCGCCGCCGAGGGCCTTGATCAGGAGGACGGTCGAGGCCATGCGGTTGCCCTGGATTTGAACGGTTTGCTGCTCGGCACCCAAGGCCAGGCCTTCCGCCTGGATTACGTCAAAGTAGGAGACGAGACCCGTCGTGTAGCGCTGGTTGGTCAACTCCAGCGCTTTGTTATAGGCCGTGAAGGCGCGGTCTTCGGCTTCCTGTTGCTGGGAGAGATAGCGCAAGGAGCTCAGCCCGTTTTCCACATCCTGGAAGGCGACGAGAACCTGTTCGCGGTAGAGCGCGACGTTTTCCTCATACTTGGCCCGCTCCTGCTTGACGGTGGCGCTGATTTGCCCACCTTCAAAAATCGGGAATTGGATGCTCGGCCCATAAGACCAGATGCGACTCTGCCAATTGAAGAGCAGGCCGAGGTCACCGCTGTCCAAGCCGGTCTGGCCGGTCAATTGCACGGTGGGGAAATAGGCGGCAATGGCGACACCGATCTGCGCGTTTTGCGCGGCGACGCGGCGCTCCGCAGCCGAGACGTCCGGACGGCGTTCCAGCAGCGAGGAAGGAAGGCCGGGCGGAATCACGGGAGGCTGGCTGTGCAGCGGACGGAACGAGAGCGAGAAGGTGGAGGGTGGACGGCCGAGGAGCACCGCAATGGCGTGTTCATATTGGGCGCGGGTCTGCTGGAATTGCCCCAACTGCGCCTGCGCTGCGGCAAGAGTCGCCTCCGCCTGTTCGACGTCAAGCAGGGTGCTGATGCCGCCCTTGAAGCGGCTGTTGGTCAGGTCGAGATTTTCCTTGTAGGCCTGGATGGTGCGGCGCTGCACATCAATGAGCGAATCGGCGGTTTCAAGCGCGAAGTAATTGGTGGCGACATCCGCCTTGAGCGAAAGGAGGGCGTTTTCGAAGTCGGCAAGGGTGGCCTGGGCCTGGTCTCCTGCGGATTCATAAGCGCGGCGGATCTTGCCCCAGATATCGACTTCATAGCTGAGATCGAAAGGGACCACGGTTGCCGAGGTGAACGTGGTTGCCGGGGCTACTCCCGTGGGCGACTGGGCCACCGCCTGGCCATCATTGGGCGAGGTGCGCTGGCGGCTCCCTGCTGCGCTGAAGTCAATCGTCGGGAAAAAATTCGCTTCCGTCTCGCGGGCCAAGGCGCGCGATTCGCTGACGCGGGCTGCGGCGGCGCGGAGATTCTGGTTGGCCATCTGGGCTTCAGCCTCAAGCTCATTCAACTTTTCATCATGGAAAACGGAGTACCAGTTGCCCTTGGAGATATCATCCTTGGGTTCACCCTTCTTCCACTTGCCCGCCTCCTTATAACTCAGGGACTGGGGGGCGGTGGGCTGAACGTAATCAGGGCCAACGGAGCAAGCGGTCAGGAAAGCAATGCCGGCACCCAAGGTAGCCGCGGAACGGAGGAAGGAGCTTTTGGACATGGAATTTAAGCAGCTTAGGTGGACTCACTGAATAGTCAACTCAGCCTCACGCTCAAACGGAATTGAGGGAATCACCACCGCTGGCAGACTTCCTGCTTAAATGTTCCGTTTCCGTGTCTGGCCTAACTAAAGCTGGACGCGGTAACTTTTGTCGGCCCATTGTCTACTTTTACACTCCAACTCATCCATCCATCCACGCTCCATGACCACCAACCCGAAGTTCCACAGCTTTTTTGAAAAGTCCGCCCAGTCGATGAAGGACGCGATTCTTCACCAATTGAAGTTCAGCCTGGCGCACGATGTCCAGTCGGCGACGAAGCGGGATTGGTGGCTGGCCACGTCCAAGGCGGTGCAGGAACGGATCATTGAACGGATGATCGCCACGCAGGCAGTCCACAATCAGCAGGATGTCCGCCGGGTCTACTATCTCTCGCTTGAGTTCCTCATGGGACGCCTTTTCTCCAACAGCCTTTATAACGCCGGTATCCACGGCGAGACCGAGCAGGCGCTCAAGGAACTGGGCCTCGACATGGACGAACTCCGCGGGGAGGAATACGACATGGGCCTGGGCAACGGCGGTCTTGGTCGCCTGGCCGCCTGTTTCCTCGATTCCCTTGCCACGCTCGATTACCCGGCCGTCGGTTATGGCATCCACTATGAGTTCGGCCTCTTCCGCCAGGAATTCAGCAACGGCCACCAGATCGAAATGCCGGATGACTGGATGCGCTTCGGCACGCCCTGGGAAATCGTCCGTCCTGAATATACCCAGGAAGTCCGGCTCTACGGTCATGTGGAGAACATCTTCGATGACAAGGGCAACTACGTCCCTCACTGGGTCAATACGACCAAGATTCTCGGCGTTCCCTATGACATCCCGATTCCCGGCTATGGCACCAACACGGTGAACTTCCTGCGTCTCTGGGAATCGCGCCCCTCGGAGAAGATCAATCTTGAGGCGTTCAATCGCGGCGGTTACAGCGAAGCCCTCGCTGCCAAGACGCAGAGCGAAACGGTCTCGAAGGTTCTTTATCCCAATGACAAGACCGAAGCCGGGAAGGAACTCCGCCTGATCCAGCAGTACTTCTTTGTCTCCTGCTCCCTGCGCGACATCATCCGCCGCTTCCAGCGCAGCAATCCAAGCTGGACCGATTTCCCGAGCAAGGTCGCCATCCAGCTCAACGATACCCACCCGACAGTCGCTGTCGTCGAGTTACTCCGCATTCTCCATGATGAGAACGGCCTGCCTTGGGATGAAGCGTGGGGCATTGTCACGAAGACCTTCGCCTACACCAATCACACCTTGTTGCCGGAAGCGCTCGAAAAATGGAGCGTGCCGCTCTTCCAGAAAGTGTTGCCGCGCCATCTCCAGTTGATCTTCGAGATCAACAAGCGCCTGCTCGATACGGTGGAAGCCGCCTATCCCGGCGATGCCCACAAGAAGCAGGTCATGTCGCTGATTGAGGAAGGCGGCGTGCAGATGGTGCGCATGGCGAACCTCGCGGTGGTGGGCAGCCACTCGGTCAACGGGGTGGCCGCGCTGCATACCGAATTGCTGAAGAAACATCTCTTTGCTGACTTCAATGCCTTCTATCCCGGCAAGTTCAACAACAAGACCAATGGCATCACGCCCCGCCGCTGGTTGCAGGCTTCCAACCCGCGCCTGGCCGATTTGATCACCTCAAAAATCGGCGATGGCTGGGTCAAGCACCAGGAAGAACTGCGCAAGCTGGAACAGTGGGCCGACGATCCCGAGTTCCAGAAAGATTTCATGGCGGTCAAACACGCCAACAAGGTTGACCTGGCGAAGATCATCCAGAAAGAATGTGGCGTCACGGTCAATCCTTCCGCGCTTTTCGACGTGCAGATCAAGCGTCTCCACGAGTACAAGCGGCAGCATCTCAACCTGCTCCATATCCTCGCGCTCTATCGCCGCATCCTGCAGAATCCGACCCTCGACGTGCAGCCGCGCGTCTTCGTCTTTGCCGCGAAGGCCGCGCCCGGTTACGACCTGGCCAAGTGCATCATCAAGGCGATCAACGCGGTGGGGAACAAGATCAACAATGATCCTCGGGTGGGCGACAAGCTCAAGGTGGTCTTCCTGCCGAATTACCGCGTCTCGCTCGCCTCACGGATCATTCCGGCGGCAGATATCTCGGAACAAATCTCCACGGCGGGCAAGGAAGCGTCCGGCACCGGCAACATGAAGCTGGCACTCAACGGTGCCTTGACCGTCGGGACGCTGGACGGAGCCAATGTGGAAATCCTTGAGGAAGTGGGACCGGATAATATCTTTATCTTCGGGCTGACCGTGGATCAGGTCGAGGCGCTCTGGGCGCGCGGCTATCATCCGCACGACTACTACCTCGCCGATGAAGAATTGCGCGCGGTGGTCGATTGGGTGGGCTCCAACTACTTCACACCGGATGAACCGGGAGTGCTGGGATCGCTCCGCCACAGCCTGCTGGAAGGCGGCGACCCTTACCTCTGCCTGGCCGATTTCCGTTCTTACAGCGACGCGCAGGAAAAGATTGATGCGGCTTACCGGGATAAAACGAAGTGGGCGCGCATGGCGATCCTCAACACGGCGCGCATGGATAAGTTCTCCAGCGACCGCACGATCCACGAGTACGCCAAGGAAATCTGGAATTTGCCTGCGGTTCCGGTCTGATTTTGGGCGGACTTGCCGCTACCGGGGGCAACGAAGTTGCGCAGACAGGGACGTTCCCAAGTGCAACTTGGGAACGAGGGGGATGTGCCTTCCCTGTAGCGGCGGTCTATGACTGTCACCTTTTCGCAACGTCGCTCCTCTCGTCGACGACGGTGATAGACCGCCGCTACAGGGGGACGTGCAGAGGCCCTTTGCCTAAGCTAAAAGCCGCGCCTAATACTTCGCAGCGGCGTGGATCGTCGCCCGGAAGGGACGCACGTCGATGTAGTCCATGCCGGCGGCTTTTGCGGCCTCAAAGCCGGGGGTGGCGTCTTCAAAAACGAGACATTTTTCCGGCTTCACTCCCAGCAATTTTGCGGCGCGGAGAAACAATTCCGGGTCGGGTTTGCCATGGGTGACCTGATCCGAGCCGACGAGATATTGAATCTTCTCCGTTGGGCCGACTTTCAGTCCCAGGAACTCCAGCGTCTGACGAACCACAGGGGTCAACCCGCCCGAGGCCACGGCGACCTTCGCGTCCGGGCCGAGGCGGTTCAAAACATCGATCACTTCCTGGACCGGACCGATGCCGGGCAGGAGCTCGACAAAACGGGCTTCCTTTTCCTCTGCAAATTCGTGGACGGGCAGGCTGTAACCATAGTCGCGGTTCAACATCTCGATGATTTGCCGCGCGGGCATGCCGCCGCAGCGGTAGAACAATTCTTCCGTGAAGGCGGAAGGATGCCCGAGCTTCCGTTCCAGGGATTCCCTCCAGGCCTGGTAATGGAGCGGCATGGTGTCGGCGAGCGTGCCGTCGCAATCGAAGATGAATCCGTCGTAGGCAGTCGGGTCAAAGGTAATCATGGGCGGTGAATTTGCGGCCCCAGCATAACCAGGATGAAGTGCCCGAGGATATCTATTTCCAGCACGGCATGGCGGCGCGCTTCCTGGCTGATTTCGCCGGGATCGACGGTCATGTCCTGTTCGGTGATTCCGGCTTCAAAGGCGAGGAGCAGGCGGCGGTCGTTGAGCATGGAGATGAACTCGTCCCGCTCTTCATTGCTGACGTCGACTTCCCAGGGATCCCGTTTCTCGGCAATTTCAAATTCCCGGATCCAGTTCTCGACCAGCGCGAGCCGGTCGGAACGCAACTCCGCGCGTGCCTCGGAAAGGACTTCCTGCGATTCCCGCATCTCTTCCTTGTTTGCCGCTTCGCCAACGGTCAGCGTTCCCTGCCAATAGGCGCGCAGGGCGGGCGGCATCTCGCTCAGGTCTTCCTGATAATTCCGCGCGAGCCGCGCCAGGATGTTGATGATGAACACGGCCTCGGCCTCTGGGAAACTCAGGGTCCAATGTTGGGAATCGATTTGTTCGCAAGTCATGGGAAATCGAGGCTAATCGGCCTGCTCCATGGTTGCGTTTAATCCGAACCCGCGCAAGCGGTGAACAAGCAATTCCGATTTTTCCTTCGTCTCCCGTGCCACCTGGCTTTTGCCCAGTTGATGGACCTCCCACATGTGGCGCGAGGCGTCCTTTTCGTTCATTTTCAACACGGTCTTGAAGACGTAGACGACGTAATCCATGAGGTTGATCGGGTCGTTCCAGACCACGACCGTCCAGCCGCGGGCGAAGGCGTCCTTGAGCTTGTCCTCGACATCGATGTCGGGGCTGGTTTCCGTACCGGGTTTGGCCATGGAGGGGGCGAAGGAAAAAGTGGAAAGTTGAAAGGGAAAAGGTAGGGAGCACGTGGCTGCTTCCTTTTCCCTTTCCTGCTCAGTACCTCGGCGTGTTGGGATCAATATCCTCGCTCCATGCATCGATTCCACCTGCGACATTCTTGATTTTCCTGAATCCGGCATCATAGAGCAATTTCCACGCCTTGGAGCTGCGCGCGCCATCTTTACAATAGAGCCAAATTTCCCGGGCGCTATCGAGTTCGTGCATCCGTTTGCGGAAATCGGCCAGGGAAATCAGCTTCGAGTGGGGAATCTGGGCGATTTTGGCCTCGAACGGCTCGCGGATGTCGAGCAGGTCGATCTCTGCCGGGACTTTGCCCGACTTGATCGCCGCGTCGACGTCCTCCACTTCGACTTCCTCGACGTGGACGGCTGGCTTTTTTTGCTCAGGGGTTACGCCGCAGAAGAACTCATAATCGATCAATTCGGTGATCGTCTTGTTGGGGCCGCAAAGCGGGCACTTGGGGTCTTTGCGGAGCTTGAGCTCCTTGAACTTCATCTTCAGGGCATCGAAGAGGAGGAGCCGGCCGATGAGCGGATCGCCCGCGCCGATGATCAACTTCACCGCTTCGGTCGCCTGGATCGTGCCGACCACGCCGGGAAGCACGCCGAGCACGCCACCCTCCGCGCAACTGGGGACGGTGCCGGCCTCGGGCGGTTCGGGATAGAGACAGCGGTAGCAGGGCCCTTGCGAGGCCCAGAAAACGGTCGCCTGTCCTTCAAAGCGGAAGATCGAGCCGTAGACGTTCGGCTTGTCGAGCAAGGCGCAGGCATCGTTGACCAGGTAACGGGTCGGGAAATTATCGGTGCCGTCGATGACAATGTCGTAGTCGCGGAGCAGGTCGAGCGCGTTGTCGGCGCGGAGCGAGGTGTCGTAGGTCTTGATGTCGATGTCGGGATTGATTTCCTTCATCAGCTCGACCGCCGATTGGGTCTTGAGTTTACCGACGTTGCCCGTCTTGTGGATGATCTGCCGGTGGAGATTGGAGAGATCGACCGTGTCGAAATCAACCACGCCGATGTGCCCCACGCCCGCCGCCGCCAGATAGGCCAGAATGGGCGCGCCGAGTCCGCCCGTCCCGATGACGATGACCCGTGCGGCCTTGAGCTTCTGTTGTCCCTCCAGCGTCACCTCCGGCATGATGAGATGACGTCCATAACGGCGAATCTCTTCATTGGTGAAGGTTACCTCTTGGTAGACCTTGTTGATGCGGGGAATGAAACTCATGAGCTAACCATTATGGAACAAAAGAGGGCAATCGCAAGTCCCATGGTGGTGGTATAGAGTCGCCGCCCTTTCGGGGGGCCATGTTGTTTAAAAACGCTGTCATCCTGAGCGAAGGCGAGAGGGCGATTTCGCTGAGCATGAAGAGTAGTCCGAGCCGAAGTCGAAGGACCTAGTTCCATGAGACTGGCGATTTGAAAAGCGGAAATAAAAGGCATGTCCTCCGCAGATGCAAAGAGCGCAGAGCGGCCGTTCTCCTAGAAGTAATAACGTGCTACTGAGATGTCGCTTTGAAGCAAAGCAGGTCCTTCGACTGCGGCTCGGGTTAATCTTTTCCTGAACCCATACTCCCGGGCTCGCCTCCGCTCAGGATGACGGCGTTCCGGGGCTTCAATGTTGGTTATTTCGGAACGCGCTTGTCGTTATGCGCGGGTTGCCGCATGATCGGCTGGTCTTTATGTCAAACAGCCAAGCCGAGTTCATCTGGGTCAATACCCCGCAAGCCCTCGACTACTTTATTACCAGCCTACGCGGCTACTTTCCGCTGGCGCTCGATACGGAAGCGGACAGCCTGCACCATTACCGCGAGAGCGTCTGCCTAATCCAGGTGACCCACGCGGAGCAGCACTTTCTCATTGATCCGCTTGATTCCTTCCCGCTGGATGAACTCTGGCCGCCGACCAGTCGCCATACCTGGATTCTCCACGGGGCTGATTTCGATCTCCGCATGCTCCGCCGCGCGGGTGCGCCCGAGCCGCAGGCCGTGTTTGATACGATGCTGGCGGCGCAACTGGTCGGGGAAAAGGCGTTCGGCTATGGCGCGCTGGTGGAACGCTTTTGCGGCATCACCTTGAACAAGACGAGCCAGAAGGCCGATTGGTCGCGCCGTCCCCTTTCCCAGATGATGATCGATTACGCGGTGCAGGACACCCAGTACCTGGAGCCCATCGCCGAGGCGCTGGGTGCGCTGCTCGACGAAAAGGGACGCCGCACCTGGCATGAGCAATCGTGCGCCCGGGTCGTCGCCTCCAGCCAGATCGTGCGCGAGGACGATCCCGAGAACGACTGGCGCATCTCCGGTTCCGCGCTGCTTTCGCCACAGGCCCAGGCCATCGTGCGGGAACTCTGGCATTGGCGCGAGAAAGAGGCCGAGTCGGTCGATCTTCCCGTGTTCAAGGTGCTGCATAACGAGCTCCTGCTCGACCTCGCCGTCTGGTGCGCGGAAAACCCGAAAATCTCGCCGATGGGCGCACCGCGTTGGCCGCAGCGGACTTCGCCGCAGCGGGCAGAACGACTCATTGATGCCATTGATAAGGGGCGCCAGGCCCCGCCCGTGCCGCGTCTGCCGCGGGCCGAGCGTCCCCCGCGCGACAAGGATGCCGAGGTCCGCATGGAAAAGCTCCGGCTCCATCGCGATGCGATCGCGGCTGACCTGGGCCTTGATCCGACGGTCATCGCGCCCAAATCGACGCTTCAGGACGTGGCGCGCAATCCGGATACCGCCCCGGATCGCCTCATCGGTGAGAACCGCTGGTGCGCCTGGCAATGGGAATTGCTCAAGCCGTCGATCATGCAGGTGGGGTGAACCGGTGCTGGCCAGCTTGATGAAGCTGGCTGAGGGAGTCCCGGATCAAGTGGCGCGGGACGGCTTTTCTATTTCGGCGAAGACGGTTCTGCGGGTGCAGGGGTGACGTCCGAGGAGCTCACACGTCCCAGGACGGGTGGAAGTTCGATACCTGCGGCCTTGGCGAGATCGGTGACAGGAGGCAGGCCGGTGATCAAGTCCTTGAGGAGTTTCGAGACTCCTCCCTTGTCACCCGCCTCACCACCACCCCAGACGACGATTTTGTCGATCTTGAGATTGGAGATGCCCTTCATCTGGGAATCGACCAAGGCGGGCAGTTGATCGGCGACAAGCACGACCACGGCCTCGCTGGCGTTGCCACCGGCGGAGGCGACAAGTTGCCGGAACCCTTCCGCGCGGCCTTCCAGGACGGCCTTGATACCAGCGCCTTCCGCCTGTTTGAGGGCAAGAATTTTCTTGGCTTCGGCTTCGGCGGCGACGGCTTCCGCCTGTTTGATGGTGATCATGCGTTTGCCTTCGGCCTCAGCGGCGATGTTGACCTGCTGCGCGGCGGCCTGGGCATTGACGACGACCGATTCGCGGGCGATCTCGGCAGGAACCACCTGCTCGGCATATTGTTGCTTGCGCTGCATCTCGGCGCGGGCTTCCTGAGCCTTGCCTTCGGCGTCGAAGGTCTGGCGTTCCACGTCGGCCTTGGCGACATTTTCCGCCACTTGCGCGGTGCGGGCGGCTTCCGCCTGCTTGATCCGGAGATCGGCATTGGACTGGGCGATTTGTTGCTGCGCCTGATTCTTGCCCTGGGTGGCATCGGCCTGGGCGCTGGCCACGCTTACGGTCATTTCCTTGTCGGCAACGGCCTTGCCAATTTCGGCATCGCGCTCCGCCTGGGCAACCTTGATCTTGGCATCGGCGATGGCCTTGGCGGAGGCTTCCTTGCCGAGGGCCTCGATGTAGCCCGACTCATCGGTGACATCCTGAATATTGACGTTGATGAGGCGCAAGCCGACTTTTTCGAGCTCGGTGCTGATGTTGTTGGTGATGGCCTCGATGAGTTGATCACGATCCGCGTTGATCTCCTCAATCCGCATGGCCGCGACCACCTGCCTCATCTGGCCGAAGATGATTTCCTTGGCGAGCTGAGTGATCTGACCACTGTTGAGGCCGAGGAGACGCTCGGCGGCGTTACCCATCTTTTCGGGATCGGTGGTAACCCCGATGGTAAATGTGGAGGGAACACTGACCCGGATGTTTTGCTTGGAGAGCGCGTTATTCAACTGGATGTCGATCGACATCGGGCGCAAATCGAGGAACTGGTAATCCTGAACGATAGGCAGGATGAAGGCCGCCCCGCCATGCATGCAGCGGGCGCTTCTCCCCTCTCCAACCCTTCCATAAATCACAAGGACACGATCTGAAGGACACCTTTTGTAACGGGTCAGAAAGCCGATGAAAGCGGTGAAGAGAAGCAGGGCGGCACCGCCGATGAGATAAACGTAAATAAGGTCCATATTTTTTCAGTGATGACTAACGATTACGAAAGCTTTTCCACAAGGAGCGCGCTGTCCCCATGCAAGGCGACGACACGCACCGAGGTGCTGGTGGGCAGTTCGAGTCCGCGGGTGTAAGCACGCACATTTTGTAAGCGCCCGCCAAAGGCGACCTGGATTTCTCCCGCGCCGGACAGATTACCCGGGACACGGAGATAAACCGTGGCGCTACGATTAATGGCCTCGGCCAAAACGGAGGTGCCGTCGGAACGGAGACGATAGAGGGAGCTCATGAGCACGAAATAGCCGCCACCGATGACGAGTCCGATTCCGAGTCCGCCCAAGGCCGCGAGTCCCACCGAAAAGCCGTTCTTCGTGAGGATGGCGCCACCAAAACCAAAACCGAGCAACATGGCCGAGATCGTCTTGATGGAGACAATGCTTCCTCCTCCGCCGTGTCCACCCTCGACATCGACGCTGCCACTGGAACTTGTGTCACCATCATGACCGACGAGCATGCCAAACATGGCTTGAAGGATGATGAGAAGAAGGCCCAGAAGGCCGATGCCCCAGAAAATATTGAGGGCCATTGACTCGTCGCTCCATTGACCGATGAAGGAAGAGAAAATCATCACGCCACTAAACTAGCAGGTTTGCAAACGTGAGCGCAAAAAGATTCGGAAACAGCTTCGATCCTGCGACGACGGGAGGGTTAATTCGCCGTGAGCATGACCGTGCCGCCGCGCTGGATGGTGAGGGGGCCGAGGGTTGAGGTGTAGATCACCTGGAGCCGGACGGGATCGCCGGGCTGGACGTGGAGCAGTTCGCGGGGAAGGCTTTTTTCGTCAACAATCTGGCGGTTACCGAGGGCGACGATGATCATGCCTTCACGCAGACCGGCCTTGGCGGCGGAGGTGTTGTCCTCGACGTGAGTGATGAGAAGTCCCCCGGCGAGTTGCAGGTTGAGGGCGGCAGCGTTGTCGGCGGTGAGGGTCTTGACGCTGAGACCGAGGTGATCGTGCAGGCTCTGGGCGGCGGTAATGCCCGGCGCGGCGGCAGGCTTGCTTCCCTTGGCCACGGCCATGGCATCGTTGGCCCAGGAGACAACGATGTCGTGCGGGATGGCGAAGCCGATGCTTTCGATGGCCTGCCCGGCGAGCTTGGCGGAATTGATCCCGACGAGGCCGCCGTTCATGTCAACGAGGGGTCCGCCGCTATTGCCGGGATTGATGGCGGCATCGGTCTGGATGAGGTTCTTGTAAACGTGATCCTGCACGGTGAAGGTGCGGCCCTTGGCGCTGAGAATTCCCTGGCTGACCGAGTTCTGGTAACCGGCGGGACTGCCGAGGGCGATAACGGTTTCGCCGAGGTAATTGGGTGAGGTGTAGGTGAGATCGAAATAGGGGAACTGGACGGTCTTGTCCTCGACCTTGAGCAGGGCGAGGTCCTGGTCGTCGTCCTCACTGATGATTTGGGCCTGGTATTTGGAGCCGGTGGAGAGGGTGATGCTGACCTCTTTCTCGCGATCGGCCATAGCGACGACATGGGCATTGGTGATGATATAACCATCCACCGAAATGAGGAGACCGGAACCGATGCTTTGCTCGGTTTTATTGCGGACGCCGCGGTAGAGGCGGAAGTATTGGTCGTAAGCGGTGACGTATTCTGGAACGGTTTCCTGCGCAGTGATATTGACCACGGCGGGGAGGACATTGGCGACGACCTTGACGGTGGGTTCGCTGGCGATATCCACCTGGCCGGGCGGTGGCGGGACTTTGCCCTGCGGCGTGGTGAGGGCGGGAGGAGGCGTGTTGGTCGCGGCATCGGGCGGAGGATTGAGGGGCGGCGTTTGCGCCCGGCCCACTGAGATGGCGGCCAAGGCGAGCAGACTCAAGACCAGAGTACCGAAGAGGGGAGTTTTCATGGCGCGAGGGATAGAGTTATGCGGGGAATGAAGCCGATTTTCAAGTTACGAGCATGAAAGCCAAAGGGCAAATGATCGTAGAGTGGTGAACTTCAAATAACTGGCAGAAGGCTTTCTAGGCGTCATTTAAAATTCGTAAAACACGCCATTTAGAATAAACCTTGTTTATACGATTTTGAGGCCGATACAAACTGCCAGAAAATATCTATGCTACTTGATACTATTCACGGAATCATCGGTCGAAGGGTGCTGCTAAACTATCGCATTGATTCTGCAATTCTTCAGAGGGCACTGCCTGCTCCTTATCGTCCGAAATTATATTCAGGCTGGGGTATAGGAGGTATTTGCATGATTCGTTTTCAGCATTTGCGTCCGAGACTAATGCCCTCGTGGTTAGGATTTAATTCAGAGAACGCCGCCCATCGTTTTGCAGTTGAGTGGAGCCAAGACGGTAAAGAAATGGAAGGAGTTTTCATTCCGCGACGTGACACTAACTCCGTTTTTAATAAAGCCTTTGGAGGACGGGTTTTCCCAGGAATTTTCCATCGCAGCAACTTCAAGGTGCATGAAACGCCATCATCGCTGAGCATTCAAATTGTGCGTGAGGATGGGGAAGAGGAAGCAGCAATTTCGGCAACTACCGCAGAAGACCTTAACTCGACAAGCATTTTCCCCTCCCTCACGGCAGCAGCCAATTTTTTCTCACTCGGTGCCACGGGCTATTCTGCAACGCATACTCCCGGCCATTATCACGGAATGGAACTACGCTCACTTAATTGGACCATTGCGCCTTTGCAGGTTCTTGAAGCGCGCTCGCGATTCTTTTCAACGGAGACCATGTTTCCCAGAGGCTCGGTCACACTTGATAGTGCGCTAGTCATGAGAGAGATAGAACATGAATGGCATAGTCGGCCTGATCTTTATCTCGCAGCAGACAAGCAGTCTCTCACGACGAGGCCTACTATTTGATAAAAGATCAAAGTTACCATGCTTTCCCAATATTCAGCATCGAGCCGATTAAGGGAGGATGTCCTAAATCCGCCTTCCGAGATTGAGGTGCAGGCGCTTTGGTTTGAGCAGCTTTATCCGCGGGAATTAACCACGGATGACGGGCGGACGGTGGAGATCGTGCAGCCGGGCTTTTGGAATCACGGGGGCGGGCCCGACTTCACGCGGGCGGTGGCGCGGTTTCGCAAGGAGGGTCAATCTGAGGAGCAACTGACCATCGGTAATGTGGAGGTTCACCTGCGCCCGGGTGATTGGAATGCGCATGGTCACGATGCCGATCCGGCCTATAACGACACCATCCTGCATGTCGTCTGGGAGTCGAAAGGAAGCAAGGCTTTCTTTCCGGCGACGGCTTCGTTCCGGCGCGTGCCGCAGATTGTGCTGGGTTCGCAATTGGTGGCGCCGTGGGCGGAGTTGCAACCGCTCTGCGCGGGGGTGCTGCATCGTCCCCTGCCCGGCGCGATGGCGGGGCGATGTTCCCCGGCGCTGGCGGCTCTGCCCGCGGAGCAGGTTGCGGAAATCCTCCGCGCGGCGGGGCTGTATCGCTTGAGGCAAAAGGCGCGGCGCTGGTATTGGCGGCGACAATTGGCGGGACCGCAACAAATGCTCTTCGAGGCGCTGGCGGAAGCGCTGGGCTTTCACGCGAACCAGATTCCGATGCGGCTGACGGCGCAGCGTTTGCCCTGGTCGAAGCTGCGTGGCCTCAGCCATGAGGAACGACTGGCCCATCTCTTCGGGCTGGCGGGATTTTTGCCGGATGAAAGCGTGGCGCGATTGCGCGTGGAACCGAAGGCGTGGCTCCGGAATCTCTGGGAAATCTGGTGGAAGGCGCGGGGGGAACTCGATTATGCGTTGTTGCCGAAGAGTCAGTGGAAACTGGCGGGGCAGCGTCCTTTGAACCGACCGGAACGGCGGTTGGCGGCACTGGCGCAACTCGTCCCGCGCCTGCCTGAATTACAGAGCGCGCTGAAAGCCCGCGATCCAGAGCCATTCGCGAAAGTGTTGCTGGGGATTCGCGATTCGTTCTGGGAAAAGCACGCGACGCTGACCGGCACGCCGCTCAAGGCCCCGTGCCGCTTGATCGGGGAAGAACGGGTTGATGATATCCTGATCAATATCTTCTGGCCGATCATCTCGCTGGATGAGCCGGAGGCGGCGGAACGGGGCATGCGTCTGATCCATGCGGCGGCCAACGGCGCCGCCCGGGTTGCCTCGCAGCGCTTGCTGACCTCGCGCCTGACTTCGAAACAGTTGCGGGAGGGGTTGATCCAACAGGGGCTGTTGCAGGTCTTCCGGGATTATTGCCAGGCGGATTGTTCAAGCTGCCGGGACTGCACGTTTCCGGAGCAGATCAAGAGTTGGGCAAAATTCTGATCAAATTGGAGCGAAGTCATCTAATTGTAACATTTGAGACGTAATGTCGTCACCGCCTGCTGTCTGACTACGGCGCACTTCAGCGCAGGTTTTTTGCTCTGCAAAGACTTTGAGTGCGCTGAGTTCTAACGCCTGAAGGAGATGAGTTATGGAATTATTTGGAGAAGCACTCACGTTTGCCGCTGGATTCTTTTTGTTGCTGGCCCTGGCCCTGGCCTTGAGCTTTGAATTCGTCAACGGCTTCCATGACACGGCGAATGCCGTCGCGACGGTCATCTATACCAATACCCTCAAGCCGACGTTTGCCGTGGTTTGGGCGGGTCTCTGGAATCTGGCGGGCGTTCTTTGGTCGTCGGGCGCGGTTGCTTACAGCATCGTGGCGCTGCTGCCGGTGGAACTGGTGCTTCACTCCGGTTCCGGTGCCGGATTCGCGATGATCTTTGCGCTTCTGATTTCCGCGATTCTCTGGAACGTGGGGACATGGTATCTGGGGCTTCCCGCATCGAGCTCGCACACGCTGATCGGTTCGATCATGGGCGTGGGCGTGGCCAATTCGATCATGTCGGGTCATGGCTGGATGGCGGGAATCAACTGGCCCAAAGCGCAGGAGATTTTCACGTATCTGCTCATCTCCCCGCTCTTTGGATTTTTTGCCGCCGGGCTTCTGTTGCTGATCCTGAAATTTCTGGTTCGCCGGGAGGATCTTTATGAGGCCCCGAAAAAAGATACGCCTCCTCCGCTCTGGATTCGCGGGGTTCTGGTCTGCACCTGCACGCTGGTCAGCTTTTTCCATGGCTCGAACGACGGGCAAAAGGGCATGGGGCTCATCATGCTCATCCTGGTTGGCTTGGTTCCGGGAGCCTTCGCCCTGAACATGACCACGGAACCGGGCAAGGTTGTCGCCACCGTTGCCGAGCTGCGGCAGGTCGAGACTTCGCTGCAAAGCCAGACCGGAACGACCACCGTGACCCAGGACGAAGCGGTCTCGATCCTGACCAATTTCGTGAAGCCGAGCGGCGGCAAGCCGACGGAAAAAACCTACGCCGCGATTGTTCAGCAGGCAGGCTACGTCGCGGATTCTCTGTCGAAGGTCAAAAGCTTCGGCGAACTGGTCCGCGATGACCGCACAACGCTTCGCACGGATATTTATCTCGTCGATGAAAGCATCCATAAACTCCTGAAGAAAAACCTGATCACTGCAGATGCCTCCTCGATCAAGCAGCTGAAAAAGACCGATAGCGATCTCGACGATATCACCAAATATATCCCGACCTGGGTCAAGGTGGCCGTCGCGCTTGCCCTCGGTTGCGGGACGATGATCGGCTGGAAGCGGATCGTGGTGACGGTGGGTGAAAAAATCGGCAAGGCGCACCTGACCTACGCGCAGGGCGCTTCCGCCGAGCTCGTTGCCGCCTCGACCATCGGCATTGCGGATTACATGGGCTTCCCGGTCAGCACCACTCACGTCCTTTCTTCCGGCGTGGCGGGTACCATGGCGGCGAACCGCTCCGGCCTCCAACGGGACACGCTCATCAGCATCCTGTTGGCCTGGGTACTGACGCTACCGGTCTGCGTATTCCTCGGCGCGACCCTCTTCGCTGCGGCACTCTACGTCTCGTTCCACGTCTTCGGGATTCAGTAGATCGAGACGGTTCGACATCCTCCCTCACAGTCAAGAGAGGGAGGAGACTCACATGGCCGTTACGGATGAGAATCGGGTTTGTTCGGTGCGGAAGGAGCGGGTGTGATTTGAGGCTTTGACTCCGGTTTCGGTCCGGCAGATGCACCCGACGGCTTGTTTTCATGCGATGGCGGAGCAGAGCTGTGGTTTTCAGGCGGATGCGATTCCTTGGGTGCTGATTCGTTTGCGGGATGAATAGCTTCCCCTGGCTTGATCGGTTCCAATGGTGAGACTTGAGGCGTTTCCTTGACGGGAGCCTCTTTTTTCTCAATCACCGGACTCGACTTTTCAACCACTTGGTTTTCCTTCTTAACCTGCTGGGATTCAGCTGAAGATTGCTGCGGAGCATGATTAACCTGCTGAGGTTCAACCGCGGGCTGCTGAGGAGCGTGATCAACCTGCTGGGCACCAGGCTGAGACGGTGACGAAGCATGACTATATGCTTCAGGCCGGGACACGGCGGGAGTGGCAGGCTTGCCGCCATTGACCTTGGCTAACTGATTACGATCCTGCGCGGCTGCGCGCTCGTGGGATTGTTGCTCGGCAGTCGCCTGAACATGCCTTTGTTGCTCCACCTGCCGTTCTTCAGGCGTGGGCTGAGCTGCAATGCCCCCTTTACCGCCATTGTAGCTGGTGTTGTTGGCGGAAGCATTATTCACCACCGAACGATCCACGTAGGTGTTATGCACGTTGTTCGCGGAAACGTTGTTCACTGCTGTGTTATAGGCGAAGTGATTATGATCCCAGCGACCGCCGCCGTAACCGCGTCCCCCGTAACCATAGCCATAATTGACGCCTCCATAGAATCCCACAGTCGGGCCCCAGTAGCCCTGATGGAAGACATAGGCATCTCCGCCCCATCCCCAGTAAGCAGGCGTCCAATAAACGTTGATCTCCGGCGGTTGCACCCAGGCGCCGGGTACCCAGTAGTAACCCTCATCGCCGTAGGCCCAGTAACCGGGCGTCCAAATGAAGTCGTCTCCGGGACAAGGCGGTTGTTCATAGACAGCAAGTGGCGGTGGGGCCACGTCGATGGAGATGGAAACCTGAGCCAAGGCATGTGAAGTGACCAACACCAAAGCTGCGGCGAGACCATACGCCGAAAACCAACGAGAGGAATTCATAAGAAGACTTTCTGCATGCGCGATGCCACCTCACCGCAACTTGGATTCCTCCTCTTAAAGCAGCGTAACCATTCCATAAGGATGACATCCAACCGCCCGCACTTCGCGGCTTCCCAACCGGTTATCGGGCGTATTGCATCACTTGCTCGATTCGTCCAAACGCTCCTCGGAAAGCGGGTAACCTAAAAAGCACTTTGGCAAAGCCGACCCGTGCTTTGTGGATTAAGCTAGGGACACTCCCCGCCTGCCTCCGGAGGAAAAAATGGCCACTCAATCCTGTGCAATAAAGACACCCACGCAACGAACCCTGCGTGGTCTCGACTGGCTTAACTTCTTTCTTGCCGATGTCCAGACGGGTGTCGGGCCGTTCCTGGCGATTTACCTCTCCGGCTATCACTGGAACGAGCAGTCGGTGGGCATGGCTCTGACGGTGGGTGGCATCGCGGGCATCATGACGCAGACCCCGGCTGGTGCGCTGGTTGATCGCTTGCAATCCAAGCGCACCTTGATCGCGGGTGGCGTTCTGTTTCTCGCCCTGGGCGCGGCGATGATCGCCCTCTTTCCCTCCTTTTGGCCCGTGATGATCGCGCAGGGTTTGATTGGCGGGACGTCCAGCATCTTTGTCCCTGCCATCTGTGCCATTTCGCTTGGCATCGTCGGACACTCTTTGTTCGACCGTCGCCAGGGAAGAAACCAGACCTTCAATTCCGCAGGCAATGTCTTCGCCGCCGTCTGCATGGGACTTATCGGCTATTACATTTCCAATCGCGGGATTTTCCTCTTCGTGATCGTCCTCGCCCTCCCGACGATCCTCACGCTTTTGCTCATCCGGCCGGAGGAAATCGATTACGACCTGGCCAGGGGCGCACAGGAGAAAAATAAAGAGGTGAACCCTTCGGTGATCATGGAGCTTTTCCGGCACCGCCCGCTCGTTATTTTCCTGGCCTGCGCCGTGATGTTTCACTTTGCCAATGCCGCGATGTTACCGCTGCTGGGGGAGATGCTGGCCAAGGGACAAGGCAAGAGTTCGATGATGTTTATGTCCGCCTGTGTCGTCACCACACAGATGGTCATCGTCCTACTCGCATCCTGGTCTGGGCGCAAGGCTGGTTCCTGGGGCCGCAAGCCGCTCCTGCTCCTTGCGTTTGCCGTGCTGCCTGTTCGTGGTTTGCTTTACACGCTGACGACCAAGACCTCCTATCTCATTGCGATCCAGGTTCTCGACGGCGTGGGAGCCGGAATCTTTGGCGTCGTCTCGGTGCTCGTCATCGCTGACCTGACCACCGGCACTGGCCGGTTTAACCTGACCCTCGGTGCGATCACGACCGCCGTGGGCATCGGCGCCTCACTCAGCCAGCTTATTGCCGGGGGAATCGTCCACCATTTTGGCTATAATGCGGGCTTTCTTTTTCTAGCCACAACTGCCGCAGCGGCTTTCGTCCTTCTCTATGTGGCGATGCCCGAAACGCACGCCCCAGTTAAAAAGGAAATTAAAGGTCATCCCGGAGGAGGGACCTGAAGCCAAAGCCCCGAACTGTCTCAGCTTCGATCGAGCGCGATGAAAGTCTGGTAGCTATTGGCGCACTTGGAGGCCGTCGTGGCCGCAGGAGGAATGGGCCAGTTGATGCTGATGTTGGCAAAGGTGCTGGTTTTATCCGTCGTGGCGGTGGCGCCGTTGTTCAAGAAACTAACGACTACCATATAGACGGAGTTCTTTTGCTGGGTCGAGCTGAAGGAGCCGTCCGTGGCAAAGAAGAGGCTGGACGTGGATGTCTTTGAATTGGCCGGAATGGGTATCGAATACTGGAGGGATGTCGGCGTGGGCGTGGCGGTGGTCGGGAGGGGTGCCCCACGCAAATCTGCAACGACGGAAGAGACGATGCCGTTGGTGACGGTTTGGCCGCTGGCGGCTTGGTTGGCCAGCAAACCGACGGGAATCATACCCACGATGGAGGTAAGGCAAAATGAGGCGATGGCCAAGGCCACCGCGACTTCCGTGAGCGAGAAGCCTGCCCGACTGCGGCGGGAAATCTTCAGGGTGAACGGAGACGTGGGCATCGGAATCGCGGGTTACTTTCTATTCGAAAAGTAGCATGAACCGCAAATAGCGCAAGAAAAATGAATAATTCCTGAGATTATACTCGATTTATTTTATGAATAATCACAAATATCCACAACTTCAAGAGGCGCTTGGGGTTTCTTCCCTACCCTCCCCGTTTAAATCAATCGATATTTCTCCATGATGACCATTCCCCGCTTTGTTCCCGTAACCGTGCTTCGACGCTATCTCCCGGCCGCATGCTGTCTGGGCATGGCGACCCAGGCCTTCGCCGATTCGGCACCGACGCAGTGGGTGAGCCAGGACGATCAGGGGCATCTCCACTATCAAGCCACGGCCAAGGGCGATACGATTCCCGACTTTTCGTGCGCGGGTTATGCGGGAGGCGGCGTGGCGCTACCGGATGTTCCCGTGAAAAAAACGGTCGCCCCCGCCGGAGACGATGACAGCGGCGCGATTCAAGCGGCCCTGGATGAAGTCGCCGCGCTGCCGCTGACCAACGGGTTTCGAGGAACGGTACTTCTCAGTGCGGGCACATTTCACTGCGCGAAACCGTTGACCCTTTCTCAATCCGGAATTGTCCTGCGCGGCTCGGGATCCGGGGACAAAGGCACCATCATTGAGATGACCGGGGATCCGCATCTCTGCCTTGAAATCAACGGGAAGAATATTGCCCGTCCCCAGCTTGATCCCTCCCAAGGCATCGCCATTACGGATACGTATGTCCCGGAGGGCACGGTTTCCGTCACGGTGGCGGATGCCTCCAGTCTTGCCGCGGGTGATCACATTCTTATCGAGCGAAAATTCACCGCCGCGTGGATTCATTCGCTGGGCATGGACACTCTGGTGCGCGACGGCAAGCCGCAGACGTGGATCCATCTTGACCAGGTGATGACCTACGAGCGGACGGTGCGCGCTGTCGATGGAAACAAGATCAGCTTTGATATCCCCATGCCTGATGCGATCGACGCGCAGCTTCTGGCGCCAGACAGCGCCAAGGTTTTCAAGCTCGGCAAAACCGTTGAGCCACGCCTGGCGCAGTGTGGGATTGAATCGCTCCAGATCAATTCCCCTCCCCCATCGGGAACGCTGACGACAAAAAATAATCACGCCATCTCGATCAACAACTGTGAGGATTGCTGGGTGAAGGATGTCGTGATGAGGGACACGTTGCAGAATATCGATGTCCTGGGCAGCGCACGACGGGTGACGATTGAGGGCGCCAATGCTTTTCATACCGCGACGGTGAGCAAGGGGGCGGGCTATCCGGCGGACTACACGATTCGCGGAACGCAGATTCTACTGGATCGCTCCTCATCCACCGGACACGGCTCCTTCTACGTTGCCACGGCGAACACGGAATCGAACCTGAACGTGGTGCTGAATTGTAATTTCTATGGTGTGGATGGCGATGGCGGGGCGATCCAACCGCATGCGCGTTGGTCGACGGCGCTGCTGGTGGATAGTTGCAACGTTCCTGACGGAAAAATTGAGTATATCAATCGCGGTACGGCCGGATCGGGACATGGCTGGGCGATGAGTTGGGGCGTGGTCTGGAATTGCACGGCGAAAATTTTCAACATCCAGCAGCCGCCGGGGGCGATCAACTGGTGCATCGGATGCAAGGGCGCGGCCGATCAAAAAACGGGATTGAATGACGGTTTTATTTCGTTCGGAACGCCGGTCCTCCCCAAGAGCCTTTATCTCGCCCAGCTTCATGAGCGCCTGGGAGATGTGGCCTTAAAAAATATCGGCTACTAATAGCCCATATTTTTCAGAGCTTGGTCGCCCAGGCGATCCCGTAATTGGGCCAGGTAGAGACTTTGCGGCAGCACGGGCTTGCCAAAGGAGACATAGCCTTCCGTGAGGCCAAGTTTTTTATCAAGTCCCCCTTGGCACCCGATACACCAGTTGAGCGCACCGGGAGGCGAGGCGATCTTATAGAGACTTGCGGTACAATTCCAGACCACGCCCCAGGCGATGGCCCATCCTTGGCCTGATCCGGCAAAACCCCGGTTGTGGTAAGCAATCTTCCCTTGGGGGAGTTGGCAATTGTCTGCCAGCAAAGTCGTTGACCAGCGCATGTGGGGCTGAATCCCACCGACCCCATAAAAATGACAATTCAAGACAACATTCAAGACAGAGCCGGTTTCCGCGGTGGCGACAAAGAATGAGCCGTGCCCGGTGGAGGAGGAGCGGTCGAGCAACACCTGGGAGCCCCTCAGCATGAAATCAGCCGAAGCCCCTTTTCCGCCTACCACGGTGGCTGAGTGAAAAGCGTTCACGTTCTCGATGGTGATGCGACGACTGCCCTCAAGAACCTGAACATTGGTCAAAACATCGTTCATGGTCACGTCCCTGATCCAGCAGTCCTCGCAGTTGTTGAGAAGAATCGCATGATGGTTTGGGGCGGTGAGGATGCCAGCCGGGGGTGGTGAATGGATTTGGAGCGATTCGATTCCACATTGCGAAAGATGTGGCTCCTCGGGATTGACCTTAAAAACTTTCAGAGTTTCGGGCGACATGAGCCGCGCGTCGATGACGTCGGGCATGGGAAGATCGAAGTGGATTTGCCGGCCTTTGATCGATTCTATCGTACGTTCATAAGTGACCACCTGGTCTGGTTTGATCCAGGTTTGAGGTTTGCCATCGCGAACGAGCGTGTCCATTCCCAGGGAGTGAATCCACTCAGAGGTGAGCTTGCGTTCGATGATCATCCGATCACCTTTTTTCAACCCGGAAGTGTCCTTAACCGTGACGTCCTGGGTTCCCACCGGGACATAGGAATCCAGGATTTCCAAACCTTTCGCTGGGTCGAGGACAGGTGGCTTCATCTCGTGCCCCAGAATCTGGAGACAAAGATGAGGGGGACCGGTCATCTCAATGATGGTTCCGTTCTCTCCCGAGCCCGAACCACGCAGCACAACTCCCGATTGGGAGAGGGTCAACGTTTTGGCGCAATGGAAGGTTCCGGAGCTGAGGAGCACCGCTCCTCGAAAACGCTCCTTGAGCGGCAACGCGGCGACCTCGTCCAGCGCCGCCTGGATCGCGGAGGTGTCATCTTCCCCGGAGGGATTCACCCGCTTTTGGGTGGGAACATCCGGCAGAGCGATGCCTCCGCCACCATACCCTGCGTGAGAAAAATCGGGTATCCGGTTGCCTCGATTGTCGGTTTGATAAAGGAGGTGTCCCTGATGGTCCTGAGTCACCCACGACAAGGGATCGGCCCACGCTGGGTTCACCCAGCCGGAGAACGCCAGGACATAAACGGAAAACGTTAGCCAGGAGAGTCGTGGCCATTGGGGCTGATCGCTCATTCTTTGGGGGAGGCTGAATTGAGCAAATCTGACTCGTCGAGTTTGCCCGTGACGGGCTCAGGCCCCATTTCAAACTCAAGCAAACCTCCATTAATGAGTTGCTGGTGACTGATCCAGGTTTTCGTGACGGGAGCGCCGTTGAATTTGAGCCGCTGAATATAGACATTCTTTTCGCTGTTGCCGTTGGCCGTGATGAGGAGTGTTTTGTTGCCGGCAAGATCAAGGGTGATCTTGGAGAAAACCGGGCTGGTCAGGAGATACTGGGTTGAACCGGGGCAAAAGGGATAAAGGCCGATGGAACTGAAAAGGTACCAACTGGCCAAGGAACCATTGTCTTCATCGCCGGGAAAACCGCGGGGAGTTGCATGGAAAAGCTCCGCGCAGGCCCGGCGGGTCCAGTACTGGGTCTTTGCCGGTTCACCGATAGCTGCGTAAAGATATGGAATGGAAAAGGAGGGCTGATTGTTCAGGGCGCATTGCCCGAAATTGAGCGCGGACATCTCTTCCATCTCGTGAATTTGAGTGCGGTAGCCACCGTAATGAAAGGTGGGGGGAAGGCTGAAAAGTTGATCGAGCTTCGCGATGAAGGCCGGTTTTCCTCCGAGGAGTCCGGTCAATCCAAGCGGATCGTGGGGCACAAACCAGCTCGATTGCCAAGGGCCCGATTCCGCATAGGGACCGCCCCAGGCGAAGGGGTCAAAGGGTTCGATCCACTGGCCCTCCGCATTCTTCGCGCGCATGAAGCCGACGCCGGGATCCCAGAGGTTCCGGTAATTTTGCGCCCGCGCCAGGAGAGTCTTGGCGATTTCCGGATGATTCAGCCGGAGGGCAAGCTGGGCGACGCACCAGTCGTCGTAGGCGTAATCGAGCGTGGTCGAGACCGAGTACCGCACCGTATCCGGGGTATAACCAAGCTTGAGATAATCGGCCAGACCATCGCGCACCATTTCGCCCTGGGTAGGGGGCTCAAAGGCACTTTTTCGCAGGGATTCGTAAGCCGACGCCAAGTCAAAATTCGTGATTCCTTTCGCGGCGGCGTCCGCAAAGATCGCGGCGCAATGCTGGCCAATCATGCAGCGTCGATAGCCGGGGCTGGGCCATTCCGGAAGCGTGCCATTTCCTTCCTTCGCCGCATTGACGAAGCCTTGCAGGATTTCAGACAATTGCGCGGGGTAAATCAGGGTGATGAAGGGAAAGGTCGTCCGGAACGCGTCCCAGATGCCGATGTCGCCATAGAGAACGCCGTCGTGGATGTTCCCATCGTAGGGGCTGTAGTGAATTGCCTTTCCAGTGGCATCAATTTCGTAAAGACGATGCGGGAACATCTGGGCGCGGTAGAGGCAGCTGTAGAAGACACGCTTTTGCTCGTCACTGGCCTCAATGGTGACCTTGCCGAGGTTGGCGTTCCAGGTGGCAAGAACACGGTCATGGACCTTTTCAAAACTTCCTGACGTCTCGGCGAGGAGATTTTGTTCCGCCTGCTTCCAACTGATGAAGGACGTTCCGATTTTGACGAGGACGGGATCGTCCGGCGAAGTTTTGAATTCGACGTAAGCATCCAATTCCTTGGCCTGATGATGGCTTTTTCCCGAGTTCGGGGGAACCACGGGAGGCACGACTTCACTTTTCACCATGTCCCGATCCAATTGGATGACAAAGTAGGAAGCGAAATTCTTGGAGACCCCTCCACGATTTTGAGTACTGATTCCGTAAATGTTCCGACCTTCGATTTTGATTTCTCCCGGGCCAAACGTATTGAGAACGAGACGCCCGAGGTTTGCGGTCTGGTAGTTGAGGCGGAAAACACCACAACGTTCCGTGCCGGTTAGTTCCACCGTGATACCCGCGGTCTTGAGATCGAGCTTTTCGTAATCCGGCCGGAGGAGAGCCGTACCCATATCGTAGTCGGTGGTGCGCGCTGCTGTCGCAATCTGCAACTCTCCGGACTGGGGCATGAGCACGAACTGACCGTAATCCATGATCCAGGGGCTTGGCTGATGCGTGGCCCGGAAACCGTTGATCTTGCCGGTCGGGTGGAAGTACCAGGCCCCGTCGCCGTTCTGGATCGACCAATTCACCATGCCCCAGGGCATACCCGTCAAGGGCAAGGTATTGCCGCGGGAGTTATGGCCCGCGGAGTCTGTTCCCTGCAAGATATCGACGTTGGCCACCAGACCCGGATCCGAAGAAGCGGAATTCGCCTCGGCCCGTACCGGGAAACAACCCAAGAGGCCGAGAGCGATGAGGAGTGAGCGCATGGCCCGATTTCAGGCGGCAATCTCGCGCGGACGACCCACGCGGTGCCCATACAAACCATAGAAGGCGACGTAGAGATAGGCGATGAGAGGCACGATGTAGGAGAGTTGGAGGTTCTTGGTGTAATCGGCCACCGCTCCCTGCATGGGCGGTAGAATGGCGCCACCCAGAATGGCCATGACGAGCAAGGAAGAGACCTGACTCTTCAAGACGCCCGTGCCTTCGAGGGCGAGGGAAAAGGTGTTGGACCACCCGATTGAGGTGAACAGGCCAATGGCCACGATGCACCACATGGCGACGGTTCCGCCGACCAGGATGGCCGCGAGCAAAAGCGTGACGACCGTGAGCGCGAAAATCATCAAGGTGCGCGCCGCGCGCGATTGGCCGAGCTGGAACAACGCCCAGCAGAGAATCAAAAACGGGAAGTAATATTGCACGAATCCCCAACCCCGGACGCTCCAGAGGATCAGCAGGCCCGCGAGCGGGATCAAGGCGAGGAAGATTTGCTTGTTGCGCCGGGTCAACTCGCTCAATTCCACGGCTCCCATGAAACGGCCCATCAGCATGCCGCCCCAGAAGAGCGAGACGTACTTGCTCGCCTCCACAGCGTCGAGATTGGCGACCGATTTTTGGCCCAGAAAATTGATGATCGAACTGCCGACGGAGACCTCGCCGCCGACATACATGAAAATCGCGATAATTCCCAAGACGACGTGGGGATACTTCAAGGCCCCTGCCCCCGGCTCAACCTTGCCTTCGCCAATATGAGGCAAATGGATGAAATAGAAAATCACCGCAATGACCACGAAGACGATGCTGAAAATGAGATAAGGTACTTTGACCGAGTCGGCCCCGTGAGCTCCCGTCTTGGCAAAGTATTGAAAAATCAACCAGCCGCCGATGAGGGGCCCAATCGTCGTGCCCAGCGAATTGAAACCTTGGGCGAGATTCAGGCGCGAAGACGCGGTTTTTTCCGGCCCGAGAATGGTGACATACGGATTGGCCGCGATTTGCAACATGGCAAAGCCAAGCCCGACGACGAAGAGCGCGCCCAGAAACATCGGATAGGAAGCCAGGCTCGCCGCCGGCCAGAAAATGGCGCTCCCGGTGGCGGAGATGAGGAGCCCGATGACCACGCCGTTTTTGTAACCGATCCTCGCAATCGGATCGCCGGTGGTCGCCGAGATGATGAAGTAGAGCAACGACCCGATGAAATAGGCGCCAAAGAACGCGAATTGGACGAGCATCGCCTCGAAATAGCTGAGCGTAAACGCCTCCTTGAAACGGGGAATGAGGATGTCGTTGAAGACGGTCATGAATCCCCACATGAAAAACAGGACGGTCATGATCGCAAATGAACCGCGATGGCTCGACCGGCTGGTTTCAAGCGACGGGTTGAGGGTATGGTCGATGGAGGGGGAGAGCGTGGCCATAAATTGAAGCGATATCTACCTTAAGGTCGGTTGATCGGGCAGTTGAGCTCCATGAATTAGAGGGAACTCAGTGCGTCCCGCATCGCTCGGAATAAAGTAATCATCCATTCTGAATAGAACAAGAATAAATTGCACTATTCACAATTTAATGTGAATCTATTCCGGATTATCTCTCCCTGTTTCGAGGGCTGGATACTGAATATCTTGAGAAAAGCCCCAGTCGTTCCTTTAATCGCCTGAGTCCTGACCCTATGAAACCAGGCGTCGCCGAACCCATGCCCTCACCCAATCTTGCCCAGGGCAGTTCAAAGAGATGGAGCGTCGGCACCCTGACCTATACGAAGGCGACCCTGGGCGTGCTCTTTTTTTGGCTGCTCTGGGGCGATTTCTCGTGGCAAATGAAGGAACGGGGTGTCCTCTACACGGTCGAGGCGCTCCTGAAAAAATTCGACGCCTCTGATTTGGTCAACGGCGTCCTGGTGGGTTCAATCCCTCCGATCGTTCTGGTGATTCTCGGCCCGATCCTGAGCTACCGCTCCGACCACCATCGCGGCCCGATGGGACGGCGAATCCCCTATTTACTCGCGATAACCCCGGTGGCGGTTGCCGGAATTGTGGGGCTGGCCTTCAGCCCTGCGCTGGGGGCGTGGCTGGATCGGGCCTTGGGTGCCAACTCTCCCGGACTCAACACCCTTGTCATCGGCTGGTTTGTGGTTTTCTGGACGATCTTTGAGCTCGCCTCCAATGGCGGCTTTTCCATCTTCAATGGCCTGGTCAATGATGTGGTTCCCCGTTCGCTTTTGGGACGTTTTTTCGGCCTTTTTCGCACCGTCTCGCTGCTCGCGGCGATTGTCTTCAACTACTTTTTACTGGGGCATGCCGAGACCCAGTATTTCTGGATTTTTCTGGGCATCGCCTTGCTCTACGGCACTGGGTTCACGAGCATGTGCTTGAAGGTCAAGGAAGGTGAGTACCCTCCCGTGACGACGAGTCCGGGCAATCCCTTCACCTCGATCAAAACCTATGTTCGCGAGTGCTTTGGCCATTCGTATTACCTCTGGTTTTTTGCCACGTTCGGGCTGCCCTACGTGGCGTTCGCCCCCGTCAATTTATTCAACATTTTTTTCGCCAAAAGCATCCACATGAGCCTAGGCACTTTTGGCAAGTATCTGGCCCTGACCTATGCGATTTCACTCAGCGTCTCTTATGGGCTCGGATGGCTGGCGGATCGTTTTCACCCCCTGCGCGTCAGTTTGGTGGCCATCACGCTCTATAGTGGGGTCACGCTCTGGGGAGGGCTATTTGCGCGCACCCCGGAGACGTTTGCCATCGCTTTGGTGGCCCATGGGGTGGTGTCTGGAGTCTGGATGACTTCGGTTGCGGGATTAACCCAGGTTCTGGTTCCCAAATTAAAGTTCGCCCAGTTTCATTCCGCGACCTACATCGCCATGAACCTGGGGATCATGGTCTACAATCCGTTGATGGGCTTCTGGCTGGATCACGCAGCGCATAATTACCGCCTCACCTATCTGGCGGCCTCCGGGCTCAGCTTACTGGCTTTAGGGAGTGGTCTTGTCCTCCACTCTCAATTTATGCGATTGGGTGGACCGCACCATTATCGCGCACCGGGGGATCTAGCCGAAGCGTCCGCTTAACAAGCGTCTATAATCTTTGGTCGTCGTTGGATTGAACACGACAATTCCGGCATCTCATACCAGCAATGAATTGCGCCCTACTTTTTGCCGTGTGACGAAAAATTCGATCAAGGCGTCGCGAATGAAAATGGGATGAAGCACGCGATGGTTGGACGGATTGGCAACCAATTTGGCCACCACCGGGAAACGTTGGCCGCCTGATTGCGAGTCGAACGAGTTCAGGGCGACGCGATAGCTTGGTTTGCTAGGCAAGGGGGAGCCGTCCATGGCCCGCAAATCGTCCACCGTGGTTTGGGTGGCGTTGTTGGAAAGCACCGGACGGATGCCCATGACATTGCGGAATTCGCGCCCGGAATTAAAATCGCGGACGAGGGTGATCAAGTCGTCGCGAGACAATTCGACGGTCACGATCTGGTTTTCGTAAGGCAAAATTCTCCAGGCATCGGCCACGGTCTTGGTTCCGGCGGGGAACGGCTGTTTGTCATCGAAAAGACCGTGGACGACAGCGTCAATCTCGCAACCTCGTTGCTGAAGTGCATCCTTCATGGCGCTGCCGATGAGACGCTCGATGTCGCTGGGCTGACCGAAGCTGGAGGCGAGACTGAACGGCTCGGTCAGCTCCCCGATATCCCGCGCGAGAATCAGATCCGAAGCGTCGAGATCCGCTTTGGCGAGGGAAAGCACCTGGGGATCGAGGGGAACCTGATGATCCATGGGCACGGTCACGGCCTCCCGTTTCAACAACTGGCGCGCGCCCCGATGAAAGGTGAGATCAATCTTGCCCGCGTAGATGCCGTAGTGATCGGCCTGGGTATAGAGGACGTTGTTCACGATCTCGCTGGAATGATTCTGGTGGGTGTGCCCCCCGATGAACGCGACGACTTGAGGAAACTCCCGGGTCAGGGCACCGACGCGATTGGCGTAGTCATCCCGGCGCGTGAGCCCCATGTGCCCCGCGAGCACGATGGCATCGGGCTTCGTGGCTTGTACCTCGCGCAGCAAGTTACGCAGGGACTCGACGGGATCGAGCGTTTCAAATCCGCGCAGGTTTTCCGGCGGGAGCCAACTGGTCAGCGCCGGAGTGGTCAGCCCGATGATGGCGATCCGGAAGCCTGAGATTTCCTTGATCAGCCAGGGACGAATTTGGGCCAGCGGACCAGACGATTCCGGCATGGAACGCAAGGGCTTTCCCTCGATTAAGGCGTTACCTGAGAGCACGGGCATCGCAGAGCTCTTTATGCAGGCGGCGAGTGGCTCCATGCCCCAATCGAACTCGTGATTGCCGATCACCCAAGCGTCATAAGCGAGCGCGTTGAAAGCGCGGATCATGGTCGCCCCCTGCGCCCGCAAGCCAACCTCGGCACCCTGGTAAACATCGCCAATATCGACCAGAATCGAGTTGGCATTCGCGCTGCGCCAACGGCGGATTTGTGTCGCGCAACGGGCGAGACCTCCTAGGTCGGGATGGTCGTTGTAATCGACCGTCGGCAAAATATGACCGTGCAGATCGGTCGTGTGGAGGATGGAAATCGTGACAGTTTCGCCTTCATCCGCCAACGCGACGCCCGGCAAGGTCGCCGCCAGGGTTCCGTGCCCGATGAGACGCAAAAATCTCCGTCGATCCAGCGCGGATGGTTGAGTAGGCACGACGCCAGACTAACATCTCTTGATTGAACCGGACAACTTTCTGGATGACTTTGCCCACAGGCCAACCATGGTCGAGGGATCAGCGGCCGATGACCGGCGCGCGATTTACTAGACGTTCGAATCGGAACGCATGGAGTGTCCGTGGCCCGGCAGGAGCCGGGCCCTCCGGGGAATTTAAGCCAAGACTAAAGATGTCCCTGGGCTTCGGCTTCGGCCTTGATGCGATCGGCTTCCGCCTGGCGCTCGTGTTCCTTCTTGTTCACCCAGGCTTCCCACGATTTTCCATCGGCGGTATCTTTGCCGGTGAAGGCGATGCCTAATACGTCAGAGTAGGGAATCACGCGGGGAGCTTCGCTGCCCTTGATGAAAACCTGGAGGCGGGGCGGGTTGGCCCTGGCATCCCGGTTGAAGATGAAGCACTCGAGTTGCTCACCCGCCAGGGTCAAAGTCACATCGCCACGATAATCGAAAGCCTTGTCGATGGCCTCGATGCGGTCCTGGTCAGACTGAAAGGTAAAAACGGAACCTTGCAGCGAGGTATGCAGGTTGACGGGGTGAGTCTTGATATCAGCGGGCATAATAATTCTGGGAAATACCGGGATGTGAGGGAGCGATTAAGCTCCCATCGTGGCCTTGGCCGTTTGCATGAAGCCGGAGAGCGAGCCAAAGGTGGCATCGACCGCAGAGGGTTCGAAGCCGCAATGGACCATGCAATCCTGGCACTTGGGATTATCGCTCTTGTTGCCGTAGTTGTCCCAGTCGGTCAATTCGAGGTATTCCTTGAATGTGCTGACATAGCCGTCCTGCAAGAGGTAGCAGGGCTTCTGCCATCCGAAGATATTGTAAGCCGGGCTGCCCCACGGGGTGCACTCGAAATCGAGATCGCCCTGAAGGAACTTGAGGAACAGCGGAGAGAGATTGAAGCGCCAGCTCTTCTTGGGGTTGGAAAGGATCTGCTTGAAGAGCGCCTTGGTCTGGTCGCGATGGAGGAAGTTGGCCTGATCAGGGGCCTTCTCGTAGGTATAGCCGGGCGAAAGCATCATGCCTTCGACGCCGAGCTTCATCATCTCATCAAAGAACTCACGGACGTGAGCGGGATTGGTGCCGTTGAAGAGAGTTGTGTTGGTCGTCACGCGAAAGCCACGTTTGACGGCTTCCTTGATCGCTTCCACGGCGATGTCGTAGGTGCCATCGCGGCAGACGGCGGTATCATGCTCTTCCTTGAGACCGTCCATGTGCACGGAGAAGGTGAGATACGTGGAGGGCTTGAAGAGATCAAGCTTGCGCTTGAGAAGCAATGCATTGGTGCAGAGATAAATATACTTCTTGCGCTTGACGAGCCCTTCTACGATTTCGCCGATTTCTGGATGGATCAGGGGTTCACCACCGGGGATGCTGACCATCGGGGCGCCGCATTCTTCGACAGCATCCCAACACTGCTGGGGGGTCAGGCGTTTGTTGAGAATATGATCCGGATATTGGATCTTGCCACAGCCGGCGCAGGCGAGGTTGCAGCGGAAAAGAGGTTCGAGCATCAAGACGAGCGGATAACGCTTGCGGCCTTTGATGTATTTCTGGGTGGCGACATATGAGGCGACCGTCCAGGCTTGAGAGATTGGGACCATAGTTTTGGATTAGTTAAACTACTAACTCTAAGGAAGGTGGAGAGGATGTCAAGAACCCTGTCCTTACGGTCGATCCAGTTCCTCTCATTCCTGCCGATAAATCCGGCGGCTTGCCCTCGGTAAAAGAAAGAAAAAGGGACTGGCCGATATTTTTACTGACAGTTAATGCAATTTTATGCACACTTGGACAGTCGAGTTTTGCTGTTAACACTTTTATCGCTTTTCTCGATACGATTTTCTCCTCTGATCACGTATTTTTAAACGCCAGCATCACCCTCTTCACACCCTCCTTCAACCGAGAATTCCACCGCCCCACTATTTACACTTCTATGCACTATCGATCCAAGCTCATACCCGTCGTCGCTGTTCTCATGGCCCTGGTCTTCACCCAAGTCTCCCGTGCTGCCGACCCAGCACCCGACTTCGGTCCCAATGTCCTGATCTTTGATCCCACTTCAGACCCCGCCGCCATCCAAACCCAATGCGACTCGATCTATGAGCAGGAAGAGCGCAATGAATTCGGCTCGGAACGGCATGCGATTTTCTTCAAGCCCGGTACTTACAAGGCCGTCGTCAAAGTCGGCTACTACACCCAGGTTTATGGTCTCGGCAAACTGCCAGATGACACGACCATCACCGGAGAAATTCACTCCGATGCGAAGCGCGCCCAGAACAGCGGCTGTCTCAACTTCTGGAGAGGCTGCGAAAACCTGGCGATCATCCCCAGCGGTCGCATGGATCAATGGACCGTCTCCCAGGCTGCACCATTCCGCCGGATGCACATCAAAGGCTCGCTTTCCCTTTTTGACAACGGCTGGACCAGCGGCGGCTACATGGCTGATTCCAAGATCGACAACCAGATCATTCCCGGTTCCCAGCAGCAGTGGTTCTCGCGGAATTCTCAATGGTCCTCATGGAGCAACGGCGTCTGGAACATGGTATTCCTTGGCTGCATTAACCCTCCCGGAGGCACTTGGCCGGCGAAGCCTTACACGACAATTGAAAAGACGCCCATCATCCGGGAAAAGCCGTTTCTCTATGTCGATGACAGCGGTAACTATAACGTCTTTGTCCCGCCCTTGGTAAAGGACAGCTCCGGCACGAGTTGGACCGAGGGAACGCCACCCGTCGGCGATTCCATTCCGATCAGCCAATTCTACATCGCCAAGCCCGATCACGATACCGCCGCCACCATCAACGATGCGCTGGCCTCCGGGAAAAATCTCCTGCTCACTCCCGGTATCTATCAACTTGATGCTCCGATCAAGGTCACCCGCCCGGATACCATCGTCTTCGGTCTCGGCATGGCAACGCTCAATCCCGTGAAGGGCACGTCCGCCATGGAAATCTCCGATGTCAGCGGCGTCAAAGTCTGTTGCGTCCTCTTTGACGCGGGGTCAACCTCATCGCCCGTCCTTCTGCAGGTGGGCGAACCGGGAAGCACCCAATCCCACGCCACCGATCCCACCCTGCTCTACGATATCTTCTGCCGGATTGGCGGAGGCTCTCCCGGACAGGTCAAGACCTGCGTGGAAGTCAACAGCAGCGACGTCATCGGGGATCATGCCTGGATCTGGCGCGCAGATCATGGCGCCGGTGCGGGATGGAGCACTAATCCAGCAGCGAATGGCCTCATCGTCAATGGAGCCAACGTCACTTGGTACGGCCTCTTCGTAGAGCACTTCCAGGAGAATATGACCCTCTGGAATGGCGAGAACGGTCGCGTCTACTTTTACCAGTGCGAGATGCCTTACGATCCTCCAACCCAGGATGCCTGGCAGCATGGCACGGTGAAGGGATATCCCGGCTACAAAGTCGCGGACAACGTCAAGACCCACGAAGCCTGGGGCCTGGGCATTTATTGCGTCTTCAACCAGGACAATATTTTCTCCGATACCGCGATTGAGGCTCCAAAAAGTCCCGACGTGAAATTTCACAATGCGCTGATCTTCCGTCTCTCCGGCGCCACGGAAAACAGCGGTATCAACAGTGTCATCAACGGCACCGGCGATCCCGCCACCAAACAGAAGACCAAGCAGCTCATCTTGGAATATCCCTTGGCGAGCCAGTAGGTCTCTTCTTACTGGTTATTCAAGTTCTGCAGGGAGAGTTGATATTTCTCGGCCTCTTGAATAAGCGGTTGAAGGTCCCCTCGTAAAATCATGTTTTTCGTTAGTGAGATCACCGCGATCACGAGCTTCTTCTTCAGGAGGAGGTAAGCCACAACGTTGACACACTTTTCCCGTTCCGTCTTTCCCCCGGCGGTGGCTTTCAAATACTGCGCCGTCATATAGGCCACGCATCCATCGCTGCGGGAAATCATGCCCAGGGAGTAGACATCGCTATCCTCCTTGACCGCGATACCGGTGTCTTTCTGGAATTGATCGAGCCGCTTTTCCGTTTCGATGAAATCAACCGGGGAATCCTGCGACACTAGTACTCCATGTGAGGTCACAAAAGCCAGCCTCTGCACCAAATTGATGAAATTCCCGTAGTCGATATCCATCGTGGCCTCCTTGACGGAGAACGTTCGCGAAAAAAAGATGTCACCCGATGTATCCGGTGCTTTTTCAGCCTCAAGGGCCTCCGAGGAAACGCACGTCCGCAAAAGAACCAGGTCGTCTGGCGTCATGTCCGTAATCGAATGGTACATCGGATTGTCCTTGGACAATTCGGTCATTCCAGGCGGCTCGGAGAGCTTGATTTCAGTCTCGCCAACTTTCACCGGAAGAATGTGGCCGGCCGCGCGCTCGATTTCCGCACTGGCTGCCGCACGGGCTTCCATCGCCGCGGCGCTGTCTGGCGGCTGATAATTGAATCGCTTTTGCAGGTCGGGAGGCAAATCGGCCAGACGAGGACTGCCGACGCCCCCGTCAAAACTGATATCAACGTGGTCCGCGGTCACGTTCTGGACAACAACATTGTGGTACTCCCTGCCTTGGATGGTCCAATCCTCCGCCTCAGCCGGAAAACAGCACAAGACTGCGAGCATAATCGTGCACCGAAATTTCATCCGGGAAAAGATAACCGCGCCCCAACGGAAGAGTCGATCACGGGTAAAGACTAATTAGGGGAAGTTTGAAACTCATCCAGGATTCTCGTCTCCGTTTTCGGATAGACTCAGGCGAATCGAATCGCTAGCCTTCCCCATGCCGAGTAGTGACGCAGCGTCTCATCCATCCTGGGCCAAAAATCTCGCCCAGCTTCCGCTCTTCAAGCAGGTCATCGGGTTTCTTTGGCTCTCGCTTTACATCGTCACCCTGCTTTCCCTGATCTCATACGACCCGGCGGATCTTGGCTTTAACGTCTATCCGTCCAATACCATTCCCTCAAATTTCATCGGGTATGCGGGAGCCGGATTGGCGGGCGTGCTCTACTATGGCTTCGGTTTTGGCGCCTATTTCTTCCCGCTCCTTTTTTTCTGCTGCTGCCTGGTCAATCTGCTCGGCATCCAGGTCAACTGGCTCTGGAAGCCGGTCTGGCTTGTGCTTTTTCTCGTCAGCGGCTGCGCCCTTCTCAACCTTCAGCATCTCGGCGGCTGGCACCTGATCCAGCACCTCGCCAATATCGACAGCCCCGGCGGACTGGTCGGCGGCTCCATCATCCAGCTCACCGTTCCCTACGCCCTCAACAGCGTCGGCTCAACCATCCTTTTTGGCACCGTCTTCGGCATCTCCGCCGTCTATCTTTTCAACGTCAACCCGATCGTCACCGTGCTCAACGCGTTCTCCTGGTACCGCGAATGGAATATGCGCCGCGAAGAGGAACGCCTGGCCAATGCACCGCCAGAGGAGCAGCTCGAAATCCAGAAACGCCGGGTCAAAAAGAAGATCGAGGAGCTCGAAAAGAAAGCCGCGCTGGAACCTGCTCCTGTCGTGGTCGAAGATGAACTCGAAGAGGCGCCGGAAGCTGAACCCATCCGGGCCCCCATTCGCCGTCCGGATGAGGACATCGAGGAACCCACACCTGTCGCCGCGGCCAAATCGGCCACCAAACCTCCTACTCCCAAAGCCGCGCCGAGCAAGCCATTCGTTCCCCTCCCCTCCGTCCTCGTACCCGACTACATGCTTCCCTCCGTCCAGCTCCTGAGCGCCCCGGCGGGCAAGGCACGCGATGCAGGCCTGAGCGACGAGCAACTCCACAACAACCTCGATCTCATCATTGAGACGCTGGAGCGCTTTGGCGTCGCCGCCACACCTGGCGAGATCACCCCCGGCGCGACGATCACCCGCTACGAGGTCTATCCCGGCAAGGGCGTGCGCGTTGACAAGATCAGCAGCCTGGGCCGCGATCTCTCCCGCGTGCTGCGCGCGGAGCGGATCAACATCCTCGCCCCGATTCCCGGCAAGGACACCGTCGGGATCGAGATTCCGAACTCGAACAAGGTCGCCGTCTTCCTGCGTGAACTGCTCGAGAGCCGCGACTGGAACAACACGAACGCCAAGATTCCCATCGCCCTCGGCAAGGACGTCTATGGCAAGACGCTGGTGGCCGATCTCGCCGCCATGCCCCACATGCTCATCGGCGGCACGACGGGTTCCGGAAAATCGGTCTGCATCAACTGCATCCTGATGAGCTTCCTCTATCGGTTTACCCCGGACGAATTGCGGCTCATCTTGATCGATCCCAAGCAGGTCGAAATGCAGGTCTACAATTCCATCCCGCATCTCGTCGTCCCGGTCGTCACCGATCCGAAGAAGGTCATGCTCGCCTTGCGCTGGGTCATCAACGAGATGGAAAAGCGCTACAAGATTCTGGCCAAGGTCGGCGTGCGCAACATCGCCAGCTTCAACAGCCGCACCCGCGAAGAAGCGAAGCCCGCCGAGGAATCGCCGCAGATGGAATTCCTCCACGTCCATGTCGACGACTCTGAGGACGAGGAGGAAGAGGAGCTCGACGACATGAACCGCCCTCCCATTCGCGTGCCTCGCGAGGACGATCTGGTGATCCCCGACCGCCTGCCCTACATCGTCGTCATCGTTGATGAGTTGGCCGATCTCATGCAGACCGCCCCCGCAGATGTCGAAAGCGCCATCGCCCGCCTCACGGCGAAAGCCCGCGCCGCCGGGATCCATCTCATCGTGGCGACCCAGACCCCACGCCGTGAAGTCGTCACCGGCGTCATCAAGACCAACATCCCGGCCCGCATCGCCTTCCAAGTGCCGAGTGGACTCGATTCGCGCGTCATCCTCGATGAAAACGGCGCGGAAAATCTCCTCGGCAAAGGCGACCTGCTTTACCGCCCACCCGGCGTGGCCGGATTGACCCGTGGCCAGGGAGCCTTCGTCTCCGACGAGGAAGTTCAGGCCGTGGTCAAGTTCGTCGGAGACCAGGCCGAAGCTGAGTTTGTGCCCGAGATTCACAACAAGCTCAGCGGCAAAGCCCCCGCCGACATGGAAGTCAGCGAAGAAGACAAGCAGCTCATTCTCGAATGCTTTGAGGTGATCCGGCAGGAAAAGCGGGCCAGCACCTCGAACCTGCAGCGGCGCTTGCGCCTCGGCTACAACCGCGCGGCCTATGTCATCGATTACCTCGAGAAAGTCGGCGTCATCGCTCCCGGCGAAGGGGCCAAGCCGCGCGAAATCCTGGTCGATCTCGAGACCTACGTCCTGGATATCTAAAACGTTCTCCTTACTTGCGTAGTCAGCCTGAAAGGGAGACGCAAAATGACTGGCACCGCTTTAAGCCATGGTGGCCAACATCTCAAGACTAACTTGATAGCGGGCCGTGTTCTTCTGGCTCCAATTGATAAATTCGTCAATCATCCAGTCGGCCATCCGGTGCTGCTCGTCGTGCATGGAGCCGGCGATGTGCGTGGTCAGGCGGACATTGCTGAGTTGATGCAGGCGATCACCCGCCTCATCCGGATAATGATAGACGTCGAGCAAGGCCAGCAGATCGGGACGCTCTTCCAACACCTTGACCATCTCGACTTGGTGAACCGTCTGGGCCCGTCCGGTATTGATGAAGGTCGCATCTTTTCTCATCGAGGCGAAGTGGGCGCCCCGGAGCATCTTGTGCGTGGGGGGCAGGTTGGCCAGGTGATTCGAGACGACGTAGGATTCCTGGAATGCCTCCTCCAGCGTCACGCGGGTGACGCCCAGCATCTCGGCCGAGTCTTCTGGTAGAAAAGGATCAAAAACCAAGACTTTCAGGTTAAAAGGCTGGAGTAGCTTGATCACCCGCTGACCAATCTGACCAGCCCCCAGGAGCGCCACCGATTCTCCATAATTTCCGCGCCCTAAAAAAGCCCGGTCGGCATCGCTGCGGAACCGGCTTTCACTGGAGTTCCTGAAGTAGCCCTTATTGGAAAGGAGAATTTGCGCGAGGGTGAATTCTGCCACCGGTATGGCGTTTGCCGCCCAGGCGCTGAAGATGAGTATATTCCTCTCGAGAAAGGGCCGGGCAAAAGATTGGACGGAACCCGCGGCATAGAAAACCGCCCGGAGTGCGGGGAGGCGCTCGATTTCCCCTGCACTCAGAACCGGCATTCCCCAAGTGGTAAAGATGACCTCCAAGTCCTCCAGGTAGGGGGCGTGCTGTCCGAAGTTTTCCGAGGTGATGATCACTGGATAGCAGTCGGTCCGCTCTTCGATTTGGCGGCGATGGCGGGTGGTGTAGACCCGGTTCAACCTTTCCTGAAGGTTGCAAAATATGGCAGCTTTGCGCTTTTTAGATTTCATCTCTGCCCGGTGGTTTCGCGACGCGAAAAAGAGCCAAATTTGGTTGAGCAGAGGCCGGAAGGAATCATGTCTCAATGCCCCGGGTCATTGGCATGGATGATTCCGGGATTTCAAATTTCGTTTCACATCTGCCCGGTTTCGAACCGAAGCAGATGATCAATCATTAGGAATGGATCTGTAATTTAGCTGATCTTGTTTTTGCGGCGCTGGATCACAATCAAGAGGGCAAAGCCACCAAGAATCATCGCCCAAGTCGAAGGCTCAGGAACGACTTCGAGATCGCCGTTATAGAGGTAGAGCGCCAATCCATTGTACTGGGCCGAGCCAGTGATCGGATTGCCGTTGATATCGTAGGCTCCGATATTAAAGGCCGTGTAGCTGGTCGTCGAGCTGCCGACGCCAAGGACGTAGCCGTTTCCACCGAGGGTGGCGTTGGCCGCCGTACCGTCGATCGAGGTGACCAAGTTGGCGTAGTCACTGTTCGCCCCCGCCTGAATGAGAAGGAAGGGATTGTTCACCCGCAGGGCGAGTGCGTTCACGCTGTTGATAGCTTGGTAGGCCGTCAAGTCAACAAGGTGAATGCTGATGGCAGCGCCGGTACCAAAATTGACCTCGCCAGAGGTGTTGCCGAGGATCTTCAGGTAGGTCGAGTTCAAGTTCGGGCTGACAAAATTCAGGGCGCCAGTCGAGGCGCCTGCACCGAGCGAGAAGGTCAGCGTCGTGCCCGCGCTGGCATTGAGGATCGTGTCGGTGAGCGAGGTGTTATCGAGGGTCAGGCCCGGGCCCGTTACCGTGTAGTGCGTCGCGTCGCTGGTCTGAACCCCACCTGAACTCAGATTGGCGCCGGTGTTCAACGTGACACCCGCCGTGCCGCCACCCGGCTTGATCGTGCCGGAGCCCGCCAACGTTGCACCGCTGCTGACGTTGACCGCACCCGAGGTGTTACTGCCGTTGATGTAGGTGGTACCGCCGGAGAGCGTCGTGGTGCCGGTGTAGGTGTTGGCGCCAGTCAGGTATTCCGTGCCGCTGGTCACTTTCACATTGGTGCCGCCCGAGCCATCCTGAATGATACCCGCGAATGTGCCCGAGCCCGTGATGGTCAGGGTGGCCGTGCCACCACCGTTGTTGGTGACGATGTCGCTTGAGGTGGCGGTTCCGACCGAGTTGAGACCGGTGATCGATTGATTATTTCCGTTGAGGTCCAAGGTACCGCCGGTCGATCCGGAGCCGATGTTCACGGTTGTTCCCGTCGGCAGTGCGCCGCCACTCACGTTGTCGATCAGCGTGCCGCCGTTAAAGATGTTGGTCGGGCCGTTGTAGGTCTCCAAGTTTGAGAGCGTGACCGGGCCATTGACAACATCGAGATCGGAGTTGGCCGCCGAGCCGCTAATCACACCCGTGACGTTGATGCCGCTGGTACCACCGTTGAGGGTCAATACCGTACCGTTCTTGACCAGCGAACCGGAGAGGGTCAGGACACCCGTACCCGCATTCTGGATGGTATCGTTACCGTTACCGAGCGCGGAGATGTTCTTGTCCAAGGTACCGCCTGAGCCGGTGTACTTCAATGTACCGGACGAAACACCCGCCACACCGAGGGTGACCGCCGTCGTGGTGTTTTCACCGAGGCCCTGGGCGGCTGCGCCGGTGCCGACGGTGGTTACGGCCAACGTACCGTTGTTAATCGCGACGGAACCGGTGAAGGTATTGGCCGTCGACAAGGTGGTCGTGCCGGAGCCGGCCTGAACGATGGCAATCTTACTGCTGCCTGTACCATTGGTGATGGCCGTGCTTGAAACATTGACTGCACCGGCATTGTTAAAGGTGATTGTCTTGGTGGTGCTCTGGCTGCCGCCGCTGATACCTCCGGTGATATTGAGCGAGCCGTTATTGCCGGCGTTGGCCACCTGTGTGATGCTCACGTTTTGGTTGGCCGTGATCAACCCGGAGTAGGTTGAGACATTATCCGTACTGCCACCGATGGTGTAGCCGCCCGTAGTGGCCTGATTGGCGACCGTGATCGCGTTCGAGACTGTGTAGCCCGCGTTCTGCAGTGAGACGGACGAATTATTCGTCGTTGTGGCTGCGTTACCGAGCGTAACGAGTCCGGTAGGTCCGAAAGCACCGCTCGTGGTTCCTGAATTGGAGATACCCGCCACGACCGTACCGGAACTTACCGTGGTGGTGCCCGAGTAGGTATTCGCGCCGGAAACATTCACCGTTCCAGTGGTGCCGTAGACAATGGAGCTCGCCGTGCCTGCACCGCCGTTAAAATTCGCGATCACATCGCCAATGGTCAGATTACCGCTTCCAGCAAAGGTGAGAATACGCCCCGTTCCAGTCGCCTCTGAGAGATAAAGATTACCACCCGTGAGAGCAGTGTTTCCCGTATTATTAATTGTGAGCGTCCGATTATTAAGGGATTGAGTAAAAGCACCGCTGAAGGTTAAATCTTGGGAACCAGAGATCGTCACGTTCCCGCCCAAAGTTACCGGGCTCGTTACCGTCAGGCCCGTTGTGAAGGTATTTTGCAGGGTGCCACCATTGAGGTTAAAAGCCCCCCCTGCCAACCCACCGTTGCTGCTATTTTGAAGCTGTAAGGTACCCGAAGTGAGCGTGGTAGTTCCAATTGGCGAGCTGTTGGAACCTGAGAGGACGACGGTGCCGGTCACAGCATTAATCGTCAAAGTCCCGGCAGTGCCACCGCTGGCTCCGCCGAAGGCATTACTGCCGGACAACGTGGTTGTGCCCGTGTTCGTGATGGTCAGACCGTCACCCTTGGTGCCAAGACCTCCACTATAATCGCTAATCGCGCTGCTAAAAGTAGTGTTACCCGAACCAGTCAAGGTTGTCGTTAAACCCGAGCCAGTCGCGTTAGCGAGGTAGAAGTTGGCCGCCGAGAAGGTTAGACCGTTGGTGACATTATTGGTCAAAATTTTCGCATTCGTTTCCGTCATCACACCACTGAGGGTAATGGCCTGGGTGCCGGAGAAGGTAACATTCCCCGACATCGTGGAGGTGTTGGAGAGCGTCACAGCTGAACTATAGATGTTTTGGATCGTTGCCACGTTCAAGGTGAGCGTACCCGTCGAGATACCGCCGTTGTTGGCCGTGGAATTATTGAGTTCAAGCGTGGCATTCGTGCTCCCGCCAACTGTAAGACCACCCGTGCCGGAAGTGCCCTGAGCAATCACCGTAGCCCCCGCAAAAATCGTGGTTAGACCGGTGAAACTATTGGTACCAGAAAGGGTCGTTGTTCCCGTGTTGTAAATGCCGAGCGTGCCAGCACCACCGGTGATATTACCGCTGATCGTGATATTGCCCGTACCCGGAGCTGTGAGTGAGCCGAGGGTCAACGCCTTGCCGTTGAGGTTCAGCCCGCCTGCGATGGTGAGCGTACCAGAGGAACTTTCCATGTTATAAAAGCCGGTGGCATTGCTAAGCGTGATCGGAGCATTAATAGTCAGGCTATTGTTGTTCGCATCGTTCATGTAGATGCCGGCATTGGCTTGCGAATTAAGCGTAGCCGTGCCCGTGAGGGTCAAAGTGGCCGTGCCACCGATGGTCGTCGTGCCGCTCACGCCGGTGGTCAACCAAATGCCCTGAGTGGTTGCCGCCGTGCTCCCCAAGGTGGGCTGATTGCTGAAGCTTGAATTGAACTCGGCGCTTACGGTGGAGGAAGTTCCCGTACCATTCGCCCAGTTGGATCCAGTACCCCAAGCGGTTCCCGCACCATTCCAGGTCGTTTCGGTTGTGTCCGCGAGTAGGGTGCCGCCAGAGAAGAAGCCAGCGGAAACAACGGCCAGCGCGAGAGTGGTAAAAAGCGAGTTGAGTATTTTCATGATATTCTTCAGTTATTCCGAGATTATTCTCTGATTAGTTTTCTGTCAACAGAAATAGCGATTGCAATTTTCATTCCTAAAATCGCACAGGAATCGTCGCAGGCAACTTATTGGTTAGGAGATATTTCCGATGTGGAGGAAAATTTTCGCCAAAGCTAAAAATATTTTGCCAGGTGGCCTGACTTCACGGCCAGGGTGGGACAAGTTCTCGTGGTAGACGCTTTCGCGAAGGGGCATAAAAACGACCTCGCCGCTCCTATGGATCACTTAGAAAACAACTTACAGAGGCAAGATCATTGACGATCTCGCCCGTAGGACGGTTCCAGTTCGCGCGGAATGAAATTTCGCGAGGAACAGGAAGCGCTCCCAAGTGCAACTTGGGAGCGAGGTGACCTGATGACGAATTTGCGCCGAGGCTAAGACTCCGTCGGCAAATGGAGCGACGGGAAGACGGAGATGAGCATATTCGATGAGACCTTGCCGCTATTCATCTGCCAGATCAAACGCTCGACCGCCCACTGGGCGATCTGCCCGCGGTTCAGGTCGATCCAACCGGGCTTGGGACGCAAATGTTGCCCGAGGTTCTGCTCATAGTCGCAGGAGACGACATCGAAATTGCGATCAATCTTGATGCCCCGGTTGTACAAGACCTCGTAAACGGCGACGAGCAGGCGATCCACCGAGATGAATATGCCTGTGGGGCGTGGTTTCAGGGCCAGCCACTGGTCGACCAACTTTTCCGCCGTTCCCGCGAGTTGGGCACTACCGAGCTCAATTCCTGGCGTCCCCTTTTGCCTTAAGGAGCGCATGACCTGGGAGGAGGCTTCACTATCCTGGAGCGCGGAAATGGAGTGAACCGAATCGGATTTTCCGAAGGCGGCGGCCTGGAAGCCGTACCATCTCTGCGAGAGGCCGTAAGAGCTGAAATTGTCGTTCGTTCCCATCATGGCCACGTGCCGGTGGCCGCGATCCATGAGGTATTTTCCGGCCAGGGTGCCGATCCCATAATTATCCGGCGAGACGCGGTCCCCCCAGACATCGGGATGCGGGGAGGAGGTGCTCATCATCCAGACGGCGGGGGTTTTCTTTAAACTCTCGGTGATCCACGCTTCCGGCATTTCCCCGTAGCCGAGGATGCCGTGGACCTCCCCTTTCCTGACGGCGGGCGGAATCTCATTTTCATTTTGCACATGGGCAAAGACCAGGTTAATCCCCTCGGCCGCCAGGCATTTTTGCACGAGATAAAGGATGGAATTACCGAGGGTGGTTACCGGACGGAAATGGAGCAGGGCGACCGTTTCGACGGCCTTGTCCTTGCCGACGTTGCGCCGTAAGCGACGTCGATTTTCGACGGAAAAGCTGAGCTCAGTCATCGCACGCTCGACAGCGGCGGCTGTTTCACTGGACAAGTTGTATTTACCGTTGATCACCCGCCAGGCCGTTGCGTAGGAAACTCCTGCCTTTTTCGCCACTTCAATAATCGACATGCCCTTGAGTATTCACACTATTCTCGTGAATTACCATAAAAAACTTGCAAAGCCTAAGGAGTTAAACTTATACCCTGCAGCGGTCTAGGGGGAGCGGCTTACCCTTTAAGCCCGAAACTGTTCACGAGTTTGGGGTTGGGACGGACAGGCGCAATGGGATGAGGCGTCGAATCCGTTCCGGCGAATAGGGTAACGGATTCGCCTTTTTTCAAAGAAAGCTCATACAGGTTGGGCCCGATCTTTTTCAGGTGAACCGGGTGATCGGTTTGGGGATCGAGCAGGTCGGTCTCAATTCGGCAGGGCGCTCCGGCCAAACTTTCGACCTGGATCGTCCGCGTCTTGCCATGGACCCGACAGGCACTGATGAGAAAAGCTCCTTCGGCCCTCATGTGGTAGAAAGCGACGTCGGGCCAATCCTTGGGAATGGCAGGAAAGACCCGGATTTTATCGCCCCAGCTTTGGAGCAAAAATTCCTGCAAGGCCTCCGCACCCGAAAGCGGCGTCTCGATGACGGGTCCCGCTTCCGCGTACATGGTGGTCGGCGACATCGGGTAGGGTATCTTGCCATCGTTGACCCACTTTTGCAGCCATTGCTCGGCTTCATCGGCCTTGCCCATGCGCGCGAGAATGGCTGCGGCCCCGGTAAACGAGAAGCCGCGGAATCCCTCGGTCATGCTCGTCCAATTCTCAAATGATTTTTCCATCAAGGGCCGGTCTTGCGGGTTCTCCCAATTCATGAGACCAAGCGGATAGATCATGAGCAGGTGCGAATAATGGCGGTGGGATAGATCGAAGGAGGTATCCGCGGAAACCATGAGGCCTTTTTCGTTGACCGGATAGGGAGCGAGATTTTCCAGCGTCTCCTTCCACTTGGGGATCATCTCCGGGTCCAGATTGAATTTGGTCGCCGTTTCGATGAGTGTCTGGCAAAGCCAACGCAGCAGCGCGAGATCTATATTACAATCGGGGTGATTGGCGTCTTTATGATACTCAGGTGAAAGTCCCGAGATGAGATGGAGTTTTCCATCCGGCCCCATCTTAAGAAAATGCATGTAGTAATTGGTCGCACCTTTCAATAAGGGATAAAGCCGGTCGCGCAACATCGCTTCATCCATGCTGTAGCGATATTGCAGCCAGTAATTGTGAAGAATCCACGGGAAATTACAAAGCTCCCGACCGCCCGGCGAGAGGGCATCTGGACCGCTCGTTCTGCCGATGGTCATGGAGTCCTGCTCGTAGGGTTTTGCATTCGCGGCGAAGGCATCGTGGTGCTGATCGAGCATGCGCAGCAGGGGATCCCCGAGTTCCAGATGATTACCTGCATAGATGGGCCAGTAGGTGAGCTGGATGTTTAAGTTCCACCAGGTCTTCAACCAGGGACTTTCCCGGTACCAAGGGCCCATCAGATCGATCGGGGTGGTGTCTTCACGCGTGGCGGAGGCCAGCTTATAGAGCTGGATTTCATAGTAACTTTCGAGGCGGGTATCGGTTAAGGAAATCCAATTTTGATTCCAGTAAAAGTGCCACCAGGCTTGATGCTTTTCCAAGATCGCATCATAGCCGGTTTTCAAGGCCTGATGAATCGTCTCCGTGGCCTGGGCCTTGGCCTTTCCTGCGGGCGCAAAGGCGACCGTTAAATAATAGGTCTCACTGTCTTGAGAGGCCACCTGGGTCCATGCGGTCACATACTCATTGCCGTCGCGCAGCGATTGGAGCGAGTAGGAGATGTCGCCATCCTTCGAGATCACTGGACTTGGATTGATCTCCTCCGGCGGGATCACCTCTTTGCGAATGATGGCGCGGGCGTTTACGGCTGGGGCAGGATGCCATTCCATTTGTGGCAAGTTGCCCGCGACACTCGTGATTCGGATGACCTGGACCGGCATTCCGCTGGCGGTAAAGGAATTCCATTTTAGTTCCGTCCCGGCATCCGGCTTGAGCGTCCCCACAACCTCCGCGTTCCACAGGTCAAGGCGCATGGAAAAGGAGACGGGAGGCTGATTCAACGGCCAAACCAAATCACCGATTGGCACACGGTACTGATTGCCCGGCTTGGCGGTAAAATAGACATCGGTTCGTCCGATGTGCCAGCGAAGGTTATTGGAATTCGGTTGCTGCGAAATCATCGCGCCTAACAATCCATTTCCCTGAAATGCGCCCGAAGCCCAGTCGGGCGGCATCTGATCCCAAAGCAAATCGTGACGGGAGAGAAAATCGGAATTGATGGGTGGGATATCCAGAGCCGGTGCCGTTGAGATCAAGGCCAGGCTGATCGCCGCCACGACACTCCAAGTTCGCCGGATGAATTTATAAGGCGAACCATCGACATCGATTTTTTCCATTGGGGAACGCATGAGATAGATCAAGGCGTGGGCGTGTTCAAGTAAAACGTCCGGCTATAAACACGAATATGGGTCGCCAGGGGAGCAGAAATCGCATTCTGGGTTATGGCGGTCTGGATGGCGGTACGCCAGGAGGATTCCAGTTGTCCCGGCGTCCAGGTGCGAGTGTTGGTGGAATCGAAGTCGACCATGTTTCCAGCCAAGGTCGTGATTTGATTTTGAGTCAGCAAGGGGCGCGTTCTCGAATCCACCACCGCGATGACGACCGTGATGGAGGCCACGTCCTGCCAGCCATTGAGTGATGTGTGATTGGTCAGTGTCGAATCCCAGGGTGTATTGCTGAGAAAGTTGGTCAACGTGCTGGATGTCGATTTCTTAAGATTATAGTAATACTCAAAGCGGAAGACTTCCGGCCCGATTGCTTCATAGTCATTGTTTGAATCTGTGGCGGTGGCGCTGGCCGCCTGGGGCCAGATGGTGGCCAGCGTGGTGGGATAAAAAACAATCGGAACGTCAATACCGTTGGCGATATTCGTGTTGCTGGTCGAAGTCCAAACCAGCCCCTTACCGAGGCGTTCCATGGTATTATATCGGGTAGAGGTAGCATCGGCATTGATGCGATACGCCGCGAGGGAGAGCTGACTTTGGGCGCTGGTCGTTCCCGTGGCCGGGTAGTAACCGGGCACCTCACTATAGAAGGCGATTTGATCATTACCGGGAACGCCCGCCGTAGCGAGTTCAGCATTGACGGCCTTGTACTGGTCGGGGTAACCGGTAGCTCCCGTTGGCACCGAGGAGGCGACGGCCTGCTTGATATAGTAATCAACATCTTTCCGAATCACCATGCGCCCGAAATCGATGGCCATGCGATCAAAAACGGTGCGGGCCTGGGTATCGGTATCCATGTGTTTGTAACTATAGAGCGTCGCCTTGGTCGTGGCGCTCAAGATCTGGAGAATGACGGCGCCCAGAACAATGAGGATGGTCATGGAGACGAGGAGTTCCACCAGGGTAAAGCCCCTCCGCGCAGTGCGCTGTTTCGTCACCATTCCATCTGGAGCCAAGAACATGTGCCGGAGAATGGCGGTCTTCGTGTAGCGATACCGGCTTGAGCCGTCTTCCCTGTTTGGAGAAAGCTTCATTGCCGGTAGATTTTCACGCTTCCCACTGCCCCAGTTATCTGCAGTGCGACGAGGTTTTTTGTTGTGGTATTGACCGCGCCGTTATGAGTGGGAACCAAGCCGATTTCAATGGCATGTTGCAGCACTTTGTTCGGCGTTTCCATTTCTGCACCGCCCTGTGGATTGAAACAAATCGCTTTATAAAATTGGTAGTTATTCAATTGGAAGCTTTCTGTGGCGGAGGGCAATTCGGAGCTCGTGCTTGAATCCTCGCTATCCAGAAAGCTATCGGCCAGCGGTCGGCCAGCGAGGTTGTTGGGCAGACTGGTGTTGCTGGCCGCCGGTGCCAGGGTCGTGTTGATATTCGTCAAGTGGATGTTGGGAATGATGGTCAATTTCTGTACCGCGGTAAGGTTGGTGGTTGTAAGGCTGCTGGTCCCGTCAAGCGCGGCCGCCACCCCGATGACCAGACGACCGACAGCCGGGGCCTTATAGGGGGGAGCTTGATTGTGAAGGGCGCTCGCTCCGGCCGACGTGGTGGCTTCCTCGTAAAATCCCACCCAGACGTAGGTATTGTTGGCCATAGCATAGGCCCGAGCGTTTTCGAGGACACCGGTGATGTTGTTCGCGGCTTGCGTGATATTTCCCGAATCCTGGAGCCCCTTAATGGAGGCGACACTCAACCCGACGAGAATCGCGATGATGGCCATGACCACGAGCAACTCAACCAGGCTGAAAGCCCGCCTGACTTGACTCCGGGCTCTCAGATTTGAGGCTAAGCTGTTTTCATTCATGGATCGATACAGCTCAGGATCGTGCGGGCTGCTTGCTCAATTGTTTCGTCAGCGCTTCCTGCCTTTTCAACATCGTGACAATCTCGTCCGGAAGTACCAGCGGCGCATCGGGTGTGGGCCCAAACTGATATACATAGTTGCCGGCACCATCTTGATAATAGAGAGGCAGGCGGGTTTCCATATCGATATAGGCAATTCGTGGAAGTTCAGCCTTTTTGAAATGATTGTTCTCCACGGTTTCGGGTGCCAGCAGCTCACCGATTTTACCTGCCGGAAGCGCCTGGAATGCTTCACCAAAGACCAGGCAGGGCTTGCCATTGATATTTTTGATGCCGACGAAATTCTCACGGCGGAGCCAGTCGAGTTCCGTAAAGACCTGCTTGGAATTATCGATATAGATCGAGACAAGATTAGGCGAGCAAATGAAGAATCGGTCCGAGCTTGAGGTTTTGTAGTACTCGTTCTTTCCCTCGCACCAGATGGTTAATTGAAATCCCGAGGCGTCTTTGGATTCTTCATGCCGGATTTTACCCTGCACCACCACCGACTTTACTTTGATCACCGCGCTGTCACTTCCCACATTCGCGGTTTTCTCCTGTGACATCGTTACCTGCCATTGGGCGGACTCCGGCCTGGCCAGTAACGGTCCAGGCGGTAACGCGGGAGGTTGGGACGCGTCTTGTCCCCAGGCCAGAACGGAGATAAGGGCCCCACTCATACCAGCCAGAATGATGGGTGATTTTATGCTCTTCACTCGTGTACAACCTCAATTTGTTTGTCGATGACTTGTCCCGTAAAACGATCAATGGCCACATGAACCCAGTACCGCTGCTCGCCCTCGACATTGAAATTATCGAGGGTTGTCGCCGTGGTGGGAAAGCGTCCTTTTTGGGCGACGACATCAATCAACAAATTCCAGACGCGGGTCTGGCCGACGGCGGAGAGCGCCCGGATCGGTGCTTCACGGAAACGCTGAATCTGAGAGCTTACCGTGGCGGAATTTTTGAACACGCTCGAGTTAAGATCGCTACTGAATCCATCGTAGGGTTGTCCGTAGGCATTGTTTTGCCCTGCCGTATAGCGGCCAACCAGATCGCTGATATAGACTAACGGACCCGAGCCAAGGGTGGTTCCGGTAGTTCGGGCGATGAGAGCCTTGGCGATCAAGTTAGCTTCGGTATTGCTCGTCGGTCCCGTCAGAGTGGTCAGCGGACTGTAGGAAGACGCATAGGTGGAAGTCCCGGGTTTATTGTTTCCCAAGTAATAGTTCTCTTCATCTTTATAGGCTCCGGACAAGACAGTTTGGAGCACCGGAAGCTGGCGGGTGTTCAGATTTACTTTACCCGCCACCAGCCCAGTTGAGTTATCAGAGTCATCGATGCAAAAGACATCGAGCAGCGGCGCATCCCCGCTTTCCGGAGTAAAGAAATCGAGATTTTTCCATGGGGTTCCCGAGAAGACATAGCCGAGTTCTGCTACGGACCGGAAAGGGCGATGCAGGATGATGGGACGGCTCTGCGCCTGCTGAGCGGCGTAGTTGGAACCGTCGGTTTGAACATTGCTCGCGGTGGCCATTGGGAGACCGGGATAAAGCCCGGGAGTCGTGGACGTGCTTACTGTTGCCGTTGAATCGGAAAAGTAAGCACCCATGCCCCGGCGCACCACACCATCGGGATCGGCATAGTATTGGGCACCCGTGGGACGAAAGGTTGAGTTGATAGCCGCCGGTATATTTGCAGCGCTTTGAGCTGTCTCCAGAGTCGGATATTTGGATGGCGTGTATTGAGAACTGTTAATCTGAAATAGTCCAAAAAATGTTGCGTAATAAGAGGTGGCAGGAAAATTCACGTCTGGCGTGTGAGGCGTGTTCAGAGTCCACCCCTGAGCCTCTGGAAACTGAGCGTCCAAGGTTGCATTTCCGGTTGATCCAAATCCCATGTAATAGCCCAAGGCGATATCCGGACGCATCGTCATGATTTCATTACTAACCGTCGTACCGGTTCCTCTGGATGAGATGGCGTTAAGCCAGCCGAAGGTCGTCGCATTTGCAGCCGACCAGGGAGTACCGGGCTGGGTTGGGGCAGCTTTAAGACTATAGGAGGAAGTTAAGGCCATTCCCGGAGGAGCATCGACGGGGCCGAGCACTTGAAATGGCATGCTAAAGCGATTGGTTCGGGGATCATAGCCCGTACAATGCCCGCGGGTCGTCAGGGCCGTTCCAGAGGGGTAAGTCGCATCATTATAATTCGTAAGCTCTATATCCGGGCTCATTAGGGTAAAGACATATTTTGAATCATAGGTCACCCAAACCCCAGATCCGGGCGTCGTCTCATACTGCATCCGGTAGGTAATCGCCGGTGTGCTCACGGGGTCGCAAGAATCAGGAACCGCTGCGAGTTTGAAGTTTGCCTTAACCGAGCTGGTGGTGCCACTCGTCCAAAGGGTATACTTGTAGGTTTGGGCAGGAAAACCAGCATAGGTGGCATCCCAATAATAGGCTCCCGGATAAGTTCCCAAATAAAAACCGAGAATTGGATTCAGATTAAGGTAGGCGTTGCCGTTGGCGCTATCGGTAGTTTTAAGCGCACCCGTGCTCGTATCCATATAGCTGGAAGACTGTAAACTAGGGAACACACTGGTTGGTGGATTTAAAGTTGCTTGCACAGCCAAGGGATTCAGGCAATTCGTTGAGCCCCCTGCTTTAAGAGAGGAATTAGGCGGAACGTTCGGTGAAATCAGGAAGGTTGGTTCTCTAAAAAACGTCTGGGCACTCGGGTAAGTATTGTCATCGACGGTAAAGGTAAGCGCCGTGCTTTCCGCCGTGAGCGTAAACTGGGTTGGTGGGTTATTATTAAGCTGGCTTGCTTGGGTAAATGGGGCGTTGAGTGGCACATTAGCGCTGGTGAAGTAGGACTTCGTCACATTCGTAGCATTAACATTATAGGTTTGAATATTGCTGGTCGCATACTGGTTATAGAGTTGAAATCCGATCGTGCTATAGCCTGTTCCCGAGGCGTTGATGTGATCTGGATCGACTGAATCGGCAACGATGCGAAAACTAGTGGGAAAAAGCGGCTTGTTTAGATGGTCGGTTAAAAATTTTTGCGTCGTAGGATCAACCGCACAACGAAGGCAGTTTTGATCCTGGGGATTCCAGACAATCGGAAATTGCATCGCGACGCTGTAGCCGGTGTCCGTGATGGTGGGGAGTGGTGACGGCGTTGTCGTGTAGGCGTTATAGGGAGGGGCTGCAGTTGGAATAGGTGGATTTGTAATTACCGGGGCCTTTCCTTGTACCATGCCCGTGCGTATCCCGTAGATATAGGGTAGATTTTCAGTCCCGGAAAACTCCCTGGTCGCCGTGATACTACCATCATTATAAAGTATTTGGACGGTATAGCCATCGAGGCGGGATTGCTCAATAATGTTGGCCCCAATCTGGATGGTTTGAAATTCCAGGGAAGAGTCCATTTTATTTTGAAAGTCGTCCGGGTTCGGCTGGGTGGTGAAAATGACTTTTCCGCCGATACTGGCAAAGGGAACTTGCAGCGTCGCGTTCCTTCCTTTCGATCCAGCGACGATGGTGGCCTTGAGTAGCTCAAAGAAGTCAGGCTCCCTCGCCGTCCCGGTTCCATTATAACCTAAATCCTCGACATAGGTCGCGGGATCCTGGGCTGTCACAGCGGCAGGACGTCCCACGCGCATGATGGGACCGCCGAAGCCTGTTGTCGGTAAGGCGGTAAAGGGACCGGTAGCGTTGGAATTGGAATGATTATAGAACCATTTACTCTGACCATTCCCTAGCGGCGTCGTACGGCTGTCGGGCACCCAACTCAAACCGAAGTAATTGTAGATATTGTTCTTGGTTCCCTTGGAAAGGAAAGCGTAGCTGAGGCCATAGTTGTCATGCAGATATTTGGCGATCAATTGCAGGTCTGCATCCGCGTTGACCTGCGTGTTTGTCGTCGCGGTTCCGGTGTTTGACCCGTCCGAAAGAGGCCCCTTGTAAGTCAGCCATGCGAGACGGTTGAGGGCAAAGCGCTTTTTGACCAGGGGCTCGCCGAGGGTGAGGTCGGTTCCGTCGTTGCGACCGGCGGTCAAAGGCTGCCAGACCCGGACGGCCAGGTAACTGGGATTGATGTAATCGTCATTGCCCGCCGCCGTATTGGCTCCATTTGGCGTAACCGTCGCCGGATCCGTGCCTGAGGTGTAACTCTGGGTCTTGGGACGAGCGGGATCGGGGGTATAGGAGGGCTGATCGAGCCCCCGGGAGAAGGTGGTCAAATATTGGAGCGCGCTGGGAGAGAATCCGACCGTTTGCTGGAGGGCAAACTGGAGGGAAAGGAGTTGCTGGCGGCTGAGGAAAAGCTGATCGGTTAGGTTGGTGCTGGAGGCCAGGTTATTGGCTTTCAAATAAGCGGTCGAACTGCCCCGGCCAAAGTTAAAGAAAAAATCGGATTTGTTGCGGGCTGTGAGCGTGAATCCCGTCGGAAATTGCCCGGAAAGCGAATCGGTGCCTGAGACAAAATTAGACTGAAGCGACGCGTAGTTTCTCCAGCCGACCAGGGTATCGGCAGCGGCCGTGGGGATGAGCTGGTTCCCACTCGCATCCAGTAGCTTCGTCAAATCAATGAGTGCCAACGTGCTCTTGTTATCGAACTGGAGCGCCTTCATCGCGGACGGGCTTCCCGCCACGTTGACATCCAGGAGTCCGCCTTCATCGAAAATCGCGTAGGCGTAGCGTCCGACAACTTTGGTACTGGGCGCGGTGATGACCGTTGGCCCTTGGTCGCTGGTGACAAAGACCCAGTCCGGCACGGTAAATTTCGCTGAGGCAGCAGGAGTGCTATCGGGCGCCGTCGCGCTCACCGCGGTACTCCCCGGAGTTTGGAGCGGGATGAGAAAATGAGCGTTCCAGCGCTTGGCGCTGACCGAGCGTCCATTTGACGAAGCCGTCGATGAACTGGCGGCAGAGGCGCGGCTTCCCACCAGTGTACTGGTGGTTGAATTACCGACCGGGTCATTCCGGTTGCTGATCCGCACCAGATTTGGAATGGGATCGACGCCAGCGACCAGAGCGGGATTACCACTGCGGGTGGGCATCATCGTGCCGTAGATGTTATTCTGCAGTTGCGGAATCGAGATCGTGGTCTGGGCTCCCGTTGGGCCTACGGAAGTAATCGTATTATAGCCGCCCGAGCCCGGCCCGGGGTTGATGATCTCTTCCTTGAGGTCGCCAATAATGACGTCCGTGGCACTGCGGGCAAGCTGATCGGCAATCGTCTGGTTCAGGCTGCTGTTGGATAACTTGCGATCGGCGGTGGATGACAACAAGTAGGTCAGCATCAGAATGGTCAGGAGAACGACCATGACCAGAACAACAATCAACGCCGACCCGCTACGCCTCGATTGCGATGGGTTCCACTGGCTCTTCACCTTGATCTCCGGCATGTCACGCAGGAATTTTAAGAGAGGTCTCACAAAACTAGTATCAAAGTGCCTAATAGGGGTTAAAGAATAGACACTAAGTCATCTATGAAGGCATGCTCGTCAATGCCATTTTTAGCTATTAAGCCCAAATGAACCGTGCCGAAAAAAGTCTTGCTTTGCAAGCAAAATATGAATAATAACTAGAATATATCCACTTTTCATAGAATATTCTATTCGAACAGTCGATAAATCGCTTTCATGCGCCAAAGATCGATCCTTCTGCTCATCGCGCTGTTCGGTTTTATCTCGATCAGGTCTGATGCCGGGGATCAAGCGGCTGGGTTACCCGACTGGTGTGTAGGTCCTTTTACCCGCCCCCCAGAGGCAAAGCCGATCATCAAACCCGATCCGGCATCGGTCTTCAACTGTCCGATGAGGAAGATCCCCGTCCATTGGGAAGCCGCGCACACCTTCAACCCGGCAGCCGTGGTCAAGGACGGCAAAATCTATGTGCTTTACCGCGCCGAGGACGATCTGGGGCACGGGATCGGCGGCTATACTTCACGCTTGGGCTTGGCCGTGAGCGAGGACGGGATCAACTTCAAGAAAATGCCGGAACCGGTTTTGTATCCGGCGGAGGATGACCAAAAGGGAAACGAGTGGGAGGGTGGCTGCGAAGACCCCCGCGTGGTGGAAATGGAAGATGGAACCTACTCGCTCTTCTACACCGAATGGATGCGGCTTCCAGGTAAGCGGAAGGCCCGCTTGGGATTGGCTACCTCCAAGGATTTGATCCACTGGACCAAGCTCGGGCCCGTGGTGGCGGGCAAAATCCATCCGAGCAAGTCGGCGTCGCTGGTCTGCCGCGTCGTGGGGGATCGACTCGTCGCAGCGAAAATCAACGGGCGCTATTGGCTTTATTTTGGTGAGGGGGCCATCCAGCTCCTCTCCTCGCCCGACCTACGCACCTGGGAACCTGCTTCCGGCGTGCTCCTCGATCGACGCCCGGGAAAGTTCGATGCCGACCTGGCGGAATGTGGTCCCCCCGCCTTGATGACGAGCAAAGGTATCGTGCTCATGTATAATGGAAAAAATGGCAAGGCCCTGGACGATATCGGCGTTGGCCACAGGGCTTACTCCGGCGGGCAGGCGCTATTTTCCGCCACCGATCCCTCACATCTGATCGACCGCACCGACGTCCCCTTCATCAAGCCCGAGTTGCCGTGGGAAAAGTCGGGGCAGTACACGGCTGGAACAACTTTCATTGAGGGACTCGTCCTGTTTAAGCACCAATGGTTTCTCTACTACGGTTGCGCCGACACTTATGTCGGGGTGGCCGTTGCGCCCTACCATCCGATTTAATCCGGGAAAATCAAAACATCCGCATGCTTAGTCCACTTCCCTTCCATGCTCGACGAGTAAAACTTCCATGCTTAGTAGCAGCCGGATTATTTTCATTGCTCTTTCATCCAGTTTCTCAGGCCCAGACGTCCTCTGCAATTTCCCCGCAAGCTGATCCATCACATCCCAACATCATATTAATCTATTCTGATGATCACGCCTACCAAGCTGTCAGTGCCTACGGCGATGATCGCAAGTTGATCGATACGCCGAATATCGACCGGATCGGGAATGAAGGTATGCGCCTAGATCGCTGTCTTGTGACGAATTCCCTCTGTGGCCCGGCACGAGCGACCGTTCTAACCGGAAAGTACAATCATCTTAACGGATTCTATAATAATATAAATTGCCGCTTCGATGGTTCCCAGATGACCTTTCCCAAACTCCTGCAAAAAGCTGGTTACCAGACAGCCATGATCGGCAAGTGGCATCTAGAGACGGCCCCCACTGGATTCGACTACTGGAATATCCTCGTCGGACAGGGCGTCTATTATAATCCTGTTTTTATTAAGAATGGTGTCAAAGCACAAGTACCGGGTTATGTCACCGACCTGACCCTGAAAGATGCCATTGATTGGATGAATCATCGCGATAAGTCGAAGCCCTTTCTGCTCATGTACCAAAACAAGGCGCCACATCGCCCCTGGGAACCGGGCTTGGATTACCTAAATTTTGATCATGATCGAAAATACGATCCTCCTGCGACTCTTTTTGATGACTATGACGGGCGCGGCTCGGCGGAGCATAATCAAAAAATGACGATTGCCACGAACATGAACAAGGCAGACGTCAAATTGATCCCGCCCCGTGATTTGAGTCCAGACCAGCTCCAAACTTGGAACGCCTATTACGAACCACGGAATGAAGCTTTCCTAAGCGCTCATTTAAAGGGAAAGGATCTGGTGGCCTGGAAATACAATCGCTACATGCATGACTACCTCGCCTGCGTCAAACAGGTTGATGACTCAGTGGGTAGTCTACTTAAATATCTTGATGACAACGGGCTGAAAAATAACACCCTCGTGATTTACTCTTCTGATCAAGGGTTCTATTTAGGCGAGCACGGTTGGTTTGATAAACGCTGGATCTTTGAAGAATCCCTACGAGCACCTTTACTGGTACGTTGGCCGGGAGTAATCAAACCGGGAAGCGTCAATAAAGCCATTGTCTCCAACCTCGATTTTGCGGAAACATTCCTGGACGCCGCAGGCATTCCGATCCCCGAAGAGATGCAAGGCCATAGCCTCCTTCCCCTCTTCAAGGGAGCTACACCAACGGATTGGAGAACCAGCTTTTATTATCACTACTATGAGTATCCCTTTTTTCATAACGTCTCGCCTCATTATGGAGTCGTTACCGACCAGTATAAGTTGATCCATTTTTATGACGCTGACGACTATTGGGAACTTTTTGACCTTAAAAAGGATCCGAATGAACTGAACAGCGTTTACGGACAACCTGAGTACAAAGATATCACGGCTAAGTTAACCGCAGAATTGCACCGATTAGAAACGGAACTCAAAGTTCCCGCAAATGATCCCCCCGGCGCCACGGGAAAAGGGAAACTGGTCACTGATCCAGGAGACGATCACTAGGCATCTTGAAAATGAAATCCGCATTTCTCACTCTATACATGAATCGTCCGGCTACCCAAATTACCAAGTATTCGTCGCTGGATGCCATCGGATACAGATACTTCGCACATTGACTTTTGATGCTCTCTCGGTCCCCGCACCTGATCGTTTGCAAACTCAACACATTATAAAAACCTCCATGCCCAAAAACCAAGTCTCTCCCCTGTTTGTCCTTGCCCTCATTCTTTTTCTTGGACGCCCATTGACGGCACAGGAAATCAGTCCCCCGACTCCTACAACTCAACCGGCCACCAATACCGCACCCGTCGCGGCCAAGCCTCCGGCGGCGCCACGTCAACCGGAAGATGCAGTCACTCCCGCCCCGGTCGCCGGCCTGGGAGGACAGATGAAACTGCTCAAGCGGGCCGAGGACAAAAACATGCAATTGATTTTCCTGGGCGATTCCATCACGGCCTTCTGGCAGCGCGCGGGACTTCCCGTCTGGACCAAGTATTATGCCCCCTACGATGCCGGAGACATGGGCATCTCCGGCGAAACCACGGGGCAGACGCTGGGTCATCTGGCCGGTGGAATCCTTGATGGGCTCCACCCCAAGGCCGTCGTCATCCTGATCGGCACGAATAATATTGGGAAGTTCCGGGATAAGCCGGAGTGGGTCGCCGCCGGTGTCCAGAAGATCGTGGCTACTGTCCACGAAAAATTACCCCAATCCCAAATTGTGCTGATGGCGATTTTTCCCTGCGGAAAAAAAGGTGACTTCCGGCGCACGACAGTGGAAGCCACCAATGCCATCCTGAGTAAGACCGACTTTGGCCCGCAAGTCCACTATCTGGATATCGGTGCAAAATTCCTCGACGCCAATGGCGAACTTCCCAAGGAACTATTTCCCGATCTTCTCCACCCCTCCTTGCAAGGCTACCAAATCTGGGCGGATAACCTGCAACCCGTTCTCGATCCGCTGATGAAATAGCCCCCTGCCCTTATGGGGCGGCGGGTTCACCACCTGATTCCGCGTTGGCTGCGGCAGGCGCCGTCTTCTTTGAGGGAGGCACATCTGCGGTCAAGGATTCAGGATCGGTCCGGAAAATTGAAGCGGGCAAGCCTTCCTTGTTCCAGAGGTTGACGTCAGGGACATTCGCCCATCCGTACCGGGCGGCGACCGGTGCCGAAACCTGGTCGCTCGAAACGACAACGGTATTCCCATTGATCTCGGCCTTGGCCTCGACAAATTTTTTGTCGGCCCCGGCAATTTCAAAACCCTTGAGCGGTCCATCTTTGGCCACCAGTCCACTGCCGACATGAGTGAAGGTCAGGATGATCTTGTTGCCATCGACCTTGAAAGAATCGTACTCGGGGCCCGAGTATTCGATTTTCTCGCCGTAGGCTAAGGCCCGGGCGGCCAGCGCCAGACGAACCCCAACGGGTTCTTTTTGAATGGGATGAATCCAGACGGGATCACCCACGTCCGTGGTAACAACCATGGCGGTATTGTCGGTCGACTTCCAGGTCAGGAGCTGCGACTCGCGAAGTTCCGGGATATCGTCCTTGTAGGGGGCGATTTGAACGAAAATAAAAGGGAAATCCCCGATACCCCATTTTTCCCGCCAGTCCGCGATCAGGATGGGGAAAAGGGTGCGATACTCAAAGGGTTTGAGATTATTCGACTCCCCCTGATACCAGACAACGCCCTTGATCGCATAGGGGATCAGCGGTGCGATCATGCCATTGAAAAGCCCGGTGGGAATCTTACCCACGGGTTCCATAGGGGGACGGGGCTTGGGCGGATTAGGTTCCGGCCGGGGGGTGAGAGGAAGACCTGCAGCCTTGTTCTTGGCATTTTCCTCGTTCCAGGCCTTGATCGAATCGGAATAGGCCTTGAGCGTCGTATCATTCCACTCCTTGAGTTTCGCCTCATAATCTGCCATTGCCTGGGGGTATTGGGCATCAGCGGCGGGATCGTACTTGGCTTGTGCCTTGGCCAACAGATCCAAGTAGCCGTGAAGTTCAGGAGCCTTGGCCAGGCCGGACTGGCTGGTCCAAAGATCTGCCGCGGTTCCGCTAAACGCGCTATCAATCATGCCGACAGGCTCCCCGGTCGCCTTGAGGATATCGCGTCCGAAGAAGTAACCGACCGCTGAGAAATCCTGGACGGTGGTCGGCGAGCAAACGATCCAGGAACCCGCCACCTGGGTTTGTGGGGTAAAGGCGGGATGGCGTTGCACGACGAACATCCGGTAGTTGGGATAATTGGCGGTGGGAGCTTCCTCCTTGGCGTTCGCCGCATTGATAAACCGGAAGGCCATGTTCGACTGGCCGGAGCAAATCCAGACCTCACCCACCATGACATTGTTGACGGTGATCGTGTTATCTCCCGCGATGGTCAAGGTGAACGGCCCGCCCGGCTTGTGGGGCTTAAGGTGAACCATCCACTGGCCATCCTTGGCTTCAGTTGCCTCCGTGTCGCCATCGAAGGTAACCGTGACTTTTTCTCCTTCCTTCGCTGAACCCCAGACCGGAACGATGGTGTTTTGCTGAAGGACGGCGTTATCGGAGAAGAGGGCGTTGGGTTGAACTTCGGCCCGCGCATGACTGAAACTCAAACCGGCAACGAGCAGCGTGACTAAGGAGCGTGTTTTCATGGGGGTCAGGATCAATCAAGTCTGGGGTTGGAATTCTCAGTTATCGGGCTTTACTGCGCGGGATCATTCGGGGCCGGAGTCCCGGGAGTCTTGTCCGGTTTGGTCGTCGCGGAGCTCGTACCGATACGGGCTTTGGGATCGAATGGCGGTGGTTTGGTCGGCGCTGCGTGGGTGAAGTTATTCCAACATTCGATCTCCACCTTGGCGGTCTCACCTCCGGCCTCCGCCGGGTTATATTCAATGGTGAGGTGTTTGGTTTCGCCGGGGATGAGCGCAAAATAACCGTCATTCATGAAGACTGGCAGGATTTGTTCCCCGGAGCTGGGTTTGACCGGTTTGGGCCGGATGGCAAAAGCGACGGTTCCCGAATCCGCTGGATTGGTGATGTCCAGGGAGAGTTTTTTCATTCCATCAGGAAGGGTCTCGACGGTCGGTTCAGTGACCGTCAAATGGACGGGCTTCAGGCTGCTCAAGCCGAAGTAATTGAGGTCTTCCGTTCCCCGCCAGTAGAAATTCTCCGAGATGACCTTGCCTGCGGCATCGGTCAGTTTGAGCTTGAGAAAATGCGTGGGCGAAAGGTCGGCCGGGGCTTCCAGCTTGAAACAGTCGGTCACCTTGTCGTAAGGCGCATCGACTGTGGCGCTGCGGTGAAATTTTTCCGTGCCATCGAGATTATAGACCCACAAATCGGCCTTGAGATTCTGCAGGCTCTTGCCTGAGGTGTTGACGACACGGATACGATCATCGTTGGAATTCCAATAGATGTGGACCGGTTCACAGGCGGTCTTGGCTCCCCAGTAAGCGCCGGTGGTGTCATAGTAGTAATCGTAGGTTTGCCAGACAAAACAGGGATAAGCCGGATGGCTCATCCAGATAATTAATCCGGCTGCGGTTTGATCACTATGATCGAGCCAGCCTTCAAACATCCCCTTCGTCGTTTCCAGGTTGAGCAATTGGGCCTTGCGGCAGAAATCTTCAATATCGGTTCCCTCACCGTACCGAGCAGACAGGTCGTAGAGATATTTATCCGGGAAAGCGTTCCTGGCGCGCGTACCCAGATAGTGTTTGTTCCACGTTTCATTCCAGGGCCACCAGCTTTCCTTGGGCATGAATTTCTTGAAACTATCAAAGCTGGTCACAACCGCCGTACCCAGCTCACTGTGCATGCCGTAGGGTTCTCTTTTACCCGGAGGCTTTTCCACCCCATTAAAAGTAAACGTGCCCCGGAAATAAATCTCGGGGGCAAAATCGGTCCAGGGTCCGCTTCCGCTGAGGTTGCCACTGTTGGAGCAGGGATGATATTGGCGGTCCCCACCATCATATTTTTCGATGATGTCGGCATTCGGATCGTTCACCGGCGGCGGCGGAGTCCCCTCATTCATCGCGACCCAGAAACAGATGCTGGGGTGGTTGCGGAACTGCTTCACCTTCTCGGTGACATTGGCGTGATAGACTGGAATATCCGACGGATCGCCATCATGCGAGTTGAGCCACAGTTCATCCCAGACCATGATGCCATACTTGTCGCAGGCCTCGTAGAAGGCCTCATCGGGAACCGAGCCCATCCAATTGCGGATGACGTTAAAATTCTGCTCCTTATGGAGGCGGACACGCGTGTCGTAATCAGCCGCCGTTCGGTTGCGCATCAAATATTCCGGCAACCCCCAACTTCCTCCCTTGAGAAAGAGGCGCGTCCCATTGATATAGAAATAGAGAATGTCATTCTTGACCTCATAGGAATATTTCTTGATCCCGAAGGTGACCGTCTTCTGATCCGACACGGCCGGGCCGGCGCGGAATTCCAAATGGCACGTGTAAAGGTTGGGATCGCCATAACCGTTCGGCCACCAGAGCTTCGGGTTGGTCATGTGCAAGGCCGGGGTATCTGCTGAGGTCAACGTAACCGTCTGCGTCTCGTTCGGCTTCAAGGTCACCGCCTTGGTGAAAGCAATCTTGCCCGGGTTGATCTCGCCCACCAGTTCACCTGAAACCTCAGACGCGGAGGAATTCAGCAGATCCGTCTGAATCGACAGGTTAGCCTCGGTTGGTTTGGGAAGATCACTCCGGATCCACGGATCAATGAGCGAGACTTCTCCAGTATGGGTCAGATAAACATCTTTATAAATGCCCGTATTCAATCCGGGCACGCGCGGCATCCAGTCCCATCCCCGGCTGCAAAGGAGCGACGGCGAGGAACAATTGGGGTTCAATTTCCCATCCGGCCCCTTCGTCTTGGGCACGTCCATGAGATGGGCCAAGACTGCCAGCGAGTTCTTCTCATTTTTTTTAACCAGCGCGGTCACGTCAAAACGTCCGCGCTGAAAGAATCCGAGCATCGATCCGACCTTGGCGCCATTCACGTAGACGTCGGCATCACGGTGGACGCCGTCGAGATTCAACCAAATCCGGCCATTTTGAAAATAGTCGTCCGGCACGGTAAACTCCGTGCGATACCAGTAGTTTTGATCGTATTTTTTCTTGTCGGCTTGCCACGCATTGTCCCCGAAATTGGGATCTTTCTCCAAGCCCGCGAGGATATAGTCAACATACGCCGTACCGGGAACATGGGCGGTCAACCATTTCTCGTCGGCATAGCCGGGAATCGAAAGCTGCTCGCCGGTCTCCTTGACGTCTGGCGCCGGAGCAACCTTCCATGGTCCGCCATTGAGGGACGTGACCGATTGTTCCTGCGCCATCCCGACCAGGGATGGTGTGCACAGTACCAGGAACAATAATGCCGATTTTATCTTCATGGGAATTTTCGCGGCATTGAACCCTACATCGGGCCGACTTCGATTCCGTTGATCTTGGGTTGCCCAGCGGTTCCCGGTCGGAAATGAATGACGATGTTCCCCTCTTTATCCGGCATGATCCCCGGGAATTCCTTGACCATCGCCTTGCCGCCGCCCCCCGCCTCGGTGTAGATGTCGAAATTCGTCAGGACGGGTTGGTCATTAATATCGACATTGAAAATCCTTTTTCCGGCGGCATCGGTTTTAGCATCGGTCTCAGCGAAGTAGAGCCGCACCCGGTAGCCTGCCGTCGAGGGCTTCATCGGCAGCGTATAGATGACATCACCTACTCGCTCTCCCATGTAAAGCTCCCGGGGAACCGACGGAACGGCGCTGGTGTCGACATTGGCCGCCGAATCGTCCTTGCGAATACCTTTGGCAACACCCCCATCAAATCCTTTGTCGCCTTCAAAACCACTTTTTTGCCCTTTGCCGCATTGAATCTTGATTCGATCAATCGGGGCCTCGAACCATTTGATATTGATATTTGTGACCGGCCAGCTCGCGACCTGCGCATTCTTGTTCAGATCAATATCGCAATCGGCGGTTGAAGTTGGCGCGACGTCGATGTTCCATCCGTCGAGAACGACGAGCGGCTTGTCTCCGTGGAGATCGGATAATGCCGCCTCAATGGTGACCGTCTTGGATTCGCCAGGGAGCAGGGAGAGATAATTATCCGTGTAATAAGCAGGAAGAACCCGGTCGCCCGTGCCTTTGCGCTGCAACTGCAAGTGCGCCATCAGGGCGATGTTTGAAGTAGGATTGTGAAGCGTCACATCCAAAAGGCATTTCCCGTCCGCGTCGTGACGCTTGGGGGTGGCCTCCAGTTTAACGACGGGTAACGATTGCAGATCGGTCAAGTCATCTTCGTGACCGGCGGCGCCGCGCCAATAGAAGTTGTCCGAAACCAATTGGCCATTGGCATCCTTGAGTTGAAGTTTGACGAAGTAGACCTTCGATACGCTGGCGGGCACATCGATCGGCCCAAGATCGGTGGCGGCGCTTGGTGGCGCATCGACCTTCTTGTCTTGTTGAGGTGCGGCAACGGTGCCGTCCTGATTGTAGATCGTGACGGAGACGGTGGCCCCATTAAGCGGCGTGGCGAGGTTGTTGATGACGGCCAGAGTTCCGGTCTTTTCGTTCAACATGACGTGGACCGGCTCGCAGGCCTTGCGCGTCCCGTAGAGCGAAGAATTGGGTTCAAGATCCCAGCTATAGAGCTGCCAGACAAAGCTGGGCTGGGCCGGATTGCTCATCCAGGTGATAACCCCGGTGGTCGGTTGGAATAGCTTGACCAGGCGTCCTTCATACATCGCGCGGAAAGCTTCATAGTTGGCCAACTGCGCCTTGCGCACAAAGTCGGCCAGGTTGAGAAGTTTGCCGTAACGGACGCGCAGGTCGCCCGCGTAGGTATCGCCCCCGCCAGCTCCTCGTCCCAGATCGTGTTCGACCCAGTCATCATTGATCGTTTCCCAATCTTTTTGCGGCATCATCGCCTGCACCGCTTCCAACGTGGGAACAGAGACGCTGCCGATCTCGGTCTTGAACGGGGCATCCACCGAATAGAAGTCCTCCGGCGTCCGCCAATGGTAAGGTCCCCCGGAATGGACACCATGTCCGCTGGTGGAACTCGGCTGGTAATGCCGGGTTGGCTCCAGTTCGGTCATCAGTTTCTGCAGCGCATCGTTGATTTCGGGCGGCGGCGGACCTTCATTGCGCCCACACCAGACGGCGATGGAGGGATGATTGCGGAAGCGGACGATCTTTTCCCGGGCGTTGGCCATGTAGGTATCCAAGTCGGTTGGATTGGGGCCATCACCCGGATTGGGCTGGAAGAATTCGTCCCACAACATTATGCCGTACTTGTCGCAGAGTTCATAAAAATCCTCGTTGGTGCTTTGGCCAACCCAATTCCGGATAATCGTGTAGTTGGCTTGTTGGTGCATGCGAATTTCTGCTTCCAGCCGCTCACGGGGGATGCGTTTCATGGCTTCGTCCATGCCCCAATCCCCTCCCTTGCAAACGACTTTAACGCCGTTGACGGAGAGGGTCAGGTTGTCGGTCCCGGGAACTGTGTAGGTTATTTTCCGGATGCCGGTCGAGAAGTTGGTGGCATCCGAAACCGCTCCGCCAATCTCATAGGAAAGATGCACGGGGTAGAGATTCTGGGGACCGAAGCCATTGGGCCACCAGAGCTTCGGGTTCTTCAGGTGCAGTTCCGGGTTCGTCGTCGGATCAAAGGTCACAACCTGCGTGGCATGCGCCGCCACTTCCACCTCTTTCTGAAAAGGAACGTCGCCGAACGTGCCTTTAAACACGCCCTTTTGCGCCTGGTCGGTAATGTTTTTCACCTTGGCCTCGATTTTGATATCCGCCGAATCGAGACTCTGCAGCGGCAGATCGGTCGTGACCAACGGCTCCTGGATCAGCACCGGCCCGGAGGCCGACAAAAACACCTTTCGCCAGATGCCGGTATTGCGATCTCGAATCCCCGGAATCCAATCCCATCCAATCGTGCAGAGGAAGGTCGGGCCGTCGATGGCGGTGATACCACCATTCTTGGCCATGCCGTTGACGATATTATGCTCATGCGGATCACCGGGATTGGGCTGTGGAGAAATCCGAACCGCGAGCACCCCAGGCTTTCCGGGCTCGACGAAAGAGGTCACATCGAAAATCCCGCGGGTAAACGCGCCTTTGATTTGTCCTGCGTTGTGGCCGTTCACCCAAACATCCGCCGCATAATTGATCCCGTCAAAATTGAGCCAGATGGTTTTGCCTGCGTAGGCAGCGGGAACGGTGAAGGTCGTCCGGTACCACCAATCGGTCCGGCACAGACTCTCGGGAATCTTGTCCGGGCGGTTGTTCTCTCCATAAAGCGGTTCCGGATAAACCTTGTTATTCACGAGCGTGGTCAAAACGGTGCCGGGAACCGTTGCTGCGTACCAATCGGAGGGGGAGAACGTATCTCGCGAGATTTCATCGCCTTTCGCAGAAACCTTCGTCGCGTCCTGCATCTTCCAGTCGGAAGAAATAACCAGCGGATCTGGCAGCGCATCAGCACGCAGAGCGGGCAGCAGCGCACAACTGAAGACTGCGAGCAGGGTGAAGAGAAGGGTTTGTGGAGTGAATTTCATGACGGTGTTTCAATCTGAAAAGTTGGGCTCTTTAATTCGGGATAATCTCGATCCCGTTGATCATCGGCATTTCCCGCTGCCCGAAAATGGGCAACGATAGAAGTCCAACGTTGATGGTGCCGGTGTCGTCGGGAACCACGCCGGTGAATTCCTTCACCACCGCTTTGTTCATCGCCCCGGCAGCCTGGAAGATGTCGAAACTTTCCAGCACTTTGTTTCCATTGATCAGGATATCGAACTTCCGTTTGCCCACTTCCTGGTAAAGAGGCTCGGCGAAATGGAGCCGGACGGTATACGTATGACCCGGCTTCGGCGGCTTCACGGCCAGGAAATATTTATTTTTGCCATAGCGGCAGGTTTGATAGATCGCCGCGGGGCCTGACAACGGATCCGAGGTATCGATCTTCGCGTCAATGCTCCCGGTTTTGTTGTCGGAATAAATCGTGTCGTTCTTGAAAACGCCCACGTCCCCTCCCCCGCAGTTGAGGTGATACTCCGTTTTTTGCGGGCCATAATCGACGCGCAGTCCATTCTTCGGCCAGTGATCGACCTGGGCGTTCGTATTCATGGCCACCGCGACCCCGTCCGAAGACTCCTGCTTGATTCCGCCCACATTCCAGCCGTCAATCAGCACCAGCGGCTTTTCCCCATGGAGAGCACTTTGATCCGCTTCCAGGGTAACGGTCTTTTCTTCGTTCGGCGCGAGCGAGAAATAGTTGTCCGTATCGTAGACAGGAAGGACGCGGGTTTTGGCCTCCGCCCGCTGAAGCTGGAGGTGCACCATGAGCGCCACGCCGGGCCCCGGATTACACACGGTCACCTCAACTTGAAGCTTATTGCCCTCGTCATGACGCACGGCCTTGGTTTCCAGCGTCACCGGGGCAAGTTGATCCAAGGCCGTCAAATCATCCGGCTTGGCGGCATCGCCGCGCCAGTAGAAATTATCCGAGAGAAGCTTTCCGGCGGCATCGCGTAATTCAAGTTTCACGAAATAGACCGGCGACAAATTTCCCGGCAACGCCACCGGCCCAAGATCGGTCACGGCGGTGGCCGCCGCGTTGACCGGGTACTCGTTCTGGTAAGGAGAAGTTCCGTCGAGATTGTAGAGGGTGAGATGCGCCTTGGCTCCGTCCAGAGACGTCGGCAGGTTATTGATCACCTGGATCGTTCCCTCCTTCTCATTGAGTTGGATGTGAACCGGCTCGCAGGCTTTTCGGACGGCAAAGAGAGCGGAGTTCGGTTCCAGGTCGTAATGATAGAGCTGCCAGACGAAGCTGGGTTGCGCGGGGCTGCTCAGCCAGGTGAGCACGCCGGTCTCGGGATGAAACATCTTGGTCTGACGTCCCTCATACATCGCGCGAAAGACTTCATAATTCATCAACTGCGCCTTGCGGACAAAATCGGCCAGGTTCGCCGCATTGCCGTAGCGGGTCTGGAGCGTGTGGAGATACGGTTCCCTTTCCTGACCGCCATGGGTGAGGTCATGCTCGGCCCAGTCATCGTTAATCACTTCCCAGTCTTTCCGGGGCATCATCCCCTGGATCGACTCAATCGTCGGAATGGAGACGCTTCCGATCTCGGTCTTGAAGGCCTCCTTGTCCGGGAAGACATAATATTGCTGCGGCGGTTGCCAATAATAAGGGCCACCCGAGTGAACTCCCCGCCCGCTGGTCGAACTCGATTGATAGAGACGCACCGGATCCAATTCGGTAATGAGCGCCTTCAACGCATCATCGATTTCCTTCGGCGGATTGCCTTCGTTGCGTCCACACCAGAGCGCGACGGAGGCATGATTGCGAAACTGCAAAACCTTGTCCCGGGCGTTGGCCATGTAGAGATCGAGATCGGTAGGATTGGGGCCATCTCCCGGGTTGGGCTGGAAGAATTCATCCCAAACGAGAATGCCGTACTGGTCACAAAGATCGTAGAAATCGGCACTCGTGCTTTGGCCGACCCAGTTACGGATCATGTTGTAGTTGGCCAATCGGTGCAGCTTGATCTCGGCCTCGAGCCGTTCGCGCGGATTGCGTTTCAACGCCTCATCCATGCCCCAGTCTCCACCTTTGGCAAAAACGGGAACTCCATTCACCGCGAGCGTCAGGTTGTCCGAGCCTGGAGCCGAGTAGGTTATTTTCCGGATACCAAAAGAGATATCCTGTGTGTCGGAAACCTTGTCATCCGTCTTCAGGACGAGATGAAGCGTATGCAGGTTGGGCTCTCCCAATCCATTCGGCCACCAGAGCTTGGGGTTCAAGATGTGAAGCTGCGGGAAATTCTTGGGATCAAAGTTGACCACCTGCGAGGTCTTGGGAAGGAGATCAACCGGCTGCTGCACCGATACACCGTCAAAACTTCCCTCCAGCACGCCTTTGAGCGGCTGATCGGTCACATTTTCCACCGTAGTCTGGATCGTCACATCGGCGGAATCGGTGCGAGGCAATGGCAAATCGGTCGTGATATAGGGATTCCTAATCACGGCGGGACCGGTGGCGGAAAGAAAGACCTTCTGCCAAATGCCAGTGTCCCGGTCCCGGATGCCCGGAATCCAATCCCATCCCAACGTGCACAGAAACGTGGGGCCATCGATCGCCGAAACGCCGCCATTCTTGCCCGTCCCGCGCAGGATTGTTTTTTCATGGGTGACTCCGGGATTCGGTTGCGGGGATATTTTCACCGCCATTCCGGCTGGCTTACCTGCCGTGACGAACGCGGTCACATCAAATTGTCCACGCGTGAACGCCCCCTTGATTTTTCCCACCTCGTGTCCATCGACCCAGACTTCCGCCGCGTAATTAATGCCGTCAAAATTCAGCCAGATTTGCTTCCCGGCATACGACTCTGGAACGGTAAACGTCGTCCGGTACCACCAATCGGTGCGGCACAAACTTTCCGGAATTTTATCCGGGCGATTGTTCTCTCCATAAAGTGGCTCCGGGTAGACGCCATTATTGACCAGACTGGTCAGGACAGTTCCGGGAACGGTCGCGGGTTGCCAGCCTTTGCCCTTGATACCGGGTAAAGAAAGTTGATCGCCCGGCGCCGTCACTTTACCCGCCTCTTGAAGCTGCCATCCTTTGGCGAGAACCAAGGGAGCAGGGATGGGATCGGCGGAGGCTCTCAGAATAATCAAAAAACAAAAGAGTATTCTAAGAATATATGATGCTTTATTCACGAATATCATAACACCACCCCAGGGCAGAAGTTGCAAGTTTCAATCATCTTTCGTGTTAAAAAAGGTGACCGCACTCAATTGGTTCATTTACCTGATCAAGTAACGATAACCCACTACCAGAAAGCTAGTTGGAAATAATTTCAATTCCATTGACCGCAGGGAGTTCCTTCACCCCACGTTCCACCCATGGGTCAACATCGATATTTCCTTCGCTATCGGGAGTCACTCCCGGAAAGTCTTTGACCACGGCTTTATCGCCGGCGCCTGCTTCCTGAACGATGTCAAAATCCTTGGCAACCTCTTTCCCGTTAATCTTGATGTTGAATTTCCTTTTGCCCGGCTCTTTGAAAGTAAGCTCGGCAAAATGGAGTCGTACCGTATAGGTGTGCCCGGGGGCCAGCGGCTGCATCGCAAAGATGTAGCTGGCCTTCCGGTAACGGCAGCTTTGGTAAACGGCTTCCGGCGCGGCCAAGGCTGCCGAGGTATCAATCGGGTCTTTAACCTGGACCGTTGGCCCGGATGCATAGCGGTCATCGCTTTTGAAATTGCCCATGTCGCCGCCCCCGCAATTGATATGGTATTCGGACTCGGGTGTGCCGTAGAAAATCCTGAAGCCATTCTTCGGCCAATGATCGACTTGGGCGTTCTGGTTCAGCGCTAAAGTTGCCTCGACCGATGGTTTGCTCTTGATCGCTCCAATATTCCATCCATCGATCACCACGAGCGGCTTCTCCCCGTGGAGGTTTTTATTATCGGTCTCAATCGTGATGGTTTTCTCCTCACCGGGAGCGAGCGATACATAATTGTCCGAGTAGTAAACAGGAAGGACACGCGTTTTGGCCTCGGCACGTCGCAGTTGAAGATGCGCCATCAAGGCCACACCGGGTCCGGGATTGCGGAGCGTCACGTTGAGCTGGAATCGATCCGCGCTATCATGACGGACAGCCTGGGCTTCGAGCGTCACGGGTGCCAACTGGTCCAGTGCGGTTAAATCGTCCGGCTTGGCGGCATTTCCACGCCAATAGAAATTATCGGAGACAAGCTTGCCCGCTGCATCCCGTAATTCGAGTTTCACAAAATAGACCGGCGAGAGATTCGCGGGCAAGGCCACGGGACCAAGATCGGTCACAGCGGTCGGAGCGGCGGTCACCGCGAAATCGTTCTGGTAGGCGATGCTGCCATCCAGATTATATAAGCTGAGATGAGCTTTCGCGCCGTCGAGGGGGGCGGTCAAATTATTGATGACCTGGAGCGTGCCTTCCTTCTCATTGAGCTGAATGTGGATCGGTTCGCAGGCCTTGCGAGCCGCAAAGAGTGCGGAATTAGGCTCCAAGTCATAATGATAGATTTGCCAGACGAAACTCGGCTGGGCGGGATTGCTCATCCAGGTCAGGACACCGGTCTCCGGCTTGAATAATTTTGCCAGTCGACCTTCGTACATCGCGCGAAAGGCTTCGTAATTCATCAACTGCCCCTTGCGGACAAAATCGGCCAGGTTCACCGCCGGACCGTAACGTTCATTCAGGCTGGTGAGATAGGGACGGCGTTCCTGCGCCCCGCGGGTCAAGTCGTGCTCGGCCCAGTCGTCATTGATGACCTCCCAGTCCTTCTCCGGCATCATGCCCTGGATCGATTCCATCGTGGGGATCGAGACGCTGCCGCTCTCCGTCTTAAAAGCTTCGGCATCCGGAAATTCGTAATAGGCCTCCGGCGGTCTCCACCCATAAGGCCCACCCGATCGGACACCGCGTCCATCCTTGGAATTGGATTGATAGAGGCGATACGGCTCCAGTTCCGTCATCAAGGCCTTGATGGCATCGTCAATTTCCTTGGGCGGGTAACCTTCGTTGCGTGCGCACCACACGGCAATGCACGGATGATTCCGGAAGCGCAGAATCTTGTCTCTTACATTGGCCATGTAGGCTTCCGTATCGGCGGGGGCAGGCGCACCATTGCTCGGCTCAAAGAATTCGTCCCAGACCAAAATCCCATCCTGGTCGCAAAGATCGTAGAAATCGGCGCTGGTGCTCTGACCGACCCAGTTGCGGATCATGTTGTAGTTGGCCAACTGATGCATTTTGATCTGCGCCTCGAGGCGTTCGCGGGGAATCCGCTTCAAGGCCTCATCCATGCCCCAGTTGCCACCCTTCACAAAGAGAGGAACGCCGTTGACCGCGAGAGTCAGGTTCTCCGAACCGGGTTGGCTGTAGGTGATCTTGCGAATACCAAAGGTAACATCCTGCGCATCGGAAACCGTTTCACCCGTCTTGAAGGCCAGATGGAGGCGATGCAGATTGGGTGCCCCCAGACCATTCGGCCACCACAATTTGGGATTCAGGACGTGAAGCTGAGGAAACGTTTGGGGATCGAAGGTAACGATCTGGGATGCATTCGCCTTTAAGTCGACCGGCTGTTGGATGGCGACGTTATCAAAGCTGGCCTGAAGTATTCCGGTCATCGGTTGGCCGGTCACATTTTGCACCGTCGCCTGGATGGTGACATCCGCCGAATCGGTTCGGGGCAAAGGCAGATCTGACGAGATGAGGGGATCTTTAATGACTGCCGGGCCCGTCGCGGAAAGAAAGACCTTTTGCCAGATGCCGCTATCGCGGTCGCGAATGGCGGGAATCCAGTCCCACCCGATGGTGCAGAGAAACGTCGCCCCGTCAGTCGGCGTGACGCAGACTTTATTTCCGGTGCCCAGGAGGATGGTGTGCTCAAGCGCATCTCCCGGCGTCGGTTCAGGAGAGATACGCACGGCAAGTCCGGCTGGCTTTCCCGCCGTGACAAAAGGCGTGATATTAAAAATTCCACGGATGAAGGCGCCCTTGATCTTGCCTACCTCATGCCCATTCACCCAGACATCGGCGGCATAATTGATCCCGTCAAAATTCAGCCAGATTTGCTTCCCCGCATAAGACTCCGGAATCGTGAAATGAGTCCGGTACCACCAATCGGTTCGACACAGACTTTCCGGAATTTTATCCGCCCGGTTGTTCTCACCGTAAAGCGGCTCCGGGTAAACACCGTCGTTCACCAGACTGGTCAGAACGGTTCCGGGAACGGTGGCGGGTAGCCAGCCCTTCGTTGGGGTATCGACCCGTGAGAGTTGATCTCCCGATTCACTCACCTTGGCCGCATCCTGAATCTGCCAATGGGAGGAAAGAACCAAAGGCGGTGGCTGTGCAGCGACTCGTGAACCGAGGAAGGCGAGCCCCAAACCCACGCAAATCCAACCCTTCATGATTAAAGCACGAGAAAATGAAGTGCCTGTTTGCATAAAAAGGTCAGGTTCCAAAAGGGACGGTTGGCCCGCTATTGAAAAGTGATCGAGCCATCCTTATCCAAAGTTTCCACTTTGGCTTGCTGACCGCTCGGCGCGAATAACACCGCCTTGACCTGATGAAACCGATGATCTCCCTGGTAGGTGCCGGTGATCTTCCAGCTCAAGGTTTTCGTTTGGTCATTCCATGAAAAGGCCGTGCTTCGAACGATTCCCTTTTGATAGTCGAGGGTCTTGCCATCGTCTTCCGTCAACGTGAACGTACCATCGCGCCCCGGATAAATCTGTAATTCCAACGGCTCTGCGCTGGTTTCGCCCGTATGTTGCAGCACGGGCCCCAGCGGCAATAACGTACCTGCCCGGAGATAAACCGGAATCTCATCCAGCTTGCTTGTGACCGAAAGGGTTTGCGGTCCTTTCGTCGTCTGGTTCGTCCCAAAATTGTACCAGAGATCATCCGGCAAATAGACATCGCGTTTACCGCCCTCCTGCAACGCCGGAGCCACCAACAATCCTTGGCCCATCAGCCACTCATCCGTCAGGCCCGCGACTTTCTCATCGTCTGGAAATTCCATGACCAGCGGACGCATGAGGGGCGCCGCCGTTTGGCTATTCTGAAAAGCAAGACTGTAGTAATAGGGAATCAGCCGGTAGCGAAGCTCCAGCGCCTTGCGAATGGCAGCTTCCGCGTCCGGCCCGTAAAGCCACGGGAAACGGGGAGTCGCCCGGACATGAGAATGGCTTCGCTGGATCGGAAAGAAAACTCCCGCCTGCATCCAGCGCGTCAACAATTCCGGGGTGGGATCGCCAAAGAAACCGCCGATGTCGCAGGTCATGTAGGGCATGCCGGAGAGACTGTAAGTCAGAAGCTCCCCCGTGGTTTTATTTAGTGTCTCCCAATTGGCGTGGATATCACCCGTCCACGCGGCCGCGCCAAACCGTTGCAAGCCCGGAGCGAACGAGCGATTCAGGCTCCAAAACCGGGCATTCGGATCGAATTGCCGGAAAAGACCAGCCTCGGTCTGGTTCCAATAACTATACTCCGTGTAGGTGGTCTCCCCCTCGTCATTCCAGAAGCCTGCCATTCCCGCCTCGATGAATTTCCGGTTGTTTTCCTGCCACCAGGCCTGAACTGCGGGATTCGCATAATCGAGGTTGCGGGTCTTGATGTCATCTCCGTTGGGATCCTCCGGATTCGAGGGCAGAATCCAGCCCTTGCTTCGAGCCATGGCCAGATTCTCGCTGTTCCCGATGCGGGGCTTGCGAATTCCCACGACATGCACGCCTTGATCGAGCCATCCCGCGATTTGTTTTGCGGGCTCAGGAAGCAGAGGCGAATACCAGTCAAAATCGGCAAAGGCGGGATCGCCCGGTGCCTTGACCTTGTAGTCCGGGGTCTTCGTGTACCACTCGAAATCGAAGATGAAAGCATCCAGCGGCAAATGATCCGCCCGGAAACGGGCCAGCGTCTCGTCAATATAGGCCCGGTCTTTCCAGCCCCATCGGCTTTGCATGTAGCCAAACGTCCAACGAGGTGGAACCGGCGCAAATCCGGTCAACTCGGCGTCATCCCGAAGCCAGTCATAAAGATTGGCGGCTGGGGCCAGATAAAGGTCTGCCCGGGTGCCGGGTACCGTCCAACTCACTCCACCGGTACGGTTCGCTTTCCATGCCGCGGGCTTGTTATCGTCGTTGGTCACAAGCAAGGCGCCGTAACCCGCATTACTCCAATATTGGGGCAGGGAGGTCGATCCATTGCCCGCGTGGGAGCGGGCTTCATTCTGGGTCAATGCGCCGAGCTTGGGATCATTCCCGGAACCATAATAAAGCGGACCCGGCTTTGCCGTTGAGGCGCCGACTTCCACCGTAAATTTCGCACCGGGATTCGCCTCTTTTTCAGCCCCAGTCGATTTGATCGCTGCCCAGTCGGTGAGCGGCTGGCCTTTCTCATCGATCAGCGACCACTTTTGCTGCTTCGTGTCGACCTTCAATTCACCGAACGCGGTTTTGATCCCGACGATCTCGCCTTCGTGAATCACACTAAAGGCCGTGGCTGGCTGCGCCTCACCGCTCAAAAAAATACTCGTAGCCGCAGGTGCACTTTCAGGCGGACAAATTCGCAACCGAAACGCATGCGGGGTGGCCACACTGAGCTCGACCTCATCCCCACCCACTTGCACCCCCACTCCATCCTTAAGATCTTGTGAGGCAACCTCACCCGCCTCTGCCAGTTGGACTGCGACGCAAATACTGAAACCAAGACTGAGAATCATCCGTCTTCCGCTCATCCTTCCCAAGCAAAGGGCGCGATATCGCTGAATTCGTAAATGGTTACGTTTCATCATAAATAGTGTGAATCGTGGCTGGAGGACGATTCACTCAAAAACATCGACTTGGGGGCATTGAGCCAGCCTCAGCATAATCGCTCAAATTAAAATTTAAGCGCCGAATGAATTTTATGGTCGTCTATTCAGGCATTAATCAGATTATTCAAGATAATTCCATCTTTTCATTCCGTCAAGTGATTAAGTAGCACGGGGAAGGGGCGCGGCCAAAGGGATGTTATTCACGCCGGCCTAACCTGTCCTGCCCATCCGAAACTAAAGCTTGGAGATGACACGAGAGATTGGCAGCTCCCCCTCAAAAAACGCAATCTCAGGGAGACCGCCGATGGAGGGACTTGCCCCCGCCAGAATGCTTACTCCAGCCGTTTGCCCGGTGCCAAGTTGCCGAATAATCAGACCCTGGCTACCTTAGAAACCAAATCGAGCAAAGCCGAAAGACCAAAAGGCTTTTTGAGGTAGGCGACGATGTTTCGTTTATAGTATTCGGACAGTTCAAAATCTTTGATCCCGCCGGATATGAGAATGACAGGGCCTTGGTAGTTCGCCTCCCGCAACGAGTCGATTACCTCGAATCCCCGGGCGTTAGGAAGATGGTGGTCCGTGATCACGCACTGGAAATGACCTTGATTCGCGGAAAACTGGGCCAGCGCTTCGGTGTGGTCACCTGCGGTTATAACCTCAAAACCGCGCCATGAAAGGCAGGCGACCAGGATAGAACGTAATTGCGAATCATCTTCGACGCAAAGAATGCGCTTGAGAAGCGGGTTAATCATCGAATTGGGGCCTTTTTGGTTTTGGAGGGGGAGCCGTTACCCCATCTCCCCTTGGCTTGATTATTCGAACTTTCGGCGAAGTTGGCTTGGTCCGCCGCCACTTTACGAAATATCTCCTGTTCTCGAAGTCGCGCGCCGGGATTGGAAATGGGGATGCAGCAGAGGGCGGATAGATGCCAAAGTGTTGTCATGGGTTGCCTTTAAAGAGGGAGACGTCATTTGCGTTCCGTTTCTGACAAGTTTTTTTGAGCGTGCTTTATGGATAATCGGTGCGGAAACTTTTCTGTAAGAAACATGGCGCTGCGGGAGTCTCTATAAGAAGGAGTGCTATTGGATTGTCCTGAAATGACCGACTCAGAAGTGTCGGCCTGTCTGGAGCGGGTGCGCCAGCGGGACGAGGGGGCGATCCATGCCCTCATCGCTCATATGCATCCGCTGGTTTATAAAATTGCCCGGTCCAACCTCTCGCGCAGGGGAGAAGAGGCCGATTTGGTCCAGACGATCATGGCCAAGGTGTTTAGTAATCTCGATCAGTTTGCAGGCCGTGTTCCCTTTAAACATTGGGTGTCACGGATCGCCGTTAATACCTGCCTAGACCTTGTTCGTTATGAAAAGCGCCGTCCGGAAGTTCGTTTGGCGGACTTGGGCGAAGAAGAGGCCCGGATCGTGGAAAACCTGGCGACCTCGGAGGAGGGACTGGACGCTTCGCTTGGTTTCGCAGCTCGGGATTTGGTGCAACAGCTGGTGGCCTGTCTTCAGCCCATCGACCGGATTTTGGTCCGCCTTCTTTATCTGGAGGGTTTTACGGCCGAGGAAGCTGGTAGCGCCACCAACTTGAGCCCGGAGGTGGTGGCCACACGCGTCAGCCGTGCCAAGGCGAAGATGCGAGACCGTCACACACATTTACTAAAAGGAATCGACCGATGAATTCAACTGAACACCGACTGAACCGAATATTGGAGGCGGCGCTGAATGCCACTCCACCGACACCCCCGCCTTCTTTCCAGCTCCAGCAGCGAATGATCGCCATCCTCCGTGAAAAACAGGAGTCCATCTGGAATTGCCTGGATGGTTTTCTCACCTTGCGGATTTTTGCCGCGGCAACTGTCGTCATGGCCATCTGTGTGGCGTTGCCGCTTATGCAGGTCAAAAACCCTTATCACGAAACGATCAACCTCGCCAATTCCCTGGCTCAACTGGAGCAACCCTGATTATGAATCCTAAAACGAAACTGCTTTTCGCCTTTCTCGGCATATTTGTGCTCGGAATTTTCTCCGGCTGGGGTCTGGCCACCTTTTACCGTCCCTTCTTCATGTCGCCGCCTCCAGCACCCGAGGCAATGCAGAATGATTTTGAGTCTTTTCTTGGGAAGCGATTGAACCTGACACCAGACCAACAGGAGAAACTCAAACCGATTGCCGCCGATTTTGCCGAAAAAGTGGAGGCTTCACGCCAGCAATCGATAACCCAACTCCAACAAGTGGCCGATGGCATCGACAGCCGGATCGCGGAAATTTTAACGCCGGAACAAAAGCCTGCACTGGATGAACTCCGTCAGCAAAGGGAACGTGATTTCAAAAAGTACGGTTCACCCTTTGGTCCACCCTCGCAGCCTCCCCGCTAGTCGTCCACCTTCCCGCCTCTTTTGCGTTAGTTTCGCGATGAGATCATTTCTAATTTTATTGCTCGTGGGTTTTAGCCTGATTCCTCTCGCCCACGCGCAGGAGACTCCGGCCGATTCGATGAGTTGGGAACAGTGTGTGAAAACGGCCACATTAAACAATCCTGCGCTCGTGGCCTCTCATGAATCGGTCCGCAGTTACGAAGCCAAGTACGGTGGAAGCTATAGTTCTTACTATCCGCAAATCACGGCGAATGCATCTGGAACGTATAACACCAGCGGGCAGAATACAGCTTTTAGCAGCACCAGTGGGACAACGTATGTAGGGTCTTTTGGCGAAGGATCGTCCAACCTCAACACCCTACATCAATACAGTGCCAGCCTGACCGTAAGCCAGACCCTTTACGACGGCGGACTTACGCCCGGTAACGTCGCCCAGGCCGGGGCCAACTACCGCGCCCAGGTAGCGGCCCAGATGGTGGAAAAGACATTAGTCAGCTATGACCTCAAAAGCGCGTTTGCCCAGCTGCTCTACGCGCAGGAACTGGTCACTCTGACGGAACAGATCGTCCAGCGCCGCAGCTTCGATGCCGACTTGATTCGCCTCAAATATGAGGGCGGTCGGGAAAATAAAGGATCCTGGATGCTCAGTCAGTCTGATTATCAGCAGGCCGTACACGATTTTCACGACGCCCAGCGCAACGTCACCGTCTCCCAGCATCAATTGGCGGAGGTGATGGGCGTGCGTTTGAAGAGGCCGGTTACTGCCATCGGTCAGTTGGTGACGCAAACGCCGGCTGATGCTCCCGATTTCGACAAACTGGCCATCCAGACGCCAACCCACTTCGAGGAGGTCAAAAACGCCGAGTCCGCAAAGGCCGGAATCACCATTGCCCGCGCTGGCTGGCAACCCACCGTCAGCAGCAGCTTATCGGTGCAAAGACAGGACAACTCGTTTTTCCCGAAATCGAACGGCTGGAGCGCTGACGTCAGCGTTTCGCTACCACTCTTTGACGGAGGCAAAACTTACTTCGATGTAAAGTCGGCGGATGCCTCATTTCGACAGGCTTTGGCAAATGTGCAGAGCAGTGATGATTCGTCTGTCTACACCTTGGTTCAAGATCACTCCACGCTGGTTAGCGATATTGAGGCAGTCACAGTCAACCAATCGACCGTTGCGGCCCAGAAAGTACGCTCGGAGATTGGCACAGGCCAGTACAGCAACGGATTGATTTCTTTCACGGATTTCAATTTGATCGAGAACGATTTGGTCAACGCGGAAAAACAAGAACTCCTCAGCCGCCGCGATGCGGTCATCGCAGAGGCCAATTGGGAATACGCACAGGGAAAGGGAGTGATTCCGTGAAACTTAACTGGAAATCTGGCATACTATTGGGATTGGTCTTCTTGGTCGGCCTTTGGTTTTGGCACCGGGAAGCAAGCTCCCAGGTTGAGGCCAAGACATACGAAGCTATTGCCGTTAAGCGGGGACATATCAGCAAGGCGGTTCTGGCGACCGGAACTGTCCAGCCCGAAAATCAACTCGCCATCAAACCTCCCATCGATGGGCGGGCGGAAGAAGTGCTCGTTGCCATTGGTGACAAGGTAAAGAAAGGCCAAGTTCTGGCCTGGATGAGCTCGTCGGAAAGAGCCGCCTTGCTGGATGTGGCCCGCACCAAGGGCGATAAGGAATTGAAGAAATGGGAGGATTTTTACAAGGCCGCCGCTTTGGTCGCACCTCTCGATGGAACCATCATCGGCAAAAGTGTCGTCCCGGGACAGGTGGTCACGGCTGCTGACACCGTTTTCACTCTCTCCGATCATCTGATCGTCGCGGCCTCATTGGACGAAACCGACTTGGCGAAAATAGCTTTGAAGCAAAAGGTCGACATGGAGCTGGATGCCTACAGTTCCCAACCTTTCACGGGTCGGGTCGAACGAATCGCCTTCAGTTCCACGACGGTCAACAACGTCACCACCTACGAGGTCGATATCCTGCCTGACCAGGTGCCCGATTTTATGCGCAGTGGCATGACTGCCAGCCTGACCTTCGTTATCGCTGAGCGTGATAATGCGCTTCTCGTGCCCGCACTTGCCGTTACTCATCAGGGCGATCAAAACACGGTTCTTCTGGCGACTGACAGTTCGGGCAGTTCGTCGCGAACCCAACCCGTAACTCTTGGTATAACTGACGGCAAGCTGGTCGAAATCGTTTCCGGGCTTAAGGACAACGATACAGTTCTCGTGGAGAAGGCGAATCTGACGTCCACGACGTCCGGCGGGTTGCTGCCGACGCCACCGAAAGATTCGGGCCCTCCTCCGGGCGGAGGGCAATGATCAAAATTGAAAAGGTCTGCAAGACCTACCGCATGGGCGAGGTGGATATCCACGCCCTGCGCGACGTTTCCCTGGAAATCAAGGAGGGTGAATTCGTTGCCATCATGGGACCATCGGGTTCCGGTAAATCGACTTTGATGCAGATGTTGGGCCTGCTGGATGTCCCCGATAGCGGCTCCTACCAACTTTGCGGCAAGGAGGTTTCGGGACTGAGCGAAGACGAACTGGCCGGGGAGAGAAGTCGCACCATCGGCTATGTCTTCCAGCAATTTAACCTCCTGACGCGAACCAGCGCGCTTGATAACGTGCGGCTTCCACTCCTTTATGCCACGGGCGGCACTCAACCCGTTTCGGCAGAGGAACTGCTCACCCAGGTGGGCCTGGGCGGACGTCTGCATCATCGTCCCAATGAACTTTCCGGCGGCCAGCAACAGCGCGTGGCCATTGCCCGCTCGTTAATCAACAACCCTGCCATCATTTTGGCGGATGAGCCCACCGGCAATCTCGACACCGCCAGCGGCGAGGAAATTCTCGCCCTGCTCAATCAGCTCAACGAACGGGGCATCACGATCATCCTCGTCACGCATGAGCCCGACGTGGCCCAGCATGCCCAGCGCATTATTCGCATGCGAGACGGCAAGGTATTCTCTGACGAGAAAGTTCCCAAGCCACTTACGGACGCCCCCATCCACCGCACGTTGCGCACCAGTTTAGTTGCAGTTCCGGCCACACTCACCCCGTGGCGAAAATTTATCTCCGTGACCGTGGTCGATATTCATACCTACTTTGAACAAGCCGTCCGCTCCCTTCTTCGCAATAAACTTCGATCCGGGCTCTCCACCCTCGGTATCATCATCGGTGTCGCCTCCGTGATGATGGCCCTGGCCTTGGCTTCCGGAGCCAAGAACGCCATCGCCAAGCAAATCTCCACGATGGGTTCCAATCTGCTCTTCGTTCAACCGGCGCCTCGTACGGTCAACGGCGTCAAGCTTGAGGCTGGCACGGTCAGTCGGCTCAAACGAACGGACGCTGCAAACCTCAAGGAGCAGGTGCCGGAAATAGCCGGAGCCGCCCCAGTCGTGCGCAAACGGGTCCAGGTCGTCTATGAGGACAAGAACGCCAATACCGAGGTCACCGGAACGACGCCTGAATACCTCGCCGTCCATTCGCAGGACATCCTGGTGGGGCATGCCTTCGATGAAAGCGACGACCGGGAACGCAACCGTGTCGCCCTCCTGGGCATGACCGTGGTCAAGGCGCTTTTCGGCACCCAAAATCCCGTGGGCGAAAACATCAAAATCAACCGCGTGATCTTCCAGGTCATTGGCGTGCTGAAATCGAAAGGCTCCAGCGGTCCCCGCGATGATGACGACATTATTTTGGCTCCCTTGGGAACAGTCATGCACCGGTTGGCGGGCACCAACTATGTCGATTCGATCGACCTTCAGGCAGTCAGCGCTGATAAAGTGGACACTGCGATAGCCGCAGTGGGAAAAGCACTCGCAGAGGAGTATCCGGTCGCCCCGTCACAGGGGGCTGCCTATAAGATCAGTAGTTTCGCCTCAATGCAGCAAACCTTGCTGAAGATCATTAGCATGCTCGGAGCTTTGCTCGCGGGAGTCGCCGCCATCTCGCTCGTCGTTGGAGGCGTCGGGATCATGAATATCATGCTCGTTTCAGTCACCGAGCGCACCCGCGAAATTGGGCTGCGAAAGGCCCTCGGGGCCAAGCGGCGCGATATTCTTTCCCAGTTCCTGATCGAGGCCGTCACCGTCAGTCTCATGGGAGGACTTGGCGGGATTTTAATGGGCGGAATCCTTGTGCTGATCGGGAGTATCCTAACGGGTTTTGAGTTGCCCATCTCCTGGTTCGCAGTTTTGCTCGCTGTTTTCTCATCCGCCACCATCGGAATCATCTTCGGCCTCTGGCCCGCCCGCAAAGCCTCCACCCTCAAACCCATCGAAGCCCTTCGTTTTGAGTGATGACATTGCCCATCTTGATATTAACGAATCCAGGGTGGGATAACTTCGTTCCGATGCTTCGCGTAAAGTGCCGAGTCAGCGCAAGGAGCACCAGAAATACGACTCGGCACCAAGGCCAGCGGGGTCCTAACCTCCAGCCATCCGAATACCCTGCGCTACAGACCGGCTTTTTTTAAGGAACGACTAAGTAGGGATACTCAAGGCTCGGTACCGGACCAAGTTGGGTACAGTTTTACCGGTACCGATAACGCTGAATGAGCACCAAGCCCGCTAATCCAAAGAGCATCAACGCCCACGTGCCGGGCTCCGGTACGACGGCCACGATGTTGACACCGCCGACTCCGTTGCTAACCAGTTCCAGGTAGGACACTTCGTATTTGGAAGCGTACGATCCCGTAAGGGTGAAGGTCAGCCCGGATGTGATGATGTTGTCGGAATTGACGGTCAAGCCCTGAAAGACATCCGTGTTGGCCGTGCTGGTAAACAGGATGAAGTCGGTCGGGGTGAAGATTTGATTGCCGCCCGTCAAATTGAGCGTCAACGAAGTGTTGCCGAAGCTCACCGTAGGCGTGTTGCCCAAGGCCACTTGCGAACTGTTGCCCAGCGTGACGGTGTCGAGGTTGAAGGTCAGGCTGGCGTTGGTGAAGTTCGTCGTCCCGCTCGACGTGAGGTGCAGGACGTCGGTGGTGCCGCCGTTGCCGACGTTGACCGTGCCGCTGATAGTCGCGTTACTGGCGTTGATAGTGCCCGTGCCGCTCAAGGTAGCCCCACTGGCCAGGTTAAACGCTCCCGTGCCGGTGGCCGAACCACTGCTATTGCTCACCACCAAGGTACCTGCGTTGACCGTCGTGCCGCCAGTGTAGGTGTTGTTGCCCGTCACATAGGTCGTGCCCGCGCCGGTGTAGGTCAGGCCAGAGCCGGAACCGGAAATCGCACCGTTGAGGATCAGCGTTTGGTTGGAACCCACATTCACGCTGGTGTTGGCACCAAGGATGATCGGCGCACTAATGGTCTGCGTGCCAGCACTCGAATTTGCTGTCACGTTAATGCTGGGTAAGGACGCGCCAGAGCCCTGGCTTAGGGTGATGCTATTCGCGCTCACGCTATCATTCTGCTGCGCCAGGGTGTAGCTGGTCAACGGTGAGCTAAAGGTGATGCTGTTCAGGTCAGGAGCCGCGGCATTCAAATAGACCGTAGAACTAGCAACCGGACTTCCACCTACCGCGCCGAATGTCGCCGTATCCACTCCCTTGAAACTCGAATCGAGACCAGGCGAACCTTGATTGCTTCCCCAGTTCTGTCCGAAGGTCTCGGTTCCTGTTCCGGACGTCGTACCCCACGAACCGCTGCCATTAGTGATCCATGTGCTCGTTCCGGAGTAGACTTCGCCGCTGACGGTGATCGACTGGGTCGCCACGCTGCTTGAGGCTCCGCTCAACGTCGAGTCATCGGCAAAGGTATAAGTTTGAGAACTGAAACTTTCCGGTCCTTGGCCGCTGGCCAGCGTGGCCGAGATGTTGGCCGAGCTGCCCGCCGTCACCCCGCTGACAGACGTCAACGTCACCCCGCTGGCCGACGTTGCGCTGCCCTTCAGATTCACGATGTAAGCCCCCGACGAGCCGTTGGTTGCCGTCAGGCTGTTGCTACTCGTCACCGTCCCGCTGTAACCAGCGTGGATGTTACCCAAATTTAGCGTCGTTCCACTGAGACTCGGCGCCGCGTGGCCATAAACATTGACCGAAACGGTCCCGGTTTGCGGCGTGTTGTCGGCGTTCGGATCGCTCACCGTGAAGGTTCCGACTTGGTTGGCGCCGGTGGTTGTGCTGTCGGTAAAGCTGATACCCGTTTCAGTTCCACTGGTACCCCCGGCAGCCACCGTGATGGGGCCAGTAATTGAACCGCTGGTGTTGGTGCCCGAGGCGGCGCTGGCCGAGAGGCTGCTGGAACCGCTGGGTGCCGTATTGGCCACCGTGAAGCTGATGGCCGTGCTACCGCCGGAGATAATGGACGAGGCCGCCGTGGTGGGCGTATTAATGCTGATCGTTGCTTCATGGGTCAGATAGAGCGCCGTGTCACCACTGTTGTTTGTGAGATGATAGTAAGTCGGCGCGGTACCCGTGAAATCGCTCGCGGTCAAATTGCTACCGCTGCCGATCGTCGCGAGCGTGTACTGGCCCACGCCCGTCGTGGCCGTCGCCCCCGTCGTGCCGCTGAAAGTGATGTTGTCGGTGCCGGCAAACGTGGCCGCGCCGTGGATGACCAACTCGCTTGAGCCGCCGCTGTTCAGGTTAATGGCGAGGGTGCTGCCCGACTGGAAAGCGCTCGAACCCACGGTCAACGTGCCCAGAGTTGAGCCGTTTCCGGGGCTGATCGTGCCACCATTTGAAACTGTCACCGCCCCGTAGACGATACCTGTCGTGGTACCGTTGCCCGCGCCAGCCAGAGTCGGCGTGCCGGTTGACCCCGTGCCTCCAACAGTCACCGCAGAGCCGCCGCTTGCGAAGCTCGTTCCCAAGCTGCCATTGATCTCCAGCACGCCACCATTGATCGTCGTGGAGCCCGTGTAGGTGTTGGATGTGCCAGTGAGGATCTGGGTGTTCGTCCCCGCCATGACGACGGCGAGCGTGTTCCCCGTTCCAGTCGTATAGTTATTCTCCAGTATACCGGCAAAGGTATAGGTCGAGCCCGCCGTGCCGTTGATGGTCAGCGTGCCGACCTGAGTTCCATTAGTTGTTGTATTTGATCCCGTAACTTTTGCCGTTGTGCTTGAACTCGATAAAAACGCCGCACTAGCCACAGTGGCGGCAGTCGTTTGCGCCGCCGTGGCACCTCCATTCAGAAACACCGCGGAGGATCCGGTAAAGGTAATTCCGCCATTAAAGGCCGCACTGCCTCCCATGCCTGTCCCCAAATTGTTATCAACATTGATGCTAGAACTGTTCCCGTCCAACGTGGTCGCACCGCTGACATTGATGATCAAGCCGCCCGCACTGTTGCCCAAGCTGATGCTAGCACCCGTTTGCACATCAAGCGCACCGGCGTTGACCGTCAACATCCCATTACCAGCTCCGTTCTGGCGTATGACGTAGTTGTTACCGCTAACATATTCGACGGTCAGCGTCCCGGCAATATTCCACGTGGTAGCCGTTGTGTTCGCCAGCCCCTTGATAAAGATGGTACCGCCATCAAAGGTGACATTGTTGATCGCATCCGGGCTGGCACTGGTGCCATCGATAAGAATAGTTGCCGTAGTAGTTTGAGTGAAATTATCGGTAGAAAGAGGAACGATCGCGCCGCTCCAATTCGCCGCCGTGGACCAGTTACCGGTCGCCGCAAAGTAACTATAAGTATTAGCTGAGGCTTGGTTGAACTGCGCGGCAAAAAGGACGGCAACGAGGAAACCGAGGTAGGAGAATCTGCGGTGATTTTTTGTAGGAATAGCATTCATAGGAGCGTATGAGTTACTTTTTTTAAATATTGTTGGTATATTTGCTTAGATTTATCTTTTACAATTCTGTCCCACATTAAACGTTTCACCTCAGTGACACTCGATGAGGCCTCTGATGATGTAACGTTTTATCATTTGAGACTATAATGTGTCAACTATCATTTTAAAATCTTTGCGACAAATCTTACTGGTGCCGCTTCGTAAAGTCCAAGCTGGGAGGAGCCGTGGATTCACGAACAACGAGGGTGACGGGCTGAAATGCCTTTTGGATGGGGAGGTCAGGGGTCTTTAATCTCTTCAAAATCATCTTTGCACCCTCACTGCCTAAACCTTTTCTCTCAATACGGACGGTAGTCAGCGGAGGCTCCTGCTGGCTGACCACGAAATCATCGTCAAAACCAATCAGGCTGATGTCGCGTGGAACATTTAGGCCAAGTTTTTTCAAAGCATTGTTCACGAACACGGCCTGCGTGTCATTGACGCAAATTATCGCCGTGGGCCGTTGGTCGGCGAACAGGCACCTTTGCAAAATAGGGAACAGTTCGTCGTTCGTCTGAAAATTATGGATCAACACTGCCTGCTGGTCGCTTAAGCCAAAGCGCCGTGCGGCGGCTTGAAAGCCCTTGATGCGGAGGTTGATGTTGTAGTTGGGAAGATCGTAGGCCAGAAAGGCGATTTGGCGATGTCCCAATTCCGTCAAATAGCCAACCGCCTGCATCAGGCCGCCATGACCATCGGTGGTCAACGAGTCGATCGGGAATTCATCATGACTGGAATCGAGCAGGAAAATGGGGCAGGGTGATTGTTGCAAGACCTCCAACTGGCTGTCGTCGAAAGGCCCGACGAGAACGAGAAGATCGACTCCACCTTTCAGGACGAATTTTGGAATTTGTCCCTGCGCCAGTTCCTTGCGGCCACTCCCCAACAATAAATTATAGTCCTTTTCATAAAGCGTCTCCTCCAGCCCTTCCATCACCTCGACGTAAAAAATATTCTTGAAGAGCTCAGACGGCGACGGATTGAACAACAGCCCGATCGTATCGGTACGTTGTAGTCGCAAATTCCGACCCGCGATGTTGGGTTGAAATCCGATCTGCGACGCCAGCCTGCGAATCTCATTGCGCCGGGCCGGGCTCATCCTCCCAGTCCCATTCATGGCATTGGAGATGGTGGAAATCGAACAGTTCGCCACTCTCGCAAATTCTTTGATGGTGATCCGGAGAGGCATTGAAGGGGGAAGTTTTAGCCCAAGGGAACGTTCCATGCTATCCTTTTTGAAAATTGGGCCAATCATGGCTGCCCATCGTCGATATAGACCGGCTTCATCATGAATTGACCGTTGGACCAGACCGCCTCCATCATTTTGTGGTAACGCCGCTCACTCAACACATGAAGTACGCCAAAATTATCCTGCTGAAGGGCCTGTCCGACCGCGTAAAGTGAAAAGACGTTGCCGCGGGTCGTGGCCACTCCGACGACTTCGCGGACCTGCTCCTCGCTCGCTTCGCCTCCGTCAGCCACTCCGCTAATTTCGGCGATCTGGGCCGGCGTGTAGTAGACGTTGGTGTTCGCATAGGCCAGTCCGTTTGTCGCCAGGGTGTGATTGACAATATTGGAGACGAGAGATTGCGCCTGGGAAGTGGTGTTCACGCTGCCTTTGAGAAGATTCGTCGTGTTCTGGAAAAGCGCCTGAAGGGGGAGGGTGCGGCTAAAGCTCGAGCTATTCGTAAAGGGAAGGATGGTGGTGTTAAGATTGATTTTGCCACCCACATTATAAATCCCGGCAGCGAGGTTGGTTTGCGGCGTAATCACCGCCCGATCTCTCGTGCCAGGCAGGATCGGCACGCAAAAAAGATCAAGCAAAGCCCAATCGGGAAGATCGCCGATGGTGGTTTTAGGCTGCAAACGAATCGTTCTCCAGGGAACGCCCTTATTACCAGCGCCGTTCCAATATTCGACGCCGGTATGGACATAACCCAATTCCCCCACCGACCGCACCAGGCCCAGCGGGTTGCCCGGGGTTCCCTTCGCCGAAGGCATCAACATGCCGTTGACAAGAATACCACCCACCGTGTCCTGCTGGGGAATGCCGGTAAGGGTTGGAGATTTTCCGAGCGTGGATGTATAGAGATTTGGGCCATCGACCCCAAAATAGTTGGGAGGATTTTGGCCGGATGGCGGTTGCTTCCAGTCACCACTCACTTTGTTGACCGAGGGGTCGTCAACACTGGTCGAGACAACCGCCGTTGCGCTCGCCGGAGCATAGTTGGCAAAACTCGAAATAGTCACGGCATCAATGTGTTCTCCTATGGTAGGTGTAGGGGATCGGTCCAAGATCACCTGGAAGGTAAAGTTAGTCGGCGCCGCGGGAGGTGTCTGGGAATTGGGAACCATGTTTGTTAGGTTGTAGAGGCTCCTCATAATCGTGGCGTAGTGCCCCGGATAAATAAGCGTGGTCGTTTGCTGGCCGTTGGGCCAGAGCGAGGATGGAGACCACACCTGACTCGTGGTGAGTGGCGCAGTAGCATCCGCTGAAGCCCAATTCGTCGTGCCCGGCGGATCCTTGGAATGAAAGTTTTGGAAATAGAGCTGGCAGGCGGTCAGGTCCGCTGGCGTCGGAGTACTGGCCTGAGTCTGAGGATAGTAGACTTTGGCCATGACGGTGTAGGGAAGCTTCCAGAATATACTTCCGTTATTGGTGTATTCGGTGGGAGTCGAAGGAACCCAAACCGCTGCCTCGCAAATTTCCAGCCGTCGAGCGACAGCGTACCGGTCGCCCAAGTAAATCCCAGATGTACCTTGACTGAGGGACATCTGAAAAGTGCCGCTGTTCCCTCCCGACATCGTTCCCCGCAAAGATTCGACGAGATTGTTGGTCGACTCGGCGCTGCGGACGTAATCGATGATATCCATGGCCGTCATAATTTGATCCGGCATTTGGTTGTACTTCTGAGCAAAGCTTTTCCCCGGCAGGATAGGCCAATTCGCGCGGGTCAGTTCGCGGTTCAGATTTGAAACGACGGTCGCGACGTTGGCGGTATTCAAGTTGCCGAGATAGCCGGGATCGTTGGCGACCGGATCCGAGTTGTTGACGATATCGATGAAATTCGTGCTGCCGCAGGCGTTGGCGATCGCCTTGCTCGTGGTCAGCATGATCCGCGGCTCTCCAAACATGTTGATCTCCGGGGCATGGTTGTAGTGGGTCATGAAAAATTTGTCCTGATCCACCACCGCGCCCATATTCGTGCTGATGCGGTTCACTTCTGCGGGTGAATTGAGAAGATTGGTCGCCGTGAAGGAGACCAAGTTGGTGATGTCGCCCCCGTCAAAATTGGTTTCCGCCGTTAAATCAATGAGAGAAGGATCGGATAAACCATTGGTATTTCCGCTACGCTGCCCCGCCGTGTTGAGATCGATTTTGGCGCTTTCATCGTCAACCCAGAAGGCGTAACGACCAATGGGAGCGTTGCCTATCGCACCTGCCGAAGCCGTGTTGGTGACCATGCCGTTCTGGTAAACGTAGATCCAATTGACATACATCGGCGCGTTGGTGCTGGCGATGAGATTGGCACCTGTTTGCGGGAGGTAGGGATTCATGTTGGCCGCGTCCGACGAGGACGAGGCTGGCAGGCCGGAGGAGAGATCGACCAGCGTCGTCACCGGCTGGTTTGTTCCGCTCGGGGAAGCCATCAAGGCACCACCTTCCGTGATCCAAGTGCGACTTGGATCCGAGAGGACGCTGTAGAGCCGGGCTTCTGCGGTATCCAAACCCGCCAGGGCATAGATTCCGGCCTCCACACCTTTGAGATGAGAGCGGGAAGAGACCGTTTCCAGACGCATGCTCGCAAGAAAACCAACGAGTAGGATGCTGATCAGGGCTATAAAAAAAAGGGTGAGTACCAAAGCGGAACTGGTCCGATCACTCATACGCCGATAGGAAACCTTGTTCATTTTCATGTCGGGGAGACCTTCATCTGTAATTTTCCAAATTGACCCGGATACCGATAATCGCAGCCCCGGAAGCGATCAATGGTAGAGACGTGCGCAGATGAGTCAGAAATTGTTCTGCAGCCGCGCTGGCACTCGGAGGGCTGCCGGAAGGAGGATAAGACTGGGAGAGCGTTTGTATCTGAGTGGCGGTGGCCGTTTGAAGATGCGCTACGGTGGAAGCGTCCAGAAAGGCCAACGCGATTTCCACGGAAGCAGGCAATTGATTGGGAGTGACGCCCTTGGAATCACCTCCATAAGCACTGCCATCGACGTTGTACCCCTGTACCCACAATCCAATGACGTTTTCCAGGAACAGCCCCTGATAATGACTGGTTGAAGTGGCTGGAGCCACCGCTGTCAACAAGCTATCCGTCACCCAGGCGTTCGAGGTGTAGATGAGATATTTGGAGCTCGAACCAGGTGCGGAGGGATTAACAAAAAAGCGGCACAGATTGGGTTGCGTCCCGGTCCATCGCACAAAGTAACCAACTTCCGCCATATTTCCGTAAGTTGAGTCAGTCGCAATAGGAGCCTGCCAAAAAAAACTGTTAGGGAAATTGGATTGGTTAACTCCCGACGGATTAATCACAAATTCAAGACCGGTTTTCGCAGGATCGGCCCCGAGGACGGCCAAACGCAACTCGCGGCCCATATAGTCGAGAGTGGCGCGGGCTTTCTCCCGATACTGCTTTTGATTTTCACCCTGGCGCCACATTTGCTCGCTTTGGGTGGAAAGAGCAGCCAACACGAGAATCAGCACGGCAAGAATGGCGAGCGAGACCAGCATTTCCACCAGGCTAAAACCGGCCTGCCGACGGCGATCATGTTTTCCACGGAAGCGAAAAAACGCGGGGAGACGGCACTTAAGGAGCCAAGGTCGCATAAACCGTGTTGGTATTGGGTGAGGCGCCATTGGGAAGTACAGGCCAGGTAAACTTTAGCGCGACAGTAGCCAGGTTAGGCTCGGCCCCTGCCATGGAATTGGTCAGAAACTGACACTCGAAATAGGCCTGACTGGAATTGGTGGTCTGTTCGCCATCAAATGAAAAAAAAAGATTAGTGGAAAAGGCGGATATCCCCACGGTTCGCAAGGTGCTGATCCGACTCATGACCATGGAAGCCAGGGCGGTATCCTCATTCGATTTGCGGCTGTTGTTCAGCCCCACGGAAAACAGCCCGAAAAGCGCTACAAGACAAAAAGATACCACCCCAATCGCCATGACCAACTCAACCAGATTGAACGCCTTGATCGAAACCTTCCTTTTTTTCATGGGCGATTGATTTTCGGCAGTCCCGTATACGGCATCAGAATCACTTCATAGAAGTTGCTGGCCGTACCGGTATAGACCACCGTTTGTCCGTTCATCACTCCAGCTACGAGATGAAGCGTGGGAGGGCTCTGGGGAGAGCCTCGAGTCTCCAAGGAGCCATCAGGGAGAAATACCTGACAAAGATACTGGGCGCTAGTGAATACGCTGCCCTGATAGTTAAGCGAAGCTGGTAAATACTGGATGGTGGGGCTTTGAAACTGCGTATTCGCGTTCGACATGTCAACCAGGACGCCCTGAGGCAAGGTCTCCCATTTGGAAACTTGCGTCCATTGGTTGGCGACCGGATTATCCAATTCCTCAATGACAAAAAGTCGGTCGTTTGAACCGGTATTGGACGATTGATTAATCAAGAATAAAGCGGTGATAACGTTTTTAGAGATCGCATTTTGCCGCGCCCGATTGACGAGATCGACGACCAAGTTTCCTCCGGCGGTCAATTGACTTGCCGTACCCGCGCCTATGAAGGATGGAATGGTGATTGCGGAGAGAATAGTAATAATAGTAATAACCGCAAGCATCTCGACCAAGCTAAAACCTCCCATCTTCGATTGGAAATTAAAATCATTATGCAACCTCTTGTTTAACAATAAGTTGGATTTTTTTGACATAATGATGAAACGTTTTTCTTTATTTTCGGTCTAATTGTGTAATGATATTCACAACCTCTGCTTCAGCGGCAACTAATGTATTCACAAACTGAGGCATCGTCAACAATTTTGATAAAACGTTTTATCCCATAATGCAATCTTCTCTCTCCTCTGTAAAAATTGCCTCTCGCCGCTCGCCCCAGAAAACTATAACGGTTCACATGATAGGTAATGCTCACCTGGATCCTGTCTGGCTCTGGAACTGGCAGGCCGGAGTGGATGAAGCTCTTGCCACGTTCCGCTCCGCCGCCGACCGCTGCGCCGAATATCCCGAATTTCAGTATACCCGGGGAGAAGCGTGGCTCTATGAAATGGTCGCCCGGATCGATCCGATTCTTTTCCGTCGTGTCCAGCGAGCTATCGCGCGTAAGCAATGGCACGTCACGGGAGGCCAGTACGTTCAGCCGGACGCCAATCTTCCCACCGAGATTGGATGGAAAATGCAGCTAAGGTATGGGCTCGAATATTTCCAGAAGACTTTCAATAAACGTCCTACGGTCGGTTATAACGTCGATACCTTTGGGCACCCAGCTACCCTGCCCGATATTCTGCGCGAACAGGGTATCCAGGCCTATGTTTTTCATCGGCCCAGCGCGAAACAACAAAAGTTGCCCGCCCAGATTTTCCGCTGGCGGGGCTTAAAAGGCGCCGAGGTCATGGCGTTTCGTATCACACCTTGCTACGTCACACGGACCGACGATCTTTACGGACAAATCATGAGCACACTGGACGAATGTGACCCGAGCCTTGGCCACGTTATGTGCTTTTACGGTTTAGGCAATCATGGCGGCGGCCCCACCAAGGCCTCCATTGAATACATCATCCAAAACCGGAGCGCCTTCCCCAATGCCAGGCTCGAATTCAGCGATCCAGAGAGATTTTTCAACGCGATTCAGGGCAATGCCAACCGGCTTCCCGTCTTTGAGGGAGAGCTGCAACATACCTTTCCGGGCTGTTATTCGGTAATGCATGAAATCAAACAGAGCCAGCATCGCACCGAATATAAATTACTTCAGGCCGAAAATTTTTTACAGTCATTCGAACCCTCCGAAAAAAACCGGCGCGGGCTGGCCGCTCCGATGCGGACCGCGTGGAAGGACCTCCTCTTCACCCAGTTTCATGACATCCTTGCCGGCACCAGCATCACCACGGCGACTCCTTCCATTCGCGCCAAGCAAGGCCGGGCTCTGGCCACGGCCGAGGAAGTCATTGTCACAACCACTCGCCGCTGGGCCCGTCAGCGGTTGCCCGGGGCCAATCTCCAGCAGATTGTCCTAATGAATTCAGAGCCGACCCCCTTTTCCGGGCTGGTGCAATGCGAGCCTTTTCTTGATTTCGGGGATTGGAACGGGCGGTGGATTTCCACGCTGGAGGGACGCTTCGTGCCTTTTCAGCATGTAACCCCCTGCGCCAACATGGGACCGATGACGCATGCGATTTTGTTCCCCGTTGAAATCCCTGCCCAGGGATCGACAACTCTGTTCCTGCGAGATGATTCCCCTCCGTCGGGTCTTAACGGCAAGGGAAAATCGTCCCTTAAAGGCGGAAGCACCTTGAAGGATGATACCGTGCGTATCGAGCTTGGCCCCCAAGGCGTCAAATTAATTTCCTGGCAGGAGACGGCTATTCTCAAAAATATCGGTCTCCAACTCCGCGAGGACAAGGGTGATACGTGGGTTTTTCATTCCGATAAATTCGAAGCGGAAATTGTCGAGCGGCTGGATGGACTTCAGTGGAAATTGGAGGAAGGAGGGCCGTTGCGTTCCCGCGCCTATGCGGAAGGTCGGTTGGGTGATACAGTCGTCCGGTGGTCGGTGGATCTTCTCCACAATCGGGGCAAACTCGTTTTCCACTTGGACATCCATTTCCGCGAACGTTACCGATTACTGCAGCTTCGACTGCCTTCCTGCACCAGTGTCAAGAAATGGACCGTAGGATTGCCCGGCGGTTGGCTTGATCGCAAGCCATCAGACGTCGAATGGCCGGTTCAAAAATGGGTGAAGGCGCCCTCCTTCGGAATCGTGACTCCAGACGCCTATAGCATCAGTCATGATGACACCGGCTGCAGTTGGACCTTATTGCGCTCGCCCCTCATGGCTTGGTCGGGTGAGCAAGCCTACGAGAGTGGGACAACGGTCCATCATGCCGACCAGGGCGTGCATCGCTTTGAATTCGAAATTCATCTCAAAGACATCAAGCCGGAGACACTCGACCGGGCTCATCGTTTCATGGTTTGTCCGCCCGTCATTTTCGACCGTTATGAAGGAATGAACCGTCCCGCCTGGAGAAACCATCCCCCTCGCCGTCTCTGGACGCCCGACATCAGCCGGGCCCGGCAGGATGGACGCATGATGCATCTCCAGGATGTCGACGGCTCGCGCCACTGGGAAGAATCACCTGCTTAACCTCGCAATTTCCATTGGCGCCGACAGCATGTTCCAAGCAGCATTCGACCGGGATATTTTTTCGACAACACTTTTTGGTCTCTCTTTATGATTACCTTATCTTCGATCGATTACGACGTTATTGGGGCATTCTTCGTGGTGATATTATTGGTCGGCCTGGCGATGGCACGGGTCGCTTCCAAAAATCTGGAGAGCTATTTTCTTGGCGGGCGTAATCTGCCTTGGTACCTGCTGGGCATATGCGGTATGTCCACTTGGTTCGACCTGACCGGGACGATGATCATCACTTCGTTTCTCTACATGCTCGGGCCGCGCGGTCTCTATATCGAATTCCGGGGCGGTGCGGTTTTGGTGCTGGCCTTCATGCTCGCCTACACGGGCAAATGGCACCGGCGCTCCGGTTGCATGACGCCCGCGGAATGGACCACCTACCGCTTCGGCACCGGCTTCTCCGGCGAACTGCTGAGGTTCGTCAGCGCAATGGTGGGAATCATCACCACGATAGGGTTGCTCGCGTATCTGGTGCGGGGAGCGACTTTGTTCATGGGCATGATTTTTCCGGTCGACCCGGTGTTGCTCACGGTCGTCATTCTCTGTTTTTCCGCGATTTACACCGTGCTGGCCGGCTTCTACGGCGTCGTACTGACCGATTTGGTCCAAGGCACAATCATGATCGTGGGCTGCATCGTGGTAAGCCTGATTGCCTGGAACCAAGTGCCCAGCGCAGAAGCGCTCGCGGCCACGGCCCAACACGTCACCCAGAATGCGAATTGGGTTTCCTCCATACCGAGTTGGCACACCACGATGCCCGCCGGTTACGAGGCCTATCAATCGCTGCTCATGGTTGCGTTCTTCTATCTCGTGCGAAATCTTCTTGGCGGCATGGGCACCGGGGCCGAGTCGCGTTTTTTTGCGGCCCGCAATTCACGCGAGGCGAGCATGCAATGCATGATGCAGGCGATGACCGTCATGTTCCGGTGGCCGCTCATGATCAGTTTCGCCATCCTCGGCATTTACATGGTCGACCGCCTCCTGCCCGACCAGAACACCACCCAGGCAGCCGCCGCAATAGTCCGCACCGCGCAACCGAACCTGAGCGAAAGCAACTGGCATGGCTACACCAGCCATCTCGTGCATCATCCAGAAACGGCTCCTCCCGGCGTGGTCGACCAGCTCAAGCAAGCCTTGGGACCGGACTGGCAATCGAAGCTGCTCCTCGTCGGTTCCCATGGCACCGTGAATCCGGAAGTGGTCCTGCCTGCCGTCCTGCTGCACAGCCTCAAACCAGGCATCCGTGGTCTGCTCGTTGTCTCCCTGCTGGCCGCAATGATGGGCGTGCTGACCTCCAACGTGAATTCAGCCAGCGCTCTCTTCGTTCGCGATATCTATCAAAATTTCCTGCGTCCCAAAGCCGGTAACGGCGAACTCATCTTTCAGGCTTATCTTTCTTCGATCATGATTATTGCCTTGAGCTTTTGGGTCGGCCTGGCCGCGTCCAGCATCAACAATCTCTGGGCCTGGTTCATCATGGGACTCACCGCTGGGGCGCTTGGGCCGGGAATTTTGCGTCTCTATTGGTGGAGGACCAACGCGGTTGGCATGGCGACCGGACTCTTGGCTGGCGGTCTGGCCGCAATCCTCCAGCGCACCTTCGATCCCACGATGACCGAGCTGATGCAGTTTGGCCTGATGAGCGGAATTTCGGCCCTCGGAACCATTGTCGGCTCCCTCGTTACGGCGCCCACTCCACCTGAGGTTTTGCGCCATTTTTACCGCACAACGAGACCCTTTGGCTGGTGGGGGATCTTTCCTCACGAATTGGCCGCCACCACCAGAGCTGCTTTGCGCATCGAACACCGCAATGACATTCTGGCGACCATGAGCGCACTCGTCTGGCAGGTTTGCCTCTTCTTGATTCCGATGCAGGTTTTGACCCACAACTGGGAGGGGGTCGCTTTTACCTTGCCCATTTTTCTTCTCGGCTGTGTAGCCCTCTATTTCTTTTGGTGGCGGAACCTTCCTCCTGCCGATGAAATCGAAAATGTTCCCAGCACCAGCCTCTCTCCCGATCCAGTTTTGGACCGGGAAACGGTTGAAGTCTAGATGATCGGCTCGCGGCACACGCATGCTTCTCATTTTTCGCATGAATGCGGGAAAATCCACATAACAAGCACCCCCGTACTGCCTGGGCTAGCTCCTAGATGCCCATGCTCCACTTTGGAGAATGTACCTTGTACTCAGCTTCTTTAACAGTGTCCGGTTAGGCCAAACCCCAGTTGTACTCCGTCCAGCAAGCAAGCGCTTCCCAACGAGAAAACCGGGCCGGAGAGGGTGGCGTTTAAAATCAATTGCCGATAAAAAATCGGGAACAGGATTTCCTCATGACGGGTATAAAAGTAACTTTTGAAATGAATTGTTACTTACCCACCATCCAGGTAAACGGCACGACATAAGCCTCGAGAAACACCAGAATCCCCATTAAAGCGGCCATGGCCAAGCTGGGAAAAAAGACATAGCGAAGAATACTGCCCTCGTGCCCGTACCAGTTGGTCGCGGTACTCGCCACCACGATGCTCTGCGAACTGATCATCTTGCCCATCACGCCACCACAGGTGTTGGCCCCGCACATCAACACAGGACTGATCCCGACCTGTTGCGCGGTAATTTTTTGCAGGCTTCCGAAAAGCACGTTGGACGAGGTGTCCGAACCGGTGATCGCAGCGCCAAGCCAGCCGAGCATCGTACCGAAGAAGGGATAAAGATAACCTGTATGCGAAAGAGCCAGACCCAGCGTGCCGTCACTGCCCGAGAAACGGGTCACATTGCCCAAGGCGAGCATCGTGGCTATGGTGAGAAGCGATAGTCGGATGCGCCAAAGCGTTTCCAAGTAAGTCCGCCCCAGTTCGCGCGGAGAAAAACCGATGAGAAAACCGATGGCGATGGCGGCGATAAAAATGCCCGAGCCGGTCGCCGACAAAAGATTCAACTTGAAGATGGCCGATTCCGGCGGGACGTTTGGCACCACAACCGGCGGCATCCGTTGCACAACTTGATGCAGGTAGGGCATGGCAATTTTCCACTGACCGATTCGGTCCAAACTTGATTGGACAAACGGGATACCCCAGATAAGAATTACGACGGTGAGAAGGCTCCACGGCATCCAGGCCTTGAAGACTTTCGCGCCGTCATCGATTGGAGCCGCCGTCGTCCAGGGCGTGGCCGCTGAAACACTGAGTTCCCCCGCCTCATTAAAGGCCCAAAGTTCCCTCGGTTTCCAGAACTGCAGCAAAACGACAATAGCGGCGATGCAGCAGAGACCGGAAAGCGGCGCAGCTAGCCAAGGACCGTGGTAGATCGAGATAAATAGTTGCGGAATCGCATAGGAAAACCCGGCCGTCAGGGCAGCCGGCCAGACGCCTTGCATTCCGCGCCAGCCGGCCAATTTCACGACGATTAAAAAAGGAATCGCCATGCAGAAGAGCGCCAGTTGCGCTCCGACCGTGGAAGAAAGGATGCGGACATTGATTCCGGTTACCTGCTCGAGCGTGGTGAGCGGAATACCAAGAGAGCCGAACGCGACGGGAGCTGTGTTGGCCATCAACGCCAGGCCTGAGGCTTGCAGCGGTTTAAATCCCAGTTGAATTAGAATCGCGGCGGTAATGGCGATGGGCGCTCCGAAACCTGCCATACCCTCGAGAAAGGAACCAAATCCAAACGCGATCAGGATCAATTGGATTCGCGGATCCGGAGCCACCCTTGCGAGACTTTCCCGCAACACGTCGAACAGGCCCCGTTTCACCGTCAGTTGGTAGACAAAAATGATATTTAGAACCAGCCACCCAATCGGAAACAGTCCAAACGCCGCACCATACAACGCGCTCGCCACCGCAGTCGAGACCGGCATCCGGTAAACGCCCATCGCGAGGGCCAGGCATGTCGCCAAGCCGAACAGCGCCGCAAAATGGATCCGAACATTAAAAACGGCAATTAAAGCAAGGAGTAAAATCGCAGGAATGGCGGCGATCCCAGCGGAAACGAAGATATTTCCAAACGGATCGTAATGTTGGGTCCAGATGAGCATGCGGGGGAAGATGGTAAAACGTTTACTCACTCTTTGACAAGGGTCAATATGGGTGCCTATGGTTTCAGAATGATTCAACGCCATACCAACCATTCCAGCCACTGTTCATTAAAATATCGCGCCATATTTTTGGCGGTTTTGGGCGGATTCGTTGGGCTGCTTCGCGCTGACTGCGTACCCTTCGCTGACCAAGCTCTGACTGTCACAGGCAAAATCAATCCTCACCATGAAATCGTTGACGATACAAACCCCATTTTCACTAACAGTAGCGACACGGTTTATATAAGCGGCACCATCACCACAGGATCAAATTGGAACTTTCAGGACAGTAACAATCAAATTGCGTTCATCACTGACGGCACGGTGAAAGGCTTCTCTTTTGGTCCTCCCTTTTCCTCCCAACAGTGGGGAATTTTTGATGGCGGGTTAAATGACAAGGGCCACGTGTATAATCATACCGAGGGAGACACGGGCGAGCCTTCTCCGACGATTGGGCCGGGGCAGACCGTAGAGGTCGTCTTTTCCATCAAGGCGCAAACGGGAGAAACCGCCCTTTACGTGAATCCGGATTTATCCCGCACGGCAGATGCCAATCCTATAGCCATCAAAGCGACGCTTTCTCAACCAAATATCTTTGGGCATATCAAATCAATTTCCATTTGTGGCACAAGTAATGGTGATTATGCTTACAGTAAATTCAAGATGTACAACGGCGGACAGAGCCCCTTTGGTGCCGATGCCACTGCCGCTCAGGCACCCACTTCAACACCGACACCGTCTCCTGCGCCAAGTCCCGCCAACCCGGCTCACCCCGAGGCAAAATCCTACAAGGATCTCACGTATAAAACGGTGGATGGTAAACCTCTTACCTTGGATTTATATGTGCCGGATAACGGGGGCGGGCCAGTCCCACTCATCATTGCCATTCATGGCGGAGGATGGCACGCGGGCCAAAAAACAGATTATCCGTCCGCGCCATTTATCAAGAATGGATATGCCATGGCCAGCATCGAATACCGGCTGGCTCCGGAGGCCATCTTTCCCGCGCAGGCAGAGGATGTGAAAGCCGCCGTCCGGTGGCTGCGCACCCACGCCAAGGATTACAATCTGGATCCCGATCGGTTCGGCGCTTTTGGACATTCCGCAGGCGGACATCTGGCCTCTCTCCTTGGAACCACGGGCAACATGCCGCAATTCGATGTCGGTGACAATTTAGGTGTTTCGAGCAAAGTCCAAGCGGTCGTGGACATGGCTGGGCCGGTGGCTTTCCTCGCTTTGGCGCCGAATAAAATGGCCGGCGAACCGGGGTTGATTGGAGGAACCGTCGAGGAAAAGCACGATCTCGCTGCTCTCGCGAGCCCCATCACCCACATTACCTCGGATGATCCTCCCTTCCTGATTTTGCACGGAGACAATGACCATATGGTTCCTGAAGAACAAGCCCTCCTCTTTTATGCCGCTCTGCAGAAAGCCAATGTACCGTGCCAGCTCCTGCTCCTACCCAAGGTCGATCATGGCATCAATCTGGACTTGCCCTACGGCAAAGGCAGTTTGTGGGACGGTATCTTTCGGTTTTTAGACGGTGTCTTGAAAAAAGCGGGTTGACCTGCCCACCGCTATTGAGGAGTTGGAGGTTTCGTCTGGCCATATGAGGGCATTTGCAAGTTGATCGGCTTAGGCCCCCGCAGAGCGGCGCCGATTTGCCCCGTTAAACGAAGATAGAAATCTGACGGCAATCCGTCAAAAGTCGCAAAGGAGCTCGCGCCAACGGGTGGGGTGTTGGTTACTTTAAAAATGGCCGTGCCCTCATCGATCTCGTCGAACATCGCGACATAAATCATCTGGGCACCTCCGTTGATAACCGAAGCGGCTTGGGTCCAAAGAAATTCACCTTTTTCCCGTGAGACCATGTTAAGCGGCGACTGACGACCGCGCGATTTTTCGAGATTCTGCCAGCTAAAGCCAGGAAAGACGACGGGGAGATATCCTAACCCATTTTGCCGGCACCAAGCCATGTCCGGCTGGATCATCCGATCTCCGAGGGTTTTGGCTTGGGAGAGATTTTGGTAACGGGTAACGGACCAAGGACTGACGATATCCGCCTTTTTGAGTAGGGGAGCTATCTCATCCACGGGTACGCTGTCCTTATTGCCGTCTCGCCAGTAATAAGGCACCCCGAGGATGACGGCGTTGGAACCGTAGAGGGGATCGCTTTTAAAAAAATCGATCAACTTATCCGTCGTCCCAAGGGAATAACGGCGCCCGTCGTTAAATCCAACTCCCCAGAGCGCGACCACGGGCTTGCCCTTAAAGTGAGCATAAAGCGGATCCTTCGCCGGATGGATCGAATCGACCAACTCCTTCCAGTCCTGAGTAATGATCGGGACTACTTCGTCATCTTTCAAGCCGGAGAGGTCATACATGATATACCAGATCCGGCCGTTGTTGGAGGCAGCCGTCCGGCAAGCTTGGAGCACTCGATTGCGCCATGCCTTCTGATGGGGGTCTCTCAAGTTCTCACCAAAACGCTGCAGTGCGGCTCCGTCGATCCCGTATTCCCGCATCCACTGAAAATGACGACTGACGGTGGCTTGATTTGCGGAACTAAAAACATAGGCTGTGCTGCCGTCCTGGTTTTTGAAATCGGTCGGATATTTTTCGCCATCAGTCATTTCCGACATATCGGGCCACATGTCGAATGTGCACGAGTCAGGGCCGAATATGCGATGATGCACTCCGTAGTGTTGCCAGCCCATGTCGGTTCCATCGCCCTGTGGAGCGAACCAGCCTTGGTACCCGACGATGACCTTACCCTGCAAATCGTTCGCTTGTGTGTCGACGACTGCTTCACCCGCGTAAAGCCCACCCTCGGTAAGAGGCGGCCAGGCCAGAAAAAGGCTCAGAAATAAAACGGAGGCTATTTTCGGGACAAAAATTCTCAAGTGAGTCTGCATAAATTTTCGCTCAACAAACCAAGCCGGAGAGAGCTTTTTGTTATTGTTATTTTTAAAACTTTAGCCTTGCGGCAGTTGAAGAAACGTTTTATCACTTTTAGACGCCACGACAAGCTTTTGTTACCACATGGCGTTGTAACCTCTTTAAAAATGAAAATTCATTGTATTGTCTTAGCAGGAACAGTTTTACTAACAGGGTTTTTCCCACGCAACGGATGGGGAGAAGTAATTTCAGCCGATATCGTGGTTTATAAAGCCTCCCCCGGGGGAATTATGGCGGCGGTCGCTGCCGCCAAAGCTGGTCGCAGCGTTGTCCTGGTTGAGCCAACCGCTTACGTGGGTGGGGTTATTGCCCAAGGCGGGTTAGGCGCAAGCGATGTCGCCAACTACTCGACGATCGGGGGCCTAAGCCGTGAATTTTTTCAGCGCGTCGGAAACTATTATGAAGCGACTTACGGTCCCGATTCGCCACAATTGCGCGACTCGCTCATTGGCAAACTCAAAGGTGGCCAGCTTGAGCCCAAGATAGCTGAGCAGGTCTTTGAACAGTTCTTGCAAGAGCAATCGGCCATTCGGGTGATCCGCAAGGCGCCTCTGGTCGCGGTTGAGAAAAAAGACACGCACATCGTTTCCCTCACTTGCGGGGACGGGACGATCAAAGTGACCGGCAAGGAGTTCATTGACGCGAGTGACATGGGTGATCTGATAGCCTTGGCCAAAGTCTCGTATCTGCTCGGTTCCGAGAGTCGGGAGAAGTTAAACGAATCGCTGGGACGAGAGAAGGATGGCCCCGAAATTCAGGCCTATAACTACCGCGTCCCGCTGACGTGCGATCCCGCCAACCGGGTCCCGATCACCAAGCCGGAAGGATACGATGCAAGCCGCTTCGCATCCTATATCCATTGGGCCGAAAAGCAGACCTTTCCTCCCAGTGGCTATTATAGCCAGTATCATTTGCCCAACCAGAAGCTCGACAGCAACTTCAGCGATATGCCGGAAATCAACTGGCCTTATCCCGAAGGTGATCAAGCAACCCGTGCGGAAATCGAACGCAAACAGCGGATAAAATCACTCGGATATTTTTACTTCCTCCAGAATGACCCGCGTGTACCGAAAGCTTACCAAAATGAAATATCGGAATGGGGGCTATGTCGGGATGAATTTACCGACAACGATCATTTTCCACGGGAGATCTATGTACGGGAAGCCCGCCGGCTCGACGGAAGCTATGTCATGCGGCAAAGTGATCTCCAGCAGAACCGTCACAAAGACGACAGCATTGCCGTCGGCAGTATGGCAATTGATATCCACTCAACACAACTCCCGGGCAAGCAAGAGGGAGAAGTCCTTCCCAACGGAGGCGTTTTCCAGCCGGTGCGCCCTTACGACATTCCCTACCGGTGTCTCGTACCGAAACCGGAACAATGCGAAAACCTTCTCGTGCCGGTTTGTCTTTCGGCAACGCACGTTGCGTGGGGTTCGATCCGAATGGAACCGGTTTTGATGATGACGGGAGAGGCCACCGGTTCGGCTGCGGCCCTGGCCGTCGCGGACAATGTTTCGGTTCAGCAGGTGCCAATGGATGCGCTGCAAGCCGGCTTAAAACAAAACGGCGGCATCTTGCATGCCGAGATCGAGCCGGGCGCCGATTTCGACTGGGAGCCCAAGCAACCCAAGCCGGGCGAACCGGTCCATTTTTCAGCCAAACCCGTGGAGGGAACATCCCCCGGCGTTACTTACGCTTGGAATTTCGACGGCACTGGTGTTACCGATAGCGCGGAAGAAAATCCCACGCACACTTTCACGCAAAACAAGGCGACGCTGGTGACCCTGGTGGTGAGTGGCGCGAACGGAAAACAATCATGCCCCGTGGCCAAGATCATTCCCGTGGGGGACGAGGCAGCGGGAGATGTCGAGATGGATTCGGAGGACGAAGTCGGGGTGGCTGCTCACGGAATCGATAAATCGGCGGCACAAATTCCCTATTATGGGACCTGCTTTTTTCACGACAGCAACAGGGACAAGGGAAATATTTATGTCACCTATTCCCCCAAGCTGACTCAGGCGGGAACATACTCTCTCTATATTTCCTCCGTCCCCGGCAGCAAACAATCCACTTGCACGCTGGTCGAGATTGATACCGCCGATGGCAAAGAGTCGGTGCGCGTTGATCAGTCGAAACCCAGCCCCTTGTTTGGATTAATCCACGTCGGAGATTTCACCTTCAAGCCCGATCAACCTCAGAGCGTCAAGATAAGTAACGCTGGCACGGATGGCTTGGTCATTTTCGATGAAGTACGTTGGATTCTCAAATAATCCGGAAGGGAATCAACTCCCCATGCACCCGTGACAGAACATATCTCTATTCCGCGTTGTGTAGTAGGTCCGCACAAAAGCAGCAAGGACAATAAGGGCTTTGCTTGCCTGAATTATTTGAACGTCCCGATCAAAGGACCGAGCCCCGGAAACTCACGGATGCCATTCTTTACACCGACTGGGCGTTTAAGAACTTCTGCGACGAAAAACTCAAAACCTGGTTCGCGATGATGCGCGCGTGGGATATTAAACTGGAGTTGGAAGTGAAAAGCATCTGCGGTCTTGATTTCTACGGGGGCGCCCCGGACTGGATCGAGTACGATACGCTCAATAAGAGCTCACGGAATGATTTAAAGGTGCTTGAGCCCTCTTGTCGAAGCAACAAGCTGCCGTTGATTTACCGGTCGTCGCAAGATGGAATGGCGCGGCAGGACGAAGACGCGGGACAATTCAACTTGGCAGGTGGGGGTGATCCCTCTGCTCTCTCTACCTTCTTATCCTTCATTTTTTGAAATCACGACCTATGCCACGGAGTCTCCATCAAACCCTCATGCTTTCAATGCTTCGCCGCGTTTTCTCCATTGTCTTGCTTCTCATCGCAGTTTCAATCCTCCACGGGCAAACTCCTGTTCCAACCGCTCCACCGCTTTTGGATCCGTTGGTACAAAAAATCCAAGGGGAGCTTCTCGCGGCCACTCCTTCCGACGACAGTAAGATCAATCCCAACGTCCCTCATGGCGAAATCTTACACTTCACCATTTCCGATTCGAAGATTTATCCCGGGACGGAAAATGACATTCAGGTCTACGTTCCCGCCCAGTATGATCCCGCCAAACCCGCCTGCCTGCTCGTCAAACTCGACGGCCTGGGCAGCGGCACCGTACTCGATAACCTCATCGCGAAAAAAGACGTGCCCGTCATGATCGGCGTTGGCATTACCTCTGGAAGCATATGGAAGGACCCAGCCAATGTTCCTTCTCATCAGCGCCACGCGTTTCGCTTTGATCGCTCCTACGAGTTTGACAGCGTAAACGACCATTTTTCCGATTTCGTGTTAAATGAGGTGCTGCCAGCCGTGCAGAAACTCAAAACCTCCGATGGCCGTGCGATTAATCTTTCGCCCGATGGCAACGACCATGCTGTCACCGGCGGCAGTACGGGGGGCATCGGTTCTTTCACCCTGGCTTGGAGCCGCCCAGACCAATTCACCCGCGTCTATTCCGTTATCGGAACATTCGTTGCCATGCGGGGTGGCCACGAGTACCCGGCTTTGGTCCGCAAGACCGACCCCAAACCCATCCGCATCTTCCTGGAAGACGGTTCGGCCGACGAGTTGCTTCCCCTTTTTGGCAGTTGGTTTGAGAACAATAAGGCGATGGAAGCGGCTTTAAGCTTCGCTGGCTATGACGTTGCCCATGCCTGGGGTACCCACGGACATGATGGCAATGCCTCGTCAATGATCTTTCCCGACGTGATGCGCTGGCTTTGGCGCGACTATCCGACACCGATCAAGGCAGGCATATCAAAAAACAGCACTCTTCAGGAAATCACGGTTCCCGGCGAAGGCTGGCAGAAAATCCCGCAGACTTTCCAATCTGTTACCGGACTCGCCGCCAACGCCAAGGGCGAAGTCTATCTGAGCGATTCCCCCGCCACCACGATTTATCTTCTTGGCGCCGATGATAAGCCAATCCCATTCCTCCAACACGCGCCCGCCATTGTTGGTCAGGCCTTCGGTCCAGATGGCACGCTCTATGGCGTTGTGCCAACCGAAAAGAAGGTTATTGCGCTCGACGCAAAGGGCACCCTTCATACTGTCGCGGAGGGTATTGCAGGGCACAGTATTGTTGTCACAAACGGAGGTATGGTCTATGTCAGTGAGCCAGGCGAGCATACTGACATGCCCAGCACTATCTGGCAGATCACAGCCGGCGGTGAAAAGAAGGCCGTCGATCAGGGCCTGTCCTCCGCTTCCGGCGTCGCCCTTTCTCCCGATGGCGCGCTCTTCTTCGCTGCCGAGCACAGCACCAAATGGGTCTACAGCTACATCGTTCAGCCCGACGGCTCCCTGGCCGACAAACAGGCGTTTTACTGGCTCCACATGACCGACGTGCCCAACGACAGCGGTGCGGAGGATCTCGCTGTCGACACTCACGGCAATCTGTATGCCGCCACTCGCATGGGTATTCAGGTTTGCGACCAAAACGGACGTGTACGCGCCATAATGCCGCTGCCCACGCCATGCGGCCCTGTACGCAGCCTCTGCTTCGGGGGCGAACACTTTGATACGCTCTACGTCACTGACGGGGCGCAGGTCTTCAAGCGAAAGCTCAAGCTACCCGGCTTCGCTCCGTGGAGCGCTCCAATTGCTGTACCCTATCATGGTGCCGGTTGACGATTACCCAATACGACTCGCACATGGCGAGATCTCTAAACAAGGTCGATTTTTCTGGCAGTGTCCTAATTTGACCTAGTGATCTGTCATTGAAGTTCAGTACATAAGTGACCGATCTTTCCGAGGATGGGTCTCGGCGCGTGGTAAGTCGCCCAAACCCGCCAGACGCTCCTTGCGAAAGCGATACCCTCGCAGAGGAAAAAGAGGAGAGTGCCGGTGGAGGGACTTGAACCCCCACATACTTGCGTATAACAGATTTTGAGTCTGTCGTGTCTGCCATTTCACCACACCGGCGTCATCAGGATCGAATGATTTATCAGAGTGTACCCCCGTCAATGGAGATGCGAGGCCTGACATGCCATCAACCTGTATGATACTAAGCTTGGCCTGAGGCCGGAGACAAGAAAAAGCGGTTTACGCTAAAAAAGGGCAGATGATAGCTCACAAGTCTCGAGCAATTTCGTAGGCGAGTTGAGCCAACCGGTGGGCATGTTGCGCGGAGGTCAAGGTTTCAGGCGGAGGGCCGGGATTTTTTTTGGTGCTGAGCGCGGCGATGCGGTCGAAAGGCAATTTCGTTGCGGGCAAGGACACGCGTCCACAAAAAGCCCAGACCGGTTTTTTGAAGTGATGGGCCAGTTCCGCCAGTTGCGCGGGAGCTTTACCGAGCAGCGAAGTCCGGTCAAAGCAACCTTCACCGGTGATGACCAGATCGTGCCGACGAATCAAGTCATCGAGTTTGATCAATCGGCGGACGAGTTGAAAGCCGTTCTCCCGTTTGGCATGAAAGAAGGCCATGAGTCCGTACCCGCAACCGCCCGCTGCACCCGCGCCCGGTTCCTGGGCCAGGTCCTGGCCCAGATCGCGCTTCACGATCCGTGCGAGACGCCGCAAGCCTGCGTCAAGCCGCTTGACCATGGCTGAATCCGCCCCCTTTTGCGGCGCAAACTGATAGGCCGCACCCTTCGGGCCAAAGAGAGGATTATCGACATCGGTCGCCACGATAAACCGGGCTTTGGGCAGGGTCGCGGGTGGGATGATCTTCGCCAGCTTCGCCAGGCCTCCACCATTTAGCGGAATGCTGTTTCCGGCCTCGTCCAGAAATCGGTAACCAATCGCCGCGGCGAGCGTGATCCCTCCCTCCGTCGTTGCGCTGCCGCCCAACCCGACCAGGATTTCTTCGAAGCCCTCTCTTTCCGCCAGGGAGAGCAACCGGCCCGTGCCAAGGTTGCTGGTCTCTTCCGGATTGCGGAGGTTGGCCGGCAACTGGGCGATCCCGGAAGCGCTGGTCAGCCCGACGACCGCGGTGCGCCCATTTCCGAGCACACCCCATTGAGCCCGGCACGGGCGAAGCACCGCATCAACCGTCCGAATCCCGCGAAAGCGACCCTGGGTCTGGCGAACCATCAATTCCATGAACCCCTCCCCGCCATCGGTGAGCATGAGGCGGGTCGTTTTCACCTCCGGCCAAGCCCGGCGCAGCCCCTTTTCGATGGCCAGCGCCGCTGCCTCGGAAGAGAGGGTTCCCTTGAATTTATCCGGTGCAATCAAGACCCGGGATTTGTAAGAAATGGCTGCGGTAGCGCGATCTTTCGACATGCATCTGATCAAAGCCTCTCTGGCCCTCATTGCAAGCGCATCCGTGCGACAAGTTGGCTTGGGACTCGTGGTGGCGTTTCGGGTCGTGTCGCGGATGTCCCTGGGCGAGGACCTGGTGCCCTACGCGTTCATCGCCATCCATGGCATCTATTTGCACGGAAAGACCTTGTGCATGAATGGCCTATCTCATGCCATTTTCCGCGCGACAAATCGCGCGACGCGCGTAATTTGCCATCATGGCCACACCCCGTCCTTTTCTTTACGTTAAATCCGGCTGTCCCTGGTGTGACGAAGCCGAAGAGTATTTACATGAACAAGGCATCGCCTATGGCAAGGCTGATGTTCTCGCCGATTCCACCGCCTTTGAGGAAATGAAACGCCTTTCCGGTCAGACCAAAGCCCCCACCATGCGTTGGGGCACGGAAATCCTGGCCGACTTTGGCGCCGAGGAGCTCGAAGTCTTCCTCCGTGAGAGAAACGTGGTCAAATAGTGTCTGGCAGGTTGGGCATGAGGGTGGTTCGGTTCGCGTTTTATCTGTCGCTGGTTGCTGCCGCGCCACTGTTGCGGGCGGAGGATGTCCTGACCGTGGCGAATCGACTGGCTCACCAACATTTGGGCTATATCTATGGCTCGGAGGATCCAGCCCGGGGAGGCCTGGATTGCTCAGGCTTTGTTAAATACGTGATCCATGAAGCATCCGGCATCGAACTTCCTGACGAGGCGGATCGGCAGCTTGAGTATTGCCGGGATCATGGTCAGGTCTGGGATGCCACGTCGAATTGGACCCCGGCCACCCTCCAGCCGGGCGATCTGATTTTCTTTGCCGGGCCTCAACCGTTGGCGAGGAATTCCCTGATTTGCCATGTGATGATTTATTGCGGAAACCACGTCATGGTCGGCGCCCAGGGAGAAGGCCGGCAGATGGATGGAACGATGGGCGGCGTGGGGTTTTATCCGATTCCGGATCGACCTCCAACCGGGATTCTGGGTGAGTCGGGTGAACGCTTCATCGGTCACCGCCGGATCTTCGCCTATGGACGGCTCAATGGGATGCCGCCGATATCGGTACAAGTGCTCGCTCTGCTGCCTGTCTACCTGCCAGAAGGACATCTCCTGAATGCTTCATCGAAGTATGATTGACCGGTGGACTTGACTCGAGGTCAATATCGGGAAGCATGGAAGAGATGAAACTCTCCTCCCTCGTAGCCCTTGCCTTGAGGCTACTGGCCATTTTTCTATTATGGAAAGGCATGCTCGCGATGCATGACCGTCAGGTGATTGCGGCATATGATCAACAACAAAAATTGGGCCTTATTATCTCGGAAGGAGACAGGGGAAGAGTCTTCCAGACCATTCCCTTGGAATATGCTCAATCTCTCAACGTCCTCGACGACCATTTGCGCGATGCGATTCGGTACCGGATGATGGCATGCTTGCTGTTGGCACCATTACTCGCCATTTTCAGCCGCCCCCTTGCACGATTCATCACATGGGGAATAGATAGCTGATGACCCACAAGACGCCCAAGATCGACGCTTTGCTGGCGACGCTGGACGAAATCCCCGGCTTTGACCGCCATTACGTCGGCTTTTTCCAGTGCTTCAACGCCCAGCTTTACTATGAGGCGCACGACGTTTTGGAAG